>NZ_LT984803.1:1982372-2308767 GCF_900250115.1 Cupriavidus taiwanensis | reverse complement strand
TATGGCGGCACCTTCGTGTCCGAAACGCTGGTGCACGCGCTCGATGAGCTGCGCGACGCCTATGCGCACTACCAGAAGGATCCCGAGTTCGACGCCGAATTCCGCCGCGAGCTGAAGCACTTCGTCGGCCGCCCGTCGCCGATCTACCACGCGCAGCGCTGGAGCGAGACGCTCGGCGGCGCGCAGATCTACTTCAAGCGCGAAGACCTGAACCACACCGGCGCGCACAAGATCAACAACGTCATCGGCCAGGCGCTGCTGGCCAAGCGCATGGGCAAGCCGCGCGTGATCGCCGAGACCGGGGCAGGGCAGCACGGCGTGGCCACGGCCACCATCGCCGCGCGCTTCGGCATGGAATGCGTGGTCTACATGGGCGCCGAGGACGTCAAGCGCCAGGCCGCCAACGTCTACCGCATGAAGCTGCTGGGCGCGACCGTGGTGCCGGTGGAAAGCGGCTCGCGCACGCTCAAGGATGCGCTCAACGAGGCCATGCGCGACTGGGTCACCAACGTCGAGAACACCTTCTACATCATCGGCACCGTGGCTGGGCCGCACCCGTATCCGATGATGGTGCGCGACTTCCAGTGCGTGATCGGCGAGGAAGCCAAGGTGCAGATGCCCGAAATGACCGGGCGCCAGCCGGACGCGGTGATCGCCTGCGTCGGCGGCGGCTCCAATGCCATGGGCATCTTCTATCCGTATATCGAGCACCAGGAGGTGCAGCTGATCGGCGTCGAAGCCGCCGGCGACGGCCTCGACACCGGCCGCCACGCGGCCTCGCTGACCGGCGGCACGCCGGGCGTGCTGCACGGCAACCGCACCTACCTGCTGCAGGACGACAACGGCCAGATCATCGAGACCCATTCGGTGTCGGCCGGCCTGGACTACCCCGGCGTCGGTCCCGAGCATGCCTGGCTCAAGGACAGCGGCCGCGCGCAGTATGTGCCGGTCACCGACGAGGAAGCGCTCAAGGCCTTCCACGACTGCTGCCGCATCGAGGGCATCATCCCGGCGCTGGAGTCCAGCCATGCCATCGCCTACGCCTGCAAGCTGGCGCCGACGCTGCCCAAGGACAAGCTGCTGCTGGTGAACCTGTCCGGCCGCGGCGACAAGGACATGCATACCGTGGCCGAGCGCGCGGGGCTCAAGCTCTGATGCGCGCGCTGCCTCCGACCGGACTTGCCGTGGGCGGCGCCGGCGCGCCGGATGCTGCCGGCGCTCCCGACTCCGCCCAGCTGCGCCTGTTCCAGGAAGACATGTTCGAAGGCATTGCGCGCCTGCCGGACGGCTCGGTCGACCTGATCGTCGCCGATCCGCCGTACGGGCTGGGCAAGGACTACGGCAACGATTCCGACCTGCTGTCGGGCCAGGCCTACCTGGACTGGTCCGAGCGCTGGATGGACGCGGTCGTGCCCAAGCTCGCGCCCAGGGGCACGCTCTACCTGTTCTGCACCTGGCAGTACTCGCCCGAGCTGTTCGTGATGCTGAAGCGGCGCCTGACCATGATCAACGAGATCATCTGGGACCGCCGCGTGCCCAGCATGGGCGGCACCACGCGCAAGTTCTCGTCGGTGCACGACAACATCGGCTTCTTTGCCAGGGCGCGCGACTACTACTTCGACCTCGACCCGGTGCGCATCCCGTACGACCCCGAGACCAAGAAGGCGCGCAGCCGGCCGCGTTTCGAAGGCAAGAAGTGGCTGGAGGTGGGCTACAACCCCAAGGACCTGTGGAGCATCTCGCGCATCCATCGCCAGGACCCCGAGCGTGCCAACCACCCGACGCAGAAGCCGCTGGAGATCGTCGAGCGCATGGTGCTGTCGAGCTGCCCGCCGGGCGGCCTGGTGCTGGATCCGTTCGCCGGCAGCGGCACCACCGCGGTAGCCTGCCTGCGCCACGGCCGGCGCTTTGTCGGCTACGAGATCAACCCCGAGTACGTGCAGGTGGCGTGCGGGCGCGTGGCCGCTGCTGCAGAAGCCATGCCCGCGATCGAGCCCGATGCGACCCCAACCCTGGCCGCCGCCAACGACGATGTCTCGCCGGCGCCGCGGCCTCACCTGATTCCCTGATATGTCCCGTATCCAGAAGACGTTCGCGGCGCTGGCCGCGCAGCAGAAGAAGGGCCTGATTCCGTTCATCACCGCCGGCGATCCCGAGCCCGGCCTGACCGTGGCGCTGATGCACGCGCTGGTGGCGGGCGGCGCCGACGTGATCGAGCTGGGCGTGCCGTTCTCCGACCCGATGGCCGACGGCCCGGTGATCCAGCGCGCCTCCGAGCGCGCGCTGGCGCAGGGGGTGTCGCTGACGCAGGTGCTGCAGTGGGTGCGCGAGTTCCGCCAGGCCAATGCCGACACGCCGGTGGTGTTGATGGGCTACGCCAACCCGATCGAGCGCATGGGCGAGGAAGCCTTCGCCAGGGCCGCCAGTGCGGCCGGCGTCGACGGCGTGCTGGTGGTCGACTATCCGCCCGAGGAGTGCGAGTCGTTCGCCGGGCTGATGCGCGACCACGGCATGGACCCGATCTTCCTGCTGGCGCCGACCTCGACCGATGCGCGCATCGAGGCGGTCGCGCGCGTGGCCAGCGGCTACCTCTACTACGTCTCGCTCAAGGGCGTGACCGGCTCGGCCGCGATCGACCTCGACAGCGTGGCGGCGCGCCTGCCGCTGATCAAGCAGCACGCCAACCTGCCGGTGGGGGTGGGCTTCGGCATCCGCGATGCGCAGACCGCGCGCGCGATCGGCAGCGTGGCCGATGCCGTGGTGATCGGCAGCCGCCTGGTGCAGTTGCTGGAAGACACGCCGCGCGAGCAGGCCGTGGCGGCGCTGCAATCGTTTATCGCCGAAATTCGGCAGGCGCTGGATGCCTGAAGTGATCCTTTGCCGTCCCGGAATACTGCGTGCAGTGCGTTATCGTGCGCAATTCGCGCGTTGCGCTTCGGGCTCACCGGGCCGGCATGGTAAATTCGCGGGTTGATTCCCTGCCTTCCGCCAACCGGCGCCCCGACCATGGGCCTGCCGGCGGACCGCAGTCATCCGAAAGGAGCTTTCATGAGCTGGTTGGATAAACTCCTGCCCCCCAAGATTCAACAGACCGACCCCAGCACCCGCAAGGGCATCCCCGAGGGGTTGTGGGTCAAGTGCCCGTCGTGCGAGTCCACCCTGTACCGGACCGATGTCGAGGCCAACCTGCACGTCTGCCCCAAGTGCGACCACCATATGCGCATCAGCGCGCGCGCGCGCCTGGATGCGCTGCTCGACGCCGAAGGCCGTTATGAGATCGGCCAGGAGATCGTGCCGGTCGACGCGCTCAAGTTCAAGGACTCCAAGAAGTACCCGGACCGCATCAAGGCCGCCATGGACGACACCGGCGAGACCGATGCCATGGTGGTGATGGGCGGTGCCATCCACACCATCCCGGTGGTGGCGAGCTGCTTCGAGTTCGAGTTCATGGGCGGCTCGATGGGCTCGGTGGTGGGCGAGCGCTTCGTGCGCGGCGCGCAGGCCGCGCTGGAGCAGAAGGTGCCGTTCATCTGCTTTACCGCGACCGGCGGCGCGCGCATGCAGGAAAGCCTGCTGTCGCTGCTGCAGATGGCCAAGACCACCGCGATGCTGAACCAGCTGAGCGCGGCCAGGCTGCCGTTCATCAGCGTGCTGACCGACCCGACCATGGGCGGCGTGTCGGCGTCGTTCGCCTTCCTGGGCGACGTGGTGATCGCCGAGCCCAAGGCGCTGATCGGCTTTGCCGGTCCACGCGTGATCGAGCAGACCGTGCGCGAGAAGCTGCCCGAAGGCTTCCAGCGCTCGGAGTTCCTGCTGACCAAGGGCGCCGTCGACATGATCGTCGACCGCCGCAAGATGCGCGCCGAACTGGCGCAGCTGCTGGCGCTGCTGCAGAAGCAGCCGGCCGACGCGGTGGCATAACGCCGCCAGTATCGCGGTACCGAAGGCGCGGGTGGTTGACGCGCCTTTCGCCTTTTCTGGACGCCCGCCGGAGCGCGCCCTTGACTTTGCGCGCGTCTGCCCGAATCTGGTAGCAAACGCTTCCAACGCATCCTCGCACAACTGAAATGCCTGTCTTCCACACGCTTCCCGAATGGCTCGCCCATCTCGAAACCGCTCATCCCGTGGGCATCGACATGGGCCTGACGCGCATCACGCGCGTGAAGGAAGCCCTCGGGCTGCGCATCGATGCCGCGGTCTTTACCGTGGGCGGCACCAACGGCAAGGGCTCGACCTGCGCCATGCTCGAGCGCATCCTGCTGGAAGCCGGCTACAAGGTGGGCTGCCATACCTCGCCGCACCTGATCTCGTTCAACGAGCGCGCGCGCCTGAACGGCGAGATCGCCACCGACGCGCAGCTGCTGCCGCACTTCGAGGCGGTCGAGCATGCGCGCAACAGCTTTGCCAACCCGGTCAGCCTGACCTACTTCGAGTTCACCACGCTGGCGATCCTCCATTTCTTCGCCGCGGCCGGCCTCGACGCGATCGTCCTCGAAGTGGGACTGGGCGGCCGCCTCGATGCGACCAATGTGATCGATACCGACTGCGCCATCATCACCAGCGTCGACATCGACCATACCCAGTACCTGGGCAACACCCGCGAGGAAATCGGCTTCGAGAAGGCCGGCATCTTCCGTCCGGGGGTGCCGGCGATCTGCGGCGACCCGGTGCCGCCCAAGTCGCTGCTGGCGCATGCCGAAGCGGTCGGCGCCGAGCTGTGGCTGGTGGGGCGCGACTACCACTTCCAGGCCGCCAAGGGCCAGGAGCGCCAGCAATGGGACTGGAGCGGCGGCGGACGCAAGCTCAACGGCCTGGGCTATCCGGCATTGCGCGGCGCCAACCAGCTGCTCAACGCATCGGCCGCGCTGGCGGCGCTGCAGGCGCTGCGCGAGCGCCTGCCGGTGAGCGCGCAGGAAGTGCGCAATGGCCTGGCCTTCGTCGATCTGCCGGGCCGCTTCCAGGTGCTGCCAGGCCGTCCGGCCGTAATCCTCGACGTGGCGCACAATCCGCATGCGGCGGCGACGCTGGGGCAGAACCTCGAGAACATGGGCTTCTTCCGCTACACGTATGCGGTGTTCGGCGCGATGCAGGACAAGGACATCGCCGGCGTGCTGCAGCATGTGGCCGACAAGGTCGACCACTGGTGCCTGTGCGACCTGCCCACCGAACGCGCGGCCAGCGCCACGGACCTGCTCGAAAGGCTGGAAGCGGGCGGCTTCCGCCCCGGCCCGGATGCCACCGCGGCCTGCTTTTCCAGCCCCGAGGCGGCATTCCGCGACGCCATGGAGAGAGCGACCGAGAATGATAGAATTCTGGTCTTCGGATCGTTCTATACCGTCGCCGGCGTGATGGCCTACCGTGCCACGCAGGCTAACTGAAGCGGGCGTCCCGGCGCGCGCCGAGCCGGCAAAGCCGGCGGACCTGGCCGATCACTGAGCGGCAAACGCAACGAGCGGCCCACCGGGCCGTATCACCGAACCAATCTATGGGCCTGCTTTCGCTGTTTTCCTCCCGCAAGGGCAACGACCCGGCACCCGAGCGTGCCCGGCGCCAGCGCGCCGATACGGGTGCGGGCATCGCCTCGTCCCGCCGCCTCGCCGACGAGTATGCCGACGACACGCTGGACCCTGAATTTCCGCAGAAGCAGCGCGCGCGCCGCCGGCTGATCGGCGCCGTGGTGCTGATGGTGGCCGCCGTGATCGTGCTGCCGATCGTGTTCGAAACCAAGCCGCGGCCGGTGTCCGACGATGTCTCGGTCAAGGTCGCCAACGGTGTCACCAGTTCGCAGAAGCCGCGCGTCGAGCCGCGCAAGGCCGATCCGCTGCCGCCCGCGCCGGCCTCGCCGGCGTCGCGCAACGATGCCGCGGCGCTGGATGCCGGCGAGGAAATCGTCAACGCGCCCAAGCCTTCGGCGGCGGCCGCCGACAAGCCCGCGCAGCGCACCGAAGCCAAGCCCGAGCCGAAGCCTGAAACCAGGGCCGAAGCCAGGACCGGCAGCGGCAAGTACCTGATCCTGATCGGCGCGTTTTCTTCGGAAGAGCGCGCCAAGGGCTGGCTGGCCAAGCTCAAGGCGAGCAAGGTGCCGGCCTATGTCGAAAAGAAAGTGCTGGCCGATGGCGAGCGCATCCTGCTGCGTGCCGGTCCCTTCAACGACCGCGACGCCGCCGACGCCGCCGACAAGCGCGTGCGGGCCGTGGGGCTGACCTCGAAGGTCGTGGAACAGTAAGGGGCGCCGCGGCCGGCGCGCGTGCGCGGCCGCCAGCAACGATGCAGCCGACTTTCTTCGACTACGCCGTGGTCTTTATCCTGCTGGCCTCGGGCCTGCTGGGCGTGCTGCGCGGACTGGTGCGCGAGGTGCTGTCGCTGATCGGCTGGGTGGTGGCGTTCTGGGTGGCGTTCCGCTACGGCGCGGTGGCCGCGGGCTGGATGCCCGAGTCCTTGCCGGGCGGCGAGCTGGCCCGCCATGCTCTGGGCTTCGTGGTGCTGCTGATCGGCACCGTGCTGGGAGCCTCGCTGGCCGGCATGGTGGTCGGGCAATTGCTGGAGAGCACCGGCCTCAAGCCCGCCGACCGCGGCCTGGGACTGGTGTTCGGCCTGTTGCGCGGCGTGCTGCTGGTGATGGTGATGGTGACGCTGGCCAGCCTGACGAAATTGCCGGAAGAACCGTTCTGGCGCGATGCGGTGAGCCGCCCCTACGTGATGCAGGCCATGGAATCGATCAAGCCATGGCTGCCGCCGGAGCTGGCGAAGTACGTGAAGACATAAGGCCGGGCACGTTGCGCGGCTGGTAGTAACGCAGGCCTTCGGGCCCGGTGGATATGCCGGGCCGGGCTGCGCCCCCTGAATCAAAGCCTTTCCTGGGAGCTTGGCATGTGCGGTATCGTCGGTGTGGTGTCATCCACGCCCGTCAACCAACTGATTTACGACAGCCTGCTGTTGTTGCAACACCGCGGACAGGATGCTGCCGGCATCGCCACCGCCAACGGCAGTACTTTCCACATGCACAAGGCCAACGGCCTGGTGCGCGATGTCTTCCGCACCCGCAACATGCGCGGCCTGCCGGGCACCGCCGGCATCGGCCAGGTGCGCTACCCGACCGCCGGCTCGGCGTCGAGCGAGGAAGAGGCGCAGCCGTTCTACGTCAACGCCCCCTACGGCATCATCCTGGCGCATAACGGCAACCTGACCAACTGGCAGCAGCTGCGCGAGGAAATGTTCCGCCGCGACCGCCGCCACATCAACACGCATTCGGATACCGAAGTGCTGCTGAACGTGCTGGCCGACGAGATGCAGCGCGCCAGCAACGGCATGGCGCTCGATCCGGAAATGATCTTCAAGGCGGTGGCGGGGATGCACCGGCGCGTGCGCGGCTCGTACGCGATCGCGGCGCAGATCGCCGGCTACGGCATGCTGGCGGTGCGCGACCCGTTCGGCATCCGCCCGCTGTGCCTGGGCAGCGTCGAGACCCCGACCGGCAAGGAATGGATGGTGGCGTCGGAGTCCGTGGCGCTGGAAGGCATCGGCTACAAGTTCGAGCGCGACGTGGCGGCGGGCGAGGCCATCTTCATCGACCTCGACGGCAAGCTCTACAGCAGGCAGTGCGCCGACAACCCGGTGCTCACGCCTTGCATCTTCGAGTACGTCTACCTGGCCCGCCCGGATTCGTGCATCGACGGCGTGCCGGTCTACGACGCGCGCCTGCGCATGGGCGACTACCTGGCCGAGAAGATCCGCCAGGAAGTGTCGGCCGGCGATATCGACGTGGTCATGCCGATCCCGGATAGCAGCCGGCCGGCCGCGATGCAGGTGGCCAACCGCCTGGGCGTCAATTACCGCGAAGGCTTCTTCAAGAACCGCTACGTCGGCCGCACCTTCATCATGCCGGGCCAGGCGGTGCGCAAGAAGTCGGTGCGCCAGAAGCTCAACGCCATGGGCGTGGAGTTCAAGGGCAAGAACGTGCTGATCGTCGACGACTCGATCGTGCGCGGCACCACCTCGTTCGAGATCGTGCAGATGGCGCGCGACGCCGGCGCCAACAAGGTGATCTTCGCCTCGGCGGCGCCGCCGGTGAAGTACCCGAACGTGTACGGCATCGACATGCCGACCCGCAGCGAACTGGTGGCGCACGGCCGCACGCACGAAGAGATCGCAAGGATCATCGGCGCGGACAAGCTGGTGTACCAGGACGTGGAAGCGATGAAGCAGGCGGTGCGCGACATCAACCCCGCGCTGAAGGACTTCGACGCCTCGTGCTTCGACGGCCGCTACATCACCGGCGATATCGACGAGGCCTACCTGGACCGCCTGGAAACCGCGCGCAGCCAGGCTGATCGCGACGGCACCGGTGGCGACACCGAGCGCTCGCAACTGCACCTGCAGCGCTCCGGCGGCAACGAGTAAGCCGCGCCGCGTTGACGAATGCGATGCCCCGCCTTAACATGGCCGGGCGTCGATTTGACAGTCAGCTTGCGGACGCGGGTACAGCCCGAAACAGCTAAAGAGATGGTGGCCAGCAACGATTCCCGCTGCGCAGCGCCTTGCCGGCGCGGCGAAGCCCGGAAGCCGGCCGCCACAGCCTGAAGCCCAAGGCCATTCGCAGGACAGCAAGCCCGTCGATCCGACCATCCGATCGCACGGGCTTTTTTCATGGCCGCGCGCCGTCCACCGGACCGGCGCCCGGCTTGTCGAAACCATCGCATTCGCGCGGGTACGACCGCGCCACCAGCATGAACCAACCGCTCAATCCCGAATCGCTTGGCATCGATACCCTCGGCGTGCGCGCCGGCACGCTGCGCAGCGAGTTCATGGAGCACTCCGAGGCCATGTACCTGACCTCGAGCTTCTGCTTCAACAGCGCCGCCGAGGCCGCCGAGCGCTTTGCCAACTCGGAAGAGGGCTACACCTATTCGCGCTTTACCAACCCGACCGTGTCGATGTTCCAGTCACGGCTGGCCGCGCTGGAAGGGGCGCAGGCCTGCATGGCGACCGCCTCGGGCATGAGCGCGATCCTGTCGGTGGTGCTGTCGTCGATGCAGGCCGGCGACCACCTGGTCAGCTCGCGGGCGATCTTCGGCTCCACCATGACGCTGTTCAACAATATCTTCGGCAAGTTCGGCGTCGAGACCACCTTCGTCGATCCGACCGACCTGGAAGCATGGCGCGCCGCGGTGCGGCCGAACACCAAACTGTTCTTCCTGGAAACGCCGTCGAACCCGCTGACCGAGGTCGCCGACATTGCCGCGGTGGCGGACATCGCCCATAACGCCAATGCGCTGCTGGTGGTCGACAACTGCTTCTGCTCGCCCGCGCTGCAGCAGCCGATGAAGTTCGGCGCCGACATCGTGGTGCACTCGGCCACCAAGCATATCGACGGCCAGGGGCGCGTGCTGGGCGGCGCGGTGCTGGGCTCGCACGACTTCATCATGGGCAAGGTGTTCCCGTTCGTGCGCACCGCCGGGCCGACGCTGTCGGCGTTCAATGCGTGGGTGCTGCTCAAGGGCATGGAGACGCTGGCGATCCGCATGGAGCGCCATTCGGCCAGCGCGCTGGCACTGGCGCGGTTCCTGGAATCGCACCCGGCCGTGGCACGCGTGTTCCACCCGGCGCTGGCGTCGCACCCGCAGCACCAGATCGCCATGCGCCAGCAAAGCGGCGGCGGCGCAATCGTGTCGTTCGAGCTCAAGGGCGCGACGCCCGAGCAGCAGCGCGCCAATGCCTGGCGCGTGATCGACAACACCCGGCTGTGCTCGATCACCGGCAACCTGGGCGATACCCGCACCACCATCACGCACCCGTACACCACCACGCATGCGCGCGTGAGCCCCGAGGCCAAGGCGGCCGCGGGCGTCGGCGAAGGGCTGATCCGCCTGGCGGTGGGGCTGGAGTCGGTCGAGGACCTGAAGGCCGACCTGCTGCGCGGGCTGGGCGGCTGAGGCGCTACTCTGCCGCCGCGACTACCGGGGCCGGTTCTTGCAGGGTCGGCCCTGGCGCTGCCGGCGCTTGCGGCGCGGGCTCATCGCTGCCGGCCATCGCCTTCACGCCGGCGGCGGTGACGTCGTAGGTGGCGCCGACCGCGGTCGAGGCCACGCTGACCGCGGCCGAGCCTACCGTCGCCACCGTCGACACCGCGGCGCTGCCGACCGCAACGGTGGCGCCGACCACCATGCATCCGGACAGCGTCGCCGTGGCGCAGGCGGCCGCCAGCATCAAGGTGATGCGCGGCAGGGCGATGCGCGGCAGCGAGACGGAGGTTTCGCTTTCGTCGCGCCGCTTGCGACGCAGGCGGGGCAATAAAGACTGCATGGAACTGATGGTAGTGGTTAAGTTTGGCATGGGGCGGGGTCAGCGCAGCAGCCGGCGGCGCAGCAGCACCAGGCACACCACCAGCGCCGCCACCGCATAGGCGGCCAGCACCGTCAGGTGCAGGCCCGCGCCGTCGATCGGGCGGCCCAGCATCAGCGGCCGGATCAGCGCCACCGCGTGCGCCAGCGGCAGCACCTCGGTGGCGGCCTGCACGCCTTCGGGCAGTTGCTCCAGCGGGAAGAACACGCCCGACAGCAGCAGCATCGGCGTCATCACCAGGGTCTGGTAGAACATGAAGAAGTCGTAGCTGGGCGCCAGCGCGGTGACAATCATGGCCAGCGCGGCGAAGGCAATCCCGGCCAGCACGATCACCGGCAGCGCCAGCAGCGCCCCCGGCATCTGCGCGTAGCCGAGCGCGCCCGCCACCAGCATGATGGCCAGCCCCGACAGCACCGCCTTGCTCGCCGCCCAGGCAATCTCGCCCAGCACCACGTCGCCCAGCGTCAGCGGCGCATGCATGATGGCCTCCCAGGTGCGCTGCACGTGCATGCGCGAGAACGCCGAATACATCGACTCGAAGCTGGCCGACATCATCACGCTGGACGCAGTGGTGCCGGCGGCCAGGAAGGCGATATACGACACGCCGTCGACCTGGCCGACCATCAGCCCGAGCCCGAGGCCGAGGCCGAACAGGTAGATCATCGGGTCGGCGAGGTTGCCGATCATCGATGGAATCGCCAGCTTCTTCCACACCATGTAGTTGCGGTACCAGACCATCATCCAGTTGCGCAGGTTGCGCGGCAGCAGCGGCTGCGGATAGGTCTGGCGCGCCGTCATGGCGGCGGCGGGGGCGGCATCGGTGGCGTCCGCGAGGGGGTCCTGTTCGCTCATGTCGTCCCTTGGTTCAGTCCCGCATCTCACGGCCGGTCAGCTTGAGGAACACGTCCTCGAGGTTGGCCGGACGGTGCAGGTAGCGCACGCCGCTCCTGCCGTGCAGCGCCGCCAGCAGCGGGGCGGGCTCGCGCACGTAGCAGAACAGCGTCTCGCCGCTCATTTCGGTGCGCTGTGCCAGCGGCGTCAGCGTGCCACGCAGCGTGTCCAGTTCATCGCCATAGACCTCGACCACGTCGCAGCCGATCTGGCTGTCGATCAGCTCGTGCGGCTTGCCTTCGGCAATCTTGCGGCCGCCGTCGATCACGCACAGGTAGTTGCACAGCCGTTCGGCTTCTTCCATGAAGTGCGTGGTCAGCAGGATGGTCTTGCCACTGGCCATCAGCGACTTCAGCCGCTCCCAGATCAGGTGGCGCGCCTGCGGGTCGAGGCCGGTGGTGGGCTCGTCCATCACCAGCAGGTCGGGGTCGTTGATCAGCGCGCGCGCCACGGTCAGGCGCCGGCGCATGCCGCCGGAGAGATCGCGCACCTGCGCGTCGGCGCGGTTTTCCAGCCGCGCGAACTCCAGCAGCCGGGGCACGCGCCGCTCTATCTCGGCCGACGACAGCCCGAAGTAGCGGCCAAAGATGCGCAGGTTCTCGATCACCGAGAAGTCGGGGTCGAGATTGTCGAACTGCGGCACCACGCCCACGCGCATGCGCGCCTGCGGGGCGCGCTGCGGGATGGGCTCGCCGCACAGCGTCAGCGTGCCCGCCAGCGGCGTGGTCAGGCCCAGCAGCAACCGCAGCGTGGTGGTCTTGCCGGCGCCGTTAGGGCCCAGCAGGCCGAAGCACTGGCCGCGGAAAACCTGGAGATCGAGGTCGTCGACCACGACCGTGTCGCCGTATTGCTTGCGCACCTTGCGCAACTCGAGGATGGCAGTCAAGGCAGGGTCCGGTGTGGCGCCGCAAGGCGCGATATCCGCCATTATGCCGGTCATCCACGCCAGCCTCGGTTGGCGCGTTGCAGCAGGCGCGGATATAAAAAAACCGCCAGCGAACTGGCGGTTTTTCTTGCCCGGCGAAGCCGGGCAGCGAAGCTACCGGAATCAGTACATCTTCTTCGGCAGCATCTGCATGCGCAGGCGCTTGCGCAGGCGTGCTTCGGCGGCCTTCTTCTTGCGCTTGCGCTCGGTCGTCGGCTTCTCGTAAGCGGTACGGCTCTTGAGTTCAACGATCAGGCCAGTCTGCAGAATGGCACGACGGAAACGCCGCATTGCAACTTCAACGGGCTCACCGGGTTTCAAGACGATCTTAGTCAATTCAGTCCTTTAGGGGATTGCCGCCGGGGCGGCTGGTTCACACGGGGGGAAACTGCGGTCGCCGGAGCGACTGGTATTGCACGCCGGGCCGATGCCCTGGTGCGCCCCCGCGAACCTGAAAGATGTGGACGTTTCAGTCCGTGCAACCAGTGTCAGGGGTGATAGCGCCAGGTCCGAATATAACTGGAGCCTGACAGTACCGGTTTCCATGAATGCTATACGCCCGTAACTATGGCATGTATACGACGGCGCTGTCAAGAATGCAGTGCAACGTAGGCGTGGTGGCCGGGCCTGAAAGTGAATTCCGGGCTACTTCGAGCGCACCGCGGCTACGCGCCGGACCGCGAGCCGTCTTTATACCGTTTTTATGGCCGCGGCGGGCCTTTCTACCCCGTTTTTATCCGCGCATCCCTAATCTGGGTGACGTCTGCCACTCACGATTCTGCCCGTCATGGATGCGATGTTCCTGCTCATTCTGATTGCCTTCGGCGCCGCCAGCGCCGCCCTGGTCGCGCTGTGCGCATGGCTGAGCGGCCCGGTGCGGCCTGCAGCTGCCGCGGACCAGCCTCAGCCGCACGCCACCACCGTGGGAGAGCGCTGATGGACTGGACCGAACTGCTGGCCGGCGTGCTTGCCTTGGCCATCTTCCTCTACCTGCTGATTGCGCTGTGCCGTCCGGAGAAGTTCTGATGCCGACCGATTTCCCGGGCCTGCTGGCCCTGTACCTGGCCATCCTGCTGGCGCTGGCGCCGTGGCTGGGCCGCCATCTGCGCCGCGCGGTCGAAGACGACGGCTACCGCCTGACCGGCTGGGGCCGGCCGCTCGAGCGCGCGCTGTACCGGCTCGCCGGCGTGCAGCCTGGCGCGCAGATGGGCTGGCGGCGCTATGCGCTGGCCGTGCTCGCCTTCAACCTGCTCGGCGCGGTCGCGGTCTACGCGCTGCAGCGCCTGCAGGGCTGGCTGCCGCTGAACCCGCAGGGCTTCGGCGCGATATCGCCGGACTCGGCCTTCAACACCGCCGTCAGCTTTGTCACCAATACCAACTGGCAGGGCTATGGCGGCGAATCGACCATGAGCTACCTGACGCAGATGCTGGCGCTGACGGTGCAGAACTTTGTCTCCGCGGCCACCGGCATCGCGGTGGTGTTCGCGCTGATGCGCGGGTTTGCGCGCCAGCGCGCGGACGGCATCGGCAACTTCTGGGTCGACCTGACGCGCATCACGCTGTACGTGCTGGTGCCGCTGGCTTCGGCGATTGCGCTGGCGCTGGCCAGCCAGGGCGTGATCCAGAACTTCAGCGGCTACCGCGACGCAGCGCTGCTGCGTCCGATGGCCTACAGCCAGCCGGTCATCGACGCCGCCGGCAATCCGGTCGCCGATGCCCAGGGCCAGGCGCTGACCCGTGCGGCCACGGCGCGCACGCAGACGCTGCCGATGGGGCCGGTGGCCTCGCAGGAGGCGATCAAGATGCTGGGCACCAACGGCGGCGGCTTCTTCAACGCCAACTCCGCGCATCCGTACGAGAACCCGACCGCGCTGTCCAACCTGATCGAAATGCTGGCGATCTTCCTGGTCCCCGCCGCGCTGTGCTTCAGCTTCGGCGAGATGGTGCAGGACCGCCGCCAGGGCGTGGCGGTGCTGGCGGCGATGACCCTGCTGTTCGTGGCCATGGCCGGCCTGGCCGCGCTGGCCGAGCAGCATGCCGGCCCGGTATTGTCCGCGCTGCCGCTGGATCACGCGGGCGCCGCGCTGCAGGCGGGCGGCAATATGGAAGGCAAGGAAACGCGCTTCGGCGGGGCCGCCTCCGCGCTGTTCGCGGCGATCACCACGGCGGCGTCGTGCGGCGCGGTCAATGCCATGCACGATTCCTTCACCGCGTTGGGCGGCATGGTGCCGATGCTGCTGATGCAGCTGGGCGAGGTGGTGTTCGGCGGGGTTGGCTCCGGCCTGTACGGCATGCTGGTCTACGCGGTGCTGGCGGTGTTCATCGCCGGCCTGATGATCGGCCGCACCCCGGAATACCTCGGCAAGAAGATCGAGGCCTTCGAGATGAAGATGACCGTGATCGTGATCCTGGTGACGCCGCTGCTGGTGCTGCTGGGCACGGCGGTGGCGGTGATGGCGGGCGCGGGCCGCGCGGGCGTGCTCAACCCCGGCACGCACGGTTTTTCCGAGATCCTCTACGCGCTGTCGTCGGCGGCCAACAACAACGGCAGCGCGTTCGCGGGCCTGTCGGCCAACACCCCGTTCTACAACACGCTGCTGGCCGCGGCGATGTGGTTCGGCCGCTTCTGGATCGTGGTCCCGGTGCTGGCGCTGGCGGGCTCGCTGGCGGCCAAGCCGAAGCTGCCGGCCACCGGCGGCACCATGCCGACGCACGGCGCGCTGTTCGTGGTGCTGTTGGCGGGGTCCGTGCTGATGGTGGGCGCGCTGACCTATGTCCCGGCGCTGGCGCTGGGCCCCGTTGCCGAACACCTGCAGGGCATGCTGGCCGGCGCCGCGCGCTGATCGCCTGTCCTGACGAATCGCCAATCGCGAACCTGGCTCCATGATGCAACCCGATACCCTGAACACGCGGCCCGAGGCCGCCCCGGAGCGCGCCGACGGCGGCGCCGTCCCTGACCTTGCCCGTGAGCGCCACCATGAGCTCGCCCACGATCCCGCGCGCGCGCAGCGCCGGCTGCTGTCGCCCGAACTGGTGCGCCCGGCGCTGCTCGCGGCGCTGCGCAAGCTGTCGCCGCGCGCGCAGCTGCGCAACCCGGTGATGTTCGTGGTCTATGCCGGCGCCATCCTGACCACGCTGCTGGCCGTGCGCGCGATGGTGTCGCCGCTGCCGCATGCCACCGAAAGCGCCGGCTTTATCGTCGCGGTCACGCTCTGGCTGTGGGTCACCGTGCTGTTTGCCAACTTTGCCGAGGCGCTCGCCGAAGGGCGCAGCCGCCAGCAGGCCGCATCGCTGCGCGGGCTGAAGCGTACCGCGACAGCGCGCGTGCTGGCCGACGGCCGCCGCGACGGCGCCATCCAGTTGCGCCCGGCCACCACGCTGCGCCGCGGCGACGTGGTGCTGGCCGAGGCCGGCGACATGATCCCCGGCGACGGCGAGGTCATCGAAGGCGTGGCCTCGGTCGACGAAAGCGCCATCACGGGCGAGTCGGCTCCGGTGATCCGCGAGTCCGGCGGCGATTTCTCGTCCGTCACCGGCGGCACCCGCGTGCTGTCCGACCGGATCGTGGTGCGCATCACCACCAATCCCGGCGAGAGCTTTATCGACCGGATGATCTCGATGGTCGAAGGGGCGCGGCGCCAGAAGACGCCCAACGAGCTGGCGCTGACCATCCTGCTGGTCGGGCTGTCCATGGTGCTGCTGCTGGCCACGGCCACGCTGCTGCCATTCTCCGCCTACGGCGTGCTGGCGACGGGCGCGGGGCTGCCGGTCACCGTGACCGTGCTGGTGGCGCTGCTGGTATGCCTGATCCCGACCACCATCGGCGGGCTGCTGTCGGCGATCGGCGTGGCCGGCATGAGCCGCATGATGGCGGCCAACGTGATCGCCACCTCGGGCCGCGCGGTGGAAGCCGCCGGCGACGTCGACGTGCTGCTGCTCGACAAGACCGGCACGATCACGCTGGGCAACCGCCAGGCCGCGCGGATGCTGCCGGCACCGGGGGTGAGCGAACGCCAGCTGGCGGCCGCCGCGTGGCTGTCGTCGCTCGCCGATGAAACCCCGGAGGGCCGCAGCATCGTGGCGCTGGCGCGCCAGCACGCCGGCGCCGAGGCGCCCGGCTTGGGCGCGGCGCGGCAGGTGTTCGTGCCGTTCAGCGCGCAGACGCGCATGAGCGGCGTCGACCTCGACGAGGGTGCGTCGCGGCGCAGCGTGCGCAAGGGCGCGGCCGATGCCGTGCGCCGCTACGTGGCCCAGCATGCGGGCAAATTCCCGGACGTGGTCACGCACGCGGTCGAGGACGTGGCGCGGGCCGGCAGCACGCCGCTGGTGGTGGCCGAGCTGGCCCGGGCCGAGGTGCGCGTGCTGGGCGTGGTGGAGCTGAAGGACACGGTCAAGCGCGGCATCCGCGAGCGCTTCGGCGAACTGCGCCGCATGGGCATCCGCACCGTGATGATCACCGGCGACAACCGGCTGACCGCCGCCGCCATCGCCGCCGAGGCGGGCGTCGACGATTTCCTCGCCGAGGCCACGCCCGAAGCCAAGCTGGCGCTGATCCGCCAGTACCAGGCCGAAGGGCGGCTGGTGGCGATGACCGGCGACGGCACCAACGACGCCCCGGCGCTGGCGCAGGCCGACGTCGCGGTCGCCATGAACAGCGGCACGCAGGCCGCGCGCGAGGCCGGCAACATGGTCGACCTCGACAGCAACCCGACCAAGCTGATCGAGATCGTCGGCATCGGCAAGCAGATGCTGATGACCCGCGGCGCGCTGACCACCTTCAGCGTGGCCAACGACCTGGCCAAGTATTTCGCGATCATCCCCGCGGCCTTTGCCACCACCTATCCGCAGCTCGGCCTGCTCAACGTGATGGGCCTGGCGACGCCGGCGTCGGCGATCCTGTCGGCGGTGATCTTCAACGCGCTGATCATCGTGGTGCTGATCCCGCTGGCGCTGCGTGGCGTGCGCTACCGCGCCCTCGGCGCCGCCGCGCTGCTGCGCCGCAACCTGCTGGTGTACGGACTGGGCGGCATCGCGGTGCCGTTCGCCGGCATCAAGCTGATCGACATGGGACTGGCCGCGATGGGCTGGGCCTGATCGACACAAACCACTTTCGGAACTGCCATGTCCCTTTCCATCACTCCCGCTTCGGCGCGCAATGCGCAAACCAAAGAGCAGGGCGGCCTGGTGCGCCCGGCGCTGGTCATCCTGCTGGCGCTGTCGCTGCTGACCGGCCTGCTGTACCCCGCGGCGATCACGATGATTGCCGGCGCGGCCTTTCCGCACCAGGCGGCCGGCTCGCTGATCGTGCGCGACGGCAAGGTGCTGGGATCCGAGCTGATCGGCCAGCCGTTCTCCGCGCCCGGCGACTTCTGGGGCCGGCTCTCGGCGACCGCGCCGATGCCTTATAACGGCGCGGCTTCCGGCGGCTCCAACCTGGGACCCTCGAACCCGGCGCTGGCCGACGCGGCACGCGCGCGCATCGACGCGCTGCGCGCGGCCGAACCCGGCAACCTCGCGCCGGTGCCGGTGGACCTGGTCACTGCCTCCGGCAGCGGCCTGGATCCGCATATCAGCGTGGCCGCAGCCGAATACCAGGCCGCGCGCGTGGCCCGGGCGCGGGGCCTGCCGCTCGCGCAGGTGCGCGCGCTGATCGCCGCGCATACCGACCAGCCGCTGTTGCCGGTGCTGGGCGAGGCCGGCGTCAACGTGCTGAGGCTGAACCTGGCGCTGGATGCGCTGCCGGCGCGCTGAGGTGGCGGGTCAGGCGGCGGGTCAGGCGGCGCGCCAGGTGCCGGCCTGCATGGCACAATCTGGCAGCGCTCACGCTGCCGCAACGTGAGCACGCCCACCATGCCTGCGCGCCCAGCCGACCGCCTCCGACCCGATCCCGACCACCTGCTGCAACGCCTGCAGGCCGATGGCGAGCGCGCCGCGCGTGGACGCCTGCGCATCTACTTCGGCGCCTCGGCCGGCGTCGGCAAGACCTTTGCCATGCTGGCGGCGGCACGCGCGCTGCACGAGCGGGGCGGCGATGTCGTGGTGGGCGTGGTCGAAAGCCATGGCCGCGCCGAGACCGAGGCGCTGGCCGAAGGCCTCGAGCAGCTGCCGCGGCGCGTGCTCGACCACCGCGGCCGCGCGCTGCGGGAATTCGATCTCGACGCGGCGCTGGCGCGCCGGCCGGCGCTGGTGCTGGTGGACGAACTGGCCCACAGCAACGCGCCCGGCAGCCGCCATCCCAAGCGCTGGCAGGACATCGCCGAGCTGCGCTCGGCCGGCATCGAGGTCTGGACCACCGTCAACGTCCAGCACCTCGACAGCCTGAACCAGGCGGTGGCCGGCATCACCGGCATCCGCGTGCGCGAGACCGTGCCCGACGCGGTCTTCGACGAAGCCGACGAAGTGGTGCTGGTCGACCTGCCAGTCGACGAGCTGCTGCGCCGGCTGCGCGAGGGCCGGGTGTACGTGCCCGAACAGGCCCGCCACGCGGTGCAGCACTTCTTCCGCAAGGGCAACCTGATCGCGTTGCGCGAGCTGGCGCTGCGGCGCACCGCCGAGCGCGTCGACGACGATGTGCGCGCTTACCGCCAGCAAGCGTCGATCGAGCCGGTGTGGCGCACCCGCGAAGCGGTGCTGGCCTGCATCGGCCACGGCAGCGATGCCGCGCAGGTGGTGCGCAGCGCGCGCCGGCTGGCGGCGCAGCTGGATTGCGATTGCCATGTGGTGACGGTGTCGGTGCCGCGGCTGGCGCCGGTGCCGGACGCGCTGCGCGCGCAGCTCGACGAGGCGATGCGGCTGGCCGAATCGCTCGGCGCGCGCACCGAGACCCTGGCCGGCAGCGACATGGTGGCGGCGGTGGCGGGCTACGTGCGGCGGCACAACCTGACCAAGGTATTGATCGGCCGCACCCCGGCGCGCTGGCGTGACCGCGGCGGTTCGCTGCCGGGCCGCCTGCACGGGTGGCTGGCGCAGCTGCTGGCGCCGTGGCTGGGCGCGCGCGCCTGGCTGTTCGGGCGCAGCAGCTTTGCCGATGCGCTGGCGGCCGCGTGCCCGGAGGTCGACGTGATCCGCGTCGCTGCCGACGGCGTCCGGCATGACGTGCCCGACGCCCCCCGCGGCGCGCGTGGCATCGAGGCGCAAGGTGACGAGGCCGGTCCGGCGCAGTGGCCCGGCCTGCTGTGGGCGCTGGCCTGGTGCGCCGGCGCCACCGCGCTGTCGGCGCTGGCGCGGCCATGGTTCGACCTGGTCAATATCGCCATGCTGTTCCTGCTGGCGGTGGCGGGCGTGGCGCTGCGCCACGGGCGCACCGCCGGCGCTTTCGCCGCGCTGGTGGCGGTGGGGGCGTTCGACTTTTTCTTCGTGCCGCCGCGGCTGTCGTTCGCGGTCAGCGACGTGCAGTACCTGGTGACCTTCCTGGTGATGCTGGCGGTGGGGCTGGTGATCGGCCAGCTCACCGCCGGGCTGCGCGAGCAGGCGCGTGTGTCGGTCCAGCGCGAGACCGATGCGCGCACGCTGTACGAGCTGGCGCGCGAACTGTCGGCGGCGCTGACCGATGCCCAGATCGTCGCCATCGGCAGCCGCTTCCTGCGGGCGGCGTTCGACGCGCGGGCGGCATTCTTCCTGGCCGGCCCGCAAGGGCGGCTGCTGCCTGCCGCTACCGATGCAGAGGGCGATGCGCAAGCCGGCGTCGCGGCGCAAAGCGACGCCATCGACCATGTGCTGGCGCAATGGGTGTTCGACCATGGCCAGCCGGCCGGCACCGGCACCGACACGCTGCCGGCCGGCACCGTGCTGTACCTGCCGCTGAAAGCGCCGATGCAGGTGCGCGGCGTGCTCGCGGTCGAGCCGCGCGCGTGGCATGCCTTTGCGCAGCCGGCGCTGCGGCGCCAGGCCGATGCCTTCGCCACGCTGATCGCGATCGCGCTGGAGCGGCTGCATTACGTCGAGGTCGCGCAGCAGGCCTTGCTGACGATGGAGTCCGAGCGCCTGCGCAGCTCGCTGCTGGCCGCGGTGTCGCACGACCTGCGCACGCCGCTGACCAGCCTGATCGGCATGGCCGAGACCCTGCAGCGCGGCACGCCGCCGCTGGCGCCGGGCGTGGCCGAAACCGTCGGCGCCATGCGCGACCAGGCGCGGCGCATGCATGCGATGGTGGCCAACCTGCTCGACATGGCACGGTTGCAAAGCCACAACGTGGCGCTGCGCAAGACCTGGCAGTCCTTCGAAGAGCTGGCCGGGGCGGCGCTGGCGTCGCTGCGCGACGCACTGGCGCGGCACCGCGTGGCGGTCGCCGACCTGTCGGCGTTGCCGCTCGTGGAGTGCGACGGCGTGCTGATCGAACGCGTGCTGTGCAACCTGCTCGAGAACGCCGCCAAGTACACCGCGCCGGGCACCGAGATCCGGTTGCGCGGCGAGCTGACCGAAGCCTCGGTGCACCTGATCGTCGAGGACGACGGCCCCGGCGTGCCGGCCGCGATGGCGCGCCAGGTGTTCGAGAAATTCACCCGCGGCGAGCGCGAATCGGCCACCAGCGGCGTCGGCCTCGGGCTGGCCGTGTGCGAGGCGATCGTGCAGGCGCACGGCGGCAGCATCCGGGTCGAGCCGGTGCGTCCGGCGCAGGCCGGGGCGCGCGGTGGGACCGGCGCGCGCTTCGTGGTTACGCTGCCGCGCGGCACCCCGCCCGTGCTGGAGCCCGAAGCGGCCGGCTTGCCGGCCTGACTCCGCCATCTTTTCAAGGAAGCTACGCGTCATGCCATTCGAGTTTTCGCCCACGGTGCTGCTGGTGGAAGACGAGCCTCACATCCGCCGCTTCGTGCGCGCGACGCTGCAGGACGAGGGCTGCACCGTGCATGAGGCCGATACGCTGCAGCGCGGCCTGATCGAGGCCGGCACGCGCCAGCCCGACCTGGTGATCCTGGACCTGGGCCTGCCCGACGGCGACGGCGTCTCGATGATCGGCGAGCTGCGCACCTGGACCGAAGTGCCGGTGCTGGTGCTGTCGGCGCGCACCGACGAGACCGAGAAGATCCGCGCGCTCGACGCTGGCGCCGACGACTACCTGACCAAGCCCTTCGGCGTGGGCGAGCTGGTGGCGCGGCTGCGTGTGCTGTTGCGGCGGCATGCGCGCGCCGGCGCGCAGGGGCGCGCGCAGGTGGCGTTCGGCGAGGTCGCCGTCGACCTCGCCAGCCGGCAGGTCACGCGCGCGGGCGAGGCGGTGCACCTGACCCCGATCGAATACCGCCTGCTGGCGGTGCTGCTGGCGCACCGCGGCAAGGTCATGACGCACCGCGAGCTGCTGCGCGAAGTGTGGGGACCGTCTCATGCCGACAGCAGCCACTACCTGCGGGTCTACATGGGCCACCTGCGCCACAAGCTGGAGGCAGATCCGGCCCAGCCGGCGTGGCTGCTGACCGAGGTCGGCGTCGGCTACCGTTTCGCCGGCTAAGCCGCCAGGCGTTCATATCCTCCTTTCCTGCATTTTTTCCAAGCGATCACGCGGCACGTGAGGCCGGCGCTCGTGCCTGCCGGCCGCTCCCGGTAAACCCGCACACGCGTCGAAATCGGTTGACGGGCAAATTCATGGGTATAAACTA
This sequence comes from Cupriavidus taiwanensis, assembly GCF_900250115.1. Classification (NCBI taxonomy): domain Bacteria; kingdom Pseudomonadati; phylum Pseudomonadota; class Betaproteobacteria; order Burkholderiales; family Burkholderiaceae; genus Cupriavidus; species Cupriavidus taiwanensis. Next base: position 2,287,020 of record NZ_LT984803.1, on the reverse strand, counting down.
ATATTCATCAATATGAATTCAGGCAGGAGACCCGCATGCCGGACCAACCCGTGTATTTCATCTCGACCGCCGAGGTCGAGGGTTACCACCCCGCCAACCATGTCGGCACGCTCAATCGCCGGCTGATTGCGCCCGCGACGGTCGGCTCGCGCCACCTGGAAGTGATCCACGGCACCATCGAGAAGGGCAAGGGCGCGCTTCCGCACGCGCACCCGGGCATCGAGCAGGTCTGCTATGTGCTGGAAGGGCGCGCCGTGGCCGAGGTCGGCGGCCAGCGTCGGGAGCTGGGTCCGGGCGATTGCTGCTTCTTCCCGCCGGACCAGATGCACGTCTTCACGGTGGTCAGCGACGAGCCCGCGAAGATTCTGGTGATCTATTCCCCGCCTTACGAGGAATCCCCTGACCGCGTGATACGGCCCGCCTGAGGGCGGCCGGTCACGGGCAGGACATAAAACCACAGGAGACAAGTACCGTGAAGTCCATCAAGAACGTTTGCGCCGGCCTGGCGCTGGCATGCGGCGCGGCGCTGGCGGCCACCCCGGCGCTGGCCGCCGATGAATTCCCCGCCAAGCCACTGCGCCTGGTGGTGCCGTTTGCCGCCGGCAGCGGCACCGATGCGGTGGCGCGCCTGACCGCGAAGTACCTGGGCGAGTCGCTGCAGCAGCCGGTGGTGGTGGACAACAAGCCCGGCGCCAACGGCACCATCGCCGCCGAGTTCGTGGCCAAGGCGCCCGCTGACGGCTACACGCTGTTCATGACCACCAACACCACGCATTCGGCCAATCCGTCGCTGATGAAGCAGTTGCGCTATGACCCGGTCAAGGACTTCACGCCGATCTCGCGCATGGGCAACCTGCCGTTCATGCTGGTGGTCAACCCGGCGCTGCCGGTCAAGACGCTGCGCGAGTTCATCGACTACGCCAAGGCGCATCCGGGCCTGACCTATGCCAGCGGCAACAGCACCGGCATCGTTTCGAGCGCGACGCTGTCGAAGATGGCGGGGCTGAAGATGCTGCACGTGCCGTACAAGAGCACGCCGCCGGCGATGACCGACGTGATGGGCGGCCAGGTGCAGGCGATGTTCGTCGACTTCGCCGCCGGCATCGCCAACGTGCGCGCCGGCAAGCTGCGCGCGCTGGCGGTGACCACCGCTCAGCGCAGCGCGCTGCTGCCGGACCTGCCGCCGCTGGCGAGCGTGCCGGAGCTGAAGGGCTTCGACGTGACCTCGTGGAACGGCGTATTCGCGCCGGCCGGGGTGCCGGCCCCGGTGGTCGAGCGCCTGAACCGCGAGCTGGTGGCGATCGCCACCAGCAAGCAGCACGCCGCGCAGTTCCACGCGCTGGGGTTCGAGCCGTTCGGCAGCACGCCGGCGGAGCTGAACCAGTTTGTCGTGTCCGAGTTGCAGAAGTGGGCGCGGCTGGTGAAGGACGCAGGCATCCAGCCGGAATAAGCGGCAAAGCGGCATCGAACCAGGCAACGATATCAAGCAGGTAACGCGATGAATTTCGATCTCTCCGAAGAACAGGCCTCCATCGTGGAGGCGGTGCAGCAGGTCTGCGCGCAATTCGACATGGAATACTGGGACCGCCTCGACAAGTCCGGCACCTATCCGCACGAGTTCTACAAGACGCTGTGCGAAGGCGGCTGGCTCGGCGTGGCCATGCCCGAGGCCTTCGGCGGCGCGGGGCTGGGCATCCTGGAAGCGGCGCTGGTGATGCAGACCATCTCGCAGTCGGGCGCGGGCATGACCGGCGCGTCGGCGGTGCACATGAACGTGTTCGGCCTGAACCCGGTGGTGGTGTTCGGCACCGACGCGCAGAAGGGCCGCTTCCTGCCGCCGCTGATCGCCGGGCAGGAGAAGGCCTGCTTCGGCGTGACCGAGCCCGACGCCGGGCTCGACACCACCAAGCTCAAGACCTTTGCGCGCAAGGTGCCGGGCGGCTATTCGGTGAGCGGGCGCAAGATCTGGATCTCGACCGCGCAGGTGGCCGACCGCATGCTGCTGCTGGCGCGCACCACACCGCTGGAGTCGGTGAAGAAGTCGACCGAGGGGCTGTCGCTGTTCTATACCCGGGTCGACCGCAGCAAGATCGAGATCCGCGAGATCGACAAGATGGGTCGCGCCGCCGTCGACACCAACATGCTGTTCATCGACGACCTGTTCATCCCCGACGAAGACCGCATCGGCGAAGAGGGCAAGGGCTTCGAGTACATCCTGCACGGGCTCAACCCCGAGCGCATCCTGATCGCGGCCGAGGCCATCGGGCTGGGACGCGCGGCGCTGGCCATCGCCACCCAGTACGCCCGGGAACGCGTGGTGTTCGGCCGCCCGATCGGCATGAACCAGGGCGTGCAGCATCCGCTGGCGCAGGCCTGGATGCAGCTAGAGTCGGCCAACCTGATGATGCTCAAGGCCGCGGCGCGCTACGACGCGGGCCAGTCGTGCGGGGCCGAGGCCAATGCCGCCAAGTACCTCGCCGCCGAGGCCGGCCACAATGCCTGCCAGACCGCGATCCTGACGCTGGGCGGCATGGGCTATTCGCGCGAGTACCGGGTCGAGCGGCTGCTGCGCGAATCGTATATCCCGCGCATCGCGCCGGTCAGCCCGCAGCTGATCCTGTGCTTTATCGCCGAGCGCGTGCTGGGCTTGCCCAAGTCGTACTGAGCGGGAGCGGGCGATGCCAGACAAGCCATTGCAGGGCAGTGCGCCGACCGGGCCGCTGGCCGGGATCCGCGTGATCGACATGACCTCGGTGGCGATGGGGCCGTATGCCACGCAGATCCTCGGCGACATGGGCGCCGAAGTGATCAAGGTCGAGCCGCCCGCCGGCGACGTGTTCCGCCACGCCGAGCCGGCGCGGCACGCCGCCATGGGCGCCAGCTTCCTCAACCTGAACCGCAACAAGCAGTTCGTGGTGCTGGACGTGAAGCAGCCCGCCGACCTGGCGGCGCTGAAGGCGCTGATCGCCGGCGCCGACGTCTTTGTCTCGAACGTGCGACCGCAGTCGCTGCGCAAGCTCGGGCTCGACTATGCCTCGCTGTGCGCCGACCATCCGCGGCTGATTTACTGCGGCGCCTATGGCTATTCGGAGTCGGGGCCGTACGCGGGCGCGCCGGCCTTCGACGACATCATCCAGGCGCGCAGCGGCATGGCGCAGTTCCAGGGCGCCAACTCGAACGAAGGGCCGCAGTACGTCAACACCATCCTCGCCGACAAGGTCGCCGGGCTGACCGTGGCCTATGCGATTCCGATGGCGCTGTACGAGCGCGAGCGTTCCGGCCGGGGCCAGGCCATCGAGGTGCCGATGTTCGAGACGCTGGTGTCATTCCTGGCGACCGAGCAATTGGCCGGGCAGACCTTCGTGCCGCCGCTCGGGCCGGCCGGCTATCCCCGCGTGATGTCGCTGCACCGCAAGCCGTATCGCACCCGCGACGGGCATATCGCGCTGCTGCCGTACACCAGCGCGCAATGGCAGCGCTTCTTCGATGTCTCCGGCCACGCACCGCTGGCGAGCGATCCGCGCTATGCCACGCCGGCCGCGCGCAGCGCCAATATCGACGCGCTCTATGCCACGCTGGCCGAGATCGTCGCGCAGCGCACCACCGCCGCATGGCTGGCGCTGCTGCGCGATGCCGACATCCCGCACAGCGAGGTGCCGCACTTCGACAGCCTTGCCGACGACCCGCACCTGCGCGCCACCGGCATGATGTTCGAGTACGAGCATCCGAGCGAAGGGCGCTTGCGCGGGGTGGGCATACCCACGCGCTTCTCGCGCACGCCCGGCAATATCCGCAGCTGGCCGCAGGTCCTGCCGCACGCCACGCGTCAGGAGGACTGACCCGCGCCGCCGCCGCGTACAATCCGGCCCACGGATATTGAAGTCGAGGAAGCCAAACGATGGCAGCAAACGAAGCGGCGGAGAAGTCCGGTTACGGCAGCGTCAAGACGGCGCTGCGCGTGATCGAGATCATGGAAATCTATGCGCGCGAAGGGCGCTCGCTGACGCTGACCGAGCTGGCCAAGCTGCTGTGCGCGCCGATGTCGAGCTGCCTGGGGCTGATCCGCACTCTGGCTTCGCTGGGCTATCTCTACGAAACCGGGCGCCGCCAGGGCTACTACCCGACGCGCCGGCTGCTCGAGATCGCGCAGCGCATCACCCGCAACGACCCGCTGCTGGAGCGCGTGCAGCCGGTGCTGGAGTCGCTGCGCGACACCACCGGCGAGACCGTGGTGTTCGGCAAGCTGCAGGACGACGGCCGCGTGCTGTATCTGGAAGTGCGCGAATCCCCTAACCCGGTACGCTATATCGCCGCGCCGGGCGAGTTGCGCGACGCGCATGTCAATTCGATCGGGCGCGCCATCCTCGGCACGCTGACGGCCGGCGCACGCGCCGAGCTGTTGTCGGGGGTGTCCTTTGCCACGCGCACGCCGCGCACCATCGGCTCGGCGCAGGCGCTGGAGGCGGCGATGCAAGGCTGGCAGAAGCAGGGCTGGTATCCGAATTTCGGCGAGTCGTTTCCCGACCTCGGCGCCATCGCCGTGCCTGTGACAATCGGCGGCGCAACCTATGGCCTGTCGGTGGCGGGGCCGCTGCACCGGGTGGAACTCAATACGCAGGGCATCGTCGCGGCGCTGGAGGCCGCGGCACCGTCGTTGCAAGGGTAGCGAGAGCGGGGAAGGGGGGGGGCGTTGCGGCCGGATGCGCCGTGGCGTTCCGCGTCGGACTGACAAGCGAACCCACGCGCAAGCGGAAAACAGCAAAGCGGCAAAACGAAAAAGCCCGGTGCGTTTGCACCGGGCTTCCGTATCGGTTGGCTCCCCGACCTGGGCTCGAACCAGGGACCTGCGGATTAACAGTCCGTCGCTCTACCGACTGAGCTATCGGGGAACAGCTGAGAAAGAAATTATAGCCAGTTTCTCTTTTCTTCGTCAACACCCTTTGGACATTTAGTTCTCGTCGCGGGGTGCAGGGAAGGCTGGCTTGCTGTCTGGCGTGCGATCCAGAGGGCCGGATGCCGGCTTCGGAACCATGGGCGCGGAACAGCGAGGCCGCATTATAGCGACGGTTCCGGCTTTGTGCCAGAAAAAACCGCCTCGCGGCGGTTTTTTCTGCGGACCTGCGGGGAGGTCAGTCGAACACCGGCGATTCCACGCCCAGCACCTTGTGCAGCTTCGGCGAGGTGGTGGTGTACTGCATGTGGATCTTCTTCTCGGGGAAGATATACGGCGCTGCACCGAACGCGGCCAGCGCGGCCTCGTGGAAGCCAGACAGGATCAGCTTCTTCTTGCCAGGATAGGTGTTGATATCGCCGACCGCGAAGATGCCGGGGATATTGGTCTGGAATTTTTCCGTGTCCACCTTGATCTGCTTGCGCTCCAGGTCCAGGCCCCATTCGGCGATCGGGCCCAGCTTGGGCGACAGCCCGAAGAACACCAGCAGGTCGTCGAGCGGCAGGCGGCGGGTCACGCCGTCGGCGCCCGACACCTTGATCTCGGTGAGCACGCCGTCCTTCTCTTCATAGCCGCTGATCTGGCCGACCAGGAACTGCATTTCCATCTGCTCGCACAGTTCCTTCATCTTGGCGACCGACGCGGGCGCGGCGCGGAAGCCGTCGCGGCGGTGGATCATCACCACCGACTCGGCCTTGCCGACCAGGTCCAGGGTCCAGTCCAGCGCCGAGTCGCCGCCGCCGACGATCACCAGGTTGCGGCCGTGGAAGCGGCTCGGATCCTTGACGCGGTAGAACAGCTGCTTGCCGTCGAACTTGTCGATGCCGTCGACCTTGAGCGTGCGCGGCTGGAACGAGCCCACGCCGGCGGCGATGAAGATGGTCTTGGTGATGAAGCGCGTGCCGAGCGAGGTCTCGACGAAGAAGCGGCCGTCGTCACGGCGCTCGACCACTGACACTTCCTGGCCCAGGTGGAAGGTGGGCTCGAACGGCTCGATCTGCTTGAGCAGGTTGTCGGTCAGTTCCTGGCCGGTGCAGCTGGGCACGGCCGGGATGTCGTAGATGGGCTTGTCCGGATACAGCTCCACGCACTGGCCGCCAACGACCTTCAGGGAATCGATGACGTGGGCCTTGATCTCGAGCAGGCCCAGTTCGAATACCTGGAACAGACCGACCGGACCGGCACCGACGATCAGCGCGTCGATTTCCAGCGGCTGGCCGCCTGCGGGGCTGCCGCCCTCGACCTGCTTGGTCGTGTCGGCAACGGGATTTGGAATGCTCAAGTCCATATTCGTCCTGATACGTTGGTTGGGCACGCGGGTGCCCGGCATTGCGGAAAGCGCGTGGGGACGGCTTTCTTTGCTGCCCGGTGCGCTCAGCGCTCCAGGTACTGCAGCTTGTCGGTGGCGTCCTTCCATTCCTCGGCCTCGGCCAGCGGGGCCTTGGTCTTGGTGATGGAAGGCCACGCGCGCGCCAGTTCGGCGTTCAGCTCAATGAACTGCTGCTGGTCGCCCGGCACGTCTTCCTCGGCGTAAATGGCGTTCACCGGGCACTCGGCCACGCACACGGCGCAGTCGATGCACTCATCCGGGTCGATCGCCAGGAAGTTGGGGCCCTCGCGGAAACAATCGACCGGACACACGTCAACGCAGTCTGTGTAGCGGCAACGGATGCAGGATTCGGTGACAACGTGAGTCATTTCGGTTCCAGGAAAACGGGTCGGCTTTTAATGGGAAACTGTAGGGCCGCTTCTTGCCGGCGGGACCCGCCGCATCCATCACATGGGGGGTGCCCTAGTGCCGCAGGGCAGCATGGGCGGGGCGAGCGCCGGCCGAGGCCTTTCGGAAACCGGTATTGTAGCCGAGCCTTCTGGCAAGGATAGCGGCTCTATATAGCTGGATCAGATAGTTTTCTTATTTCTTTATGTACTTTTGATTTAACGCATGGTGGCCGGCCGGCGGCTTTGTCTGTTCGCCGGCATGCTGCGTGGCAGCACCCGGCCAGCCGGCAGGGGCCGGCTTCAGGTAGCATGGCGATCTGACCCGGCATCGCCGTCTGGCCCGCTATGATCATCCAGTCCCTGCTCGACACCGACCTGTACAAATTCACGATGATGCAGGTGGTGCTGCATCAGTTCCCGCAGGCGCAAGTGGAATACCGCTTCAAGTGCCGCAACCCGGGCATCGATCTCACCCCGTATATCGACGAGATCCGCGCCGAGGTGGCGCACCTGTGCCAGCTGCGCTTCACCGAGGATGAGCTGACCTACCTGCGCGGCCTGCGCTTCATCAAGAGCGATTTCGTCGATTTTCTCGGACTGTTCCACCTCAACGAAAAATATGTCTCGGTGCGGCCGTCCCCGCAGGGCAATGGCGAGATCGAGATTTCCATTATCGGCCCGTGGCTGCACACCATCCTGTTCGAAGTGCCGGTGCTGGCCATCGTCAATGAAGTCTACTTCCGCCGCACCCAGCCGCGGCCCGACCTGGCCGAAGGCCGCCGCCGGCTGGAAACCAAGCTGGCGCTGCTGAAGACGCCCGCGCTGAGCGCCTGCGTGATCGCCGACTACGGCACGCGCCGTCGTTTCTCGCGCGACTGGCAGGAAGAGGTGTTGCTGACCATGCGGCGCCTGCTGGGCCCGCAACTGGCCGGCACCAGCAACGTCCATTTCGCGCGCCTGCACAATATGGTGCCGCTGGGCACCATGGCGCATGAATACCTGCAGGCCTGCCAGGCGCTGGGTCCGCGGCTGCGCGATTCGCAGGTGTTTGCGCTGGAGCGCTGGGCGCGCGAGTACCGTGGCGACCTCGGCATCGCGCTGTCGGACACCTATGGCTTCGACGCCTTCCTGCGCGACTTCGACCTGTATTTCTGCAAGCTCTTCGACGGCGTGCGCCACGATTCCGGCGATCCGGTGCTGTGGGGCGAGCGCATGGTGGCCCACTACGCCGCCAACCGCGTCGACCCGCGCAGCAAGACGCTGATCTTCAGCGACAGCCTCGACATCCCGCGCGTGATCGAGCTGTACCAGCGCTTCCATGGCCGCTGCCGGCTGGCGTTTGGCGTCGGCACCAACCTGACCAACGACCTCGGCTACACGCCGCTGCAGATCGTGCTGAAGATGGTGCGCTGTAACGGGCAGCCGGTGGCCAAGCTGTCCGATACGCCGGAGAAGACCATGTGCGACGATCCCGGCTACCTGGCCTACCTGCGCCAGGTGTATTCGGTGCAGCCCGCGTAGCAGGCCTCGGCACAGCGCGCCGCCTTATCGCCCCTATAATCGCCGCATCGCGCCTTTGCGCATTGCCATCCCACCCAGGCCCCATGGAAACCAACGACGCCCGCGACCGCATCTTTGCCCGCATCCGTGCCGCCCAGGGCAGGCCGGCCCGGCCGAGCGCGGGCGAGCGCGGCGCCGTTGCGGATTATCTGGCCCGCCATCCGCAGGGCCCGCGTCCGGCCGCCGCGCCCGACCTGGCCGAAGCTTTCCTGGCGCAGGCGCAGCGCATGGCCTCGACCGTCGACCGCGTTGCGACCCTGGCCGACGTGCCCGCCGCCACGGTGCGCTATCTGGACAGCCTGGCCCTGGTGCGCCGCGCGGTCGCCTGGGATGAATTCGGCCCGTTGCCGTGGCAGGCCGCCGGACTGGCGGTGGAATGCCGCCCACCGGTGCGCGACGCCGCGGCCGATCGCGAGCATGGCGACCTGGTCGGCATCACCGGCTGCTTCTGCTCGATTGCCGAGACCGGCTCGCTGATGCTGCTGTCCGGCCCCGCGACCTTCGCGTCGGCCGCGTTGCTGCCCGAGACCCATGTCGCGGTGGTGCCGCGCTCGCGCATCGTCGCCGGCCTGGAAGATGCGTTTGCGCTGGTGCGCAGCGAGCGCGGCCAGCTGCCGCGCGCCACCAACATCATCAGCGGGCCGTCGCGCACCGGCGATATCGAGCAGACCATCGTGCTGGGCGCGCACGGCCCGTACCGCGTGCATGTGATCCTGGTCGACGCGGCCTGATCTTCGCGGCGCGAACCCGGCGCGCCGCCATCCGAAAATGCACGGCGCAAGGCTAGCGCGGGCAGGGGCTTGCATTACACTTGCAGGCTTGCCCGCGATGCCTTGCCATCGCGCCGCGCGCGCCCATGAGCGCTGCATTTTTCGAGGAGATCCTGCCTGATGCGACGTGCCACCGTGCTGTTGCCACTGCTGGCCATGCTGGCCGCCTTTCCCGCCGCAGGCCATGCCGCCGACCTCGACGGGGCGTCGCTGTCGCCGCTGTGGGGGCTGCCCTTTGCCGGCATCCTGCTGTCGATTGCGCTGTGGCCGCTGCTGGGGCCCAAGTTCTGGCACCACCATTACGGCAAGATCGCCGCCGGCTGGGGGCTGCTGTTCCTGCTGCCGTTCGCGTTCGTGTTCGGCGCGCACGCCGCTGCCGTCAGCACCGTGCACGCGCTGCTGGCCGAGTACCTTCCGTTCATCGCGCTGATCACCACGCTCTATATCGTGGCCGGCGGCATCTGCGTGCGCGGCAACCTGCACGGCACGCCGGGGCTCAATACCGGCATCCTGGCGCTGGGCACGTTGCTGGCCAGCTTAATGGGCACCACCGGCGCGGCCATGCTGCTGATCCGGCCGCTGTTGCGCGCCAATGACAACCGCCGCCATGTGGCGCACGTGGTGGTGTTCTTTATCTTCCTGGTAGCCAACGCCGGTGGTTCGCTGACGCCGCTGGGCGACCCGCCGCTGTTCCTGGGCTTCCTGAAGGGCGTCGATTTCTTCTGGACCCTGCGCAACATCTTCCCCGAAACGCTCTTTGTCTGCGCGGCGCTGCTGCTGGTGTTCTACCTCGTCGACCGGCACTACTACCACAACAAGGAAGAGCAACTGGCGAGTGATCCCACTCCGGATTCGGGCGGCATCGCCATCGAAGGCAAGTTCAACTTCGTGCTGCTGCTGGCCGTGGTCAGCCTGGTGCTGATGAGCGGGCTGTGGAAGCCGGGCATCTCGTTCGATATCATGGGCACCGAGGTGCCGCTGCAGGCCGCGGTGCGCGACGCCTTGCTGGTGGTGGTGGCGGTGGTGTCGCTGCTGGTCACGCCGCGGGCGGCGCGCGTGGGCAATGAATTCAACTGGGAGCCCATCCTCGAGGTCGGCAAGCTGTTCGCCGGCATCTTCCTGACCATCATCCCGGTCATCGCCATGCTCAAGGCCGGTGCCGACGGCGCCTTCTCGGGGGTGATCCGCGCGGTCAGCGACGCCAACGGCCAGCCGGTCGACGGCATGTATTTCTGGGCGACCGGCGTGCTGTCGTCCTTCCTGGACAACGCGCCAACCTACCTGGTGTTCTTCAATACCGCCGGTGGCGATCCCGCCACGCTGATGACGCGCGATGCCTCGACGCTGGCCGCGATCTCGGCCGGCGCGGTGTTCATGGGCGCCAACACCTATATTGGCAATGCGCCCAACCTGATGGTCAAGGCCATCGCCGAAAACCGCGGCGTGCGCATGCCGAGCTTCTTCGGCTACATGCTGTATTCGGGCATTTTCCTGATGCCGCTGTTTGTCATCATGACCTTCCTCTTCTTCCATATCTGATGCCATGAAGCCGTCCGTCCTGGTCACCCGCGCCATCTATCCCGAAGTCATCGCGCACCTGGCGCAGTATTTCGAAGTCGACGACAACCAGCAGGACGCGGTACTCGACGCCGCGGCGCTGAAGGCGCGGCTGGCGGGCAAGGCCGGCGTGCTGGCCAATGCCGCCGACCGCATCGACGCCGGCGTCATCGCCGGGCTGCCGGCGCTGCGCGCGGTGTGCAATATGGCGGTCGGCTACAACAACCTGGACCTGCCGGCGCTGACCGCCGCGGGCATCGTCGCCACCAATACGCCGGACGTGCTGACGGAAACCACCGCCGACTTCGGCTGGGCCCTGCTGATGGCGACCGCGCGTCGCGTCACCGAGGCCGAGCACTACCTGCGCGCCGGCAAGTGGCAGCGCTGGAGCTACGACATGCTGGTCGGCATGGACCTGTACGGCAGCACGCTGGGCATCCTCGGCATGGGCCGCATCGGCCAGGCGCTGGCGCGGCGTGCGGCCGGGTTTGGCATGAACGTGCTGTACCACAATCGCAGCCAGCTGCCGGCGGATACCGAGCGCGCGCTCAACGCCAGCTATGTCAGCAAGGAAGCGCTGCTGCGCCAGTCCGACCACTTGCTGCTGGTGTTGCCCTATGGCCCGCAAAGCCACCACGCCATCGGCGCCGCCGAGCTGGCGCTGATGAAGCCCACCGCGACGCTGGTGAACCTGGCGCGCGGCGGCATCGTCGACGACGCCGCGCTGGCGCAGGCGCTGCGCGACAAGCGCATCTTCGGCGCCGGACTGGACGTGTTCGAAGGCGAGCCGGCCGTCCATCCGGACCTGCTGACGGTGCCCAACGTCGTGCTGACGCCGCATATCGCCAGCGCCTCGGAGAAGACCCGCCGCGCCATGGCCATGCTCGCCGCCGACAACCTGATCGCGGCGCTCGACCAGGGCCCGCAGGCCGGCCATCCGCCCACCGTGATCAACCCCGATGTGATGCCGCATCGCCGCTGAGGTTTCCGCATGACCCTGATTCCGTTGCTGACCCTGGCCGCGGCGCTGCTCGCGGTGGTGCTGGTAGTCATCGTATTGCTGCGCCAGCAGGCCGGGTCGTCCGGCGCCGGCATGGCGCGCCAGCTCGACGCGATGCAGCTGGAGCAGGCACGCGGCATGGAACGGCTGGAGCGCGAATTGCGCACCGAGGTGGCCGAGGCCGCGCGTGGCAGCCGTGGCGAGTCGGCGCAGCAGATGCTGCGCTTCCAGCAGGCGCTGTCGTCGCAGTTGACCGGCATCGCCACGCTGCAGAACAACCAGATCGACACCTTCGCGCAGCAACTGGCCAAGCTGACCGAGACTAACACCCAGCAACTGGAGCAGGTGCGCCAGCACCTGATGCTGCAATCCCAGCAGGCGCGCGACGAGCAGGCCGGCACGCTGCGCCGCTTCGGCGACGGCCTGCAGCAGCAGCTGGCGCAACTGTCCGAGGCCAACGAGCGGCGCCTGGCCGAGGTCCGCGCCACGCTGGAGCAGAAGCTGCAGGACATCGAGGCCAACAACGCCGCCAAGCTCGAGGAAATGCGCCGCACCGTCGACGAGAAGCTGCACGCGACGCTGGAGCAGCGCCTGGGCGAATCGTTCCGGCTGGTCTCGGACCGCCTCGAGCAGGTGCATCGCGGCCTGGGGGAAATGCAGGTGCTGGCGCAGGGCGTGGGCGACCTGAAGAAGGTGCTGACCAACGTGAAGTCGCGCGGCACCTGGGGCGAGGTGCAGCTGGAGATGCTGCTGGAGCAGATGCTGACGCCGGAGCAGTACGGCAAGAATGTCGAGACCGTGCGCAACTCGGGCGCGCGCGTGGAGTTTGCCATCCGCCTGCCCGGCAAGGCGGCGGGCGTGGACCATGCGCCGGTCTGGCTGCCGGTCGACGCCAAGTTTCCCAAGGAACAGTACGAACGCCTGGTGGACGCACAGGAGCGCGGCGATCCGGACGGCGTGCTCGCGTTCGGCCGCGAACTGGAACAGGCACTGCGGCGCGAGGCCCAGACCATCGCCGAAAAATACCTGGCGCCGCCGCAGACCACGGACTTTGCCATCCTGTTCCTGCCCACCGAAGGGCTTTATGCCGAAGTGCTGCGCCGTCCCGGCCTGACCGACCAGCTGCAGCGCGACTATCGCGTGACCGTGGCCGGGCCGACCACGCTGACCGCGCTGCTGAACAGCCTGCAGATGGGGTTCCGCACGCTGGCGCTGGAAAAGCGCTCGAGCGAGGTGTGGGAAGTGCTGGGCGCGGTCAAGACCGAATTCGGCAAGTTCGGCGACGTGCTGGCCAAGACCCGCGATACGCTCGAGCGCGCGGCGCGCAATATCGAGCAGGCGGAAGTGCGCACGCGGCAGATGGCGCGCAAGCTGCGCACGGTGGAAGCGCTACCGGGCGAAGCCGCGCAGCAGCTGCTTGGCCTCGGTCTGGAAACCGCGGCGGATGGCGCGGCCGAAAAGACCAATCACGCGGAAAACAGCAAGGCCTGAAGGCGCGACAGGGCAGGTGGGGGAAGGTGGAAGGGCGGCCGGCGTGGCGCCCGGCCAGGACTGGCAGTACGCCGTTCAGCGATCTTCTTCGGGGGACAGCTCGCGCACGTGGACCTCGATGCCGCCGAAACGGGCAGCCACCCAGTTATAGGCCTTGCAGGCCAGCCACAGCAGGCCGAAGCCGATCAGCGCATTGAGGATGATCGCGCTGAAGACCGTGATGGCCGGCAGGTCACCATAGCGGATGAAGGTGACGAACAGGCCCAGCGACACGATCGGCAGGGAAAAACACAGGTAGACCAGCACCAGCGCGCGGGCGGTCTTGACGGGGTGGAGGTACGCAATCTCCTGATTCATGACGGGGGATACTCAAATGTTTCTGAATCGTGCGCCAAGTGTAGCGATTGGCCGATGCCAAGCATAGCCCGGCGGCCGCGGGGCAGCCGAAAGCCCGGCGGCCACGGCCCGGCGGCGGCAAATGTGCAGCACAAAAACGACACATTGCTACGCGCGTGTAGCGAATGGTTGCGCGCAGGCCGCGCTGTGCCGGTCAGACCAGCCCGTCGAACAGCATCACTTCGACCGCGTCGCCCGCCTTGACCGAATCCTGCTCGTGGCCGAGCACGATAAAGCAGTTGGCCTCGCTCATGGAGCGCAGCACGCCCGAGCCCTGCTGCCCGGTAACGCGCACCTCCCACTCGCTGTCGCCGGCGCGGGCCAGGATGCCGCGCTGGTACTCGGTGCGCCCCGGCTTCTTGCGGATCGCCTGCGCGCTGCGCACGCGCAGCAGCGGCAGCGGCGGCACGCTGGCGCCCATCAGCCGGTGCAGCGCCGCGCGCACGAAATGGTAGAAGGTGACCATCACCGCCACCGGATTGCCGGGCAGGCCGAACAGCAGGGCCGAGTGCGCGCCTGCGCCGTCGGCCTGGATGCGCCCGAAGGCCATCGGCCGGCCCGGGCGCATGGCGATCTTCCAGAATGTGACATCGCCCAGGCGCGCCATGATCTGCTTGGTGTAGTCGGCTTCGCCGACCGAGACCCCGCCCGAGGTGATGACCGCGTCGGCGCTCTCGCAGGCGGTGCGGAAAGCGGCTTCGAGCGCTTCGGGATGGTCGCGCACCACGCCCATGTCGAGCAGGTCCACATTCATCCGGCGCAGCATGCCGTGCAGCGTGTAGCGGTTGGAGTCGTAGACGCAGCCGGGATCGAGCGGCTCGCCGATCGAGCGCAGCTCGTCGCCGGTGGAGAAGAACGCCACGCGCAGGCGCCTGCGCACGCGCACCTCGGCCACGCCCAGCGACGCCAGCAGGCCCAGGTCGGCCGGCTGCAGGATGCGCCCGGCCTGCAGCGCGGCCTGGCCGCGGGCCAGGTCCTCGCCGCGCAGGCGCCGGTTGTCGCCGATGCGGACGCAGTCCGCGGCAAAGCGGATGCGCGCGCCGTCGGCAACGGTTTCGACGAACTCCTGCGGCACCACCGTATCGCAGCCGGCCGGCATCACCGCGCCGGTCATGATGCGCACCGCCTGCACGGCGGTGGGAGCCAGTGCGCCGGCGCCTCCGGCCAGGGCGCTGCCGATGACCTCGAGCTCGACCGTGGCGGTCTGCGCCGCGGCCAGGGCCGCGCCCTGGAAGGCATAGCCGTCCATCGCCGAATTGTCGTGCGCCGGCACGTCGATGGCCGAGACGATGTCCTCGGCCAGCACCCGGTCCAGCGCACTGCGGATCGGCAACTGCTCGATGCCGCGCACCGGCTCGACCACCTCGCCGATGATGCGGTTGGCGTGGTCCACCGGCAGCGCGGCGGGATCGTAGTCGGACAGGCAGGAAATGACGGATTGCAGGGATGGCATGGCGGCTCGGTGGTCGGCGGTGGCTGGGGCAGGAATTCAGCGCGCTTCGTGCGCGCGCAGTTCGTCCAGCGTGTTGATATTGGCAAAGGCCGCGGCGTCGTCGAACAGCACTTCGGCCAGCCGGTGCGAGGCGGCCCAGGTCTCAATCTTGCGGCCGCCACCGGAAAGATAAGCCACCAGGCTGTCGAGCGCACTGACCGGCATCAGGCAGAACACCGGCTGGGTCTGGCGCCGCCCGTCCTGGTCCAGCGTCACCGGCATCGCCAGCTCGGCGCCCTCGGCTTCGATCGCCTGTGCCAGGCGCGCCACCAGGTCGCTCGGCAGGAACGGCGAATCGCAGGGCGCTGTCACCATCCATGGGGTTGCGCATTGTTCCAGGCCGGCCAGCATCCCGGCCAGCGGGCCGGCGAAGTCGGGCACGCTGTCGGTATAGACCGGCACGCCGAACGACTCATAGGCGGCCAGGTTGCGGTTGGCGTTGATCATCAGCGCGCCCACCTGGGGTGTCAGCCGCATCATCGTGTGCATGGCCATCGGCGTGCCCTGCAGCGGCTGCAGGCCCTTGTCGGTGCCGCCCATGCGGCTGCCCCTGCCGCCTGCGAGGATCAGGCCGGTGATGTCGTCGCGTGCAATCATGGATGGAGTGTGCGGCGGGGTCAGCCGCCGATATAGGACATCTCGATCTTGCGCTCGGCGCGCTTCGCGCGCACAGACGGGTCGCTGCGCTGCTCGGAATAGTTATCTGTGCGGCCCTGCCAGACCTGCGCGATCGCGTTGGAGATTTCCAGGTCGCTGTAGCCGCCGCGCAGCAGCGCGCGCAGGTCGAAGCCCTCGGTGGCGAACAGGCACAGGTAGAGCCGGCCTTCGGTTGAGAGCCGGATGCGGCTGCAGTCGCCGCAGAAGGCGTGGGTGACGCTGGAGATCACGCCGATCTCGCCGGCGCCGTCGCGGTAGCGCCAGCGTTCGGCGGTTTCGCCCGCATAGTTGGCCTGCACCGGCTCGAGCGGGAATTCGGCGTCGATGCGCCGCACCACTTCGGCCGACGGCAGTACCTCGTCCATCTGCCAGTGATTGCTGGCGCCGACGTCCATGAACTCGATGAAGCGCAGGATGATGCCGCTGTGGCGGAAGTGGCGCGCCATCGGCACGATTTCCTGGTCGTTGGTGCCGCGCTTGACCACCATGTTGACCTTGATCGGCGCCAGGCCAACCGCCTGCGCGGTCTCGATGCCGCGCAGCACGTCGGCGACGGCGAAGTCGACGTCATTCATGCGGCGGAAGGTGACATCGTCGATCGCGTCCAGGCTGACGCTGACCCGCGTCAGGCCGGCGTCGCGCAGCGCACGCGCCTTGCGCGCCAGCAGCGAGGCATTGGTGGTGAGCGTCAGGTCCAGCGGCTTGCCCGACACGGTCTCGATCTTTGCCAGCATCTCGACCAGGTGCTCGATGTTCTTGCGCAGCAGCGGCTCGCCGCCGGTCAGGCGGACTTTCTCGACGCCGTGGGCCACGAACAGGCGCGCGGTGCGCTCGATCTCCTCGAAGCTGAGCAGTTCGGAATGCGGCAGGAAGGTGTAGTCCTTGTCGAACACTTCCTTCGGCATGCAGTAGACGCAGCGGAAGTTGCAGCGGTCCGTCACCGAGATGCGCAGGTCGTGCAGCGGCCGGCCGCGGCGGTCGGCCACCAGGCCGGTCGGCGCAACCAGGTTGCCGGGAATGCTGGGCGTCATCGAGCGGTAGCGATGGTCGCGCAGGTCGAAAATCGGGATGACGGATTCGGTCATGGCCTGTGGGTGGCATGGCGTCCGGGGAGCAGGACGGCAACGCAAAAAGCGATGTGGCGCGGGCGCTCGGGGGCCGGATGCATTCTGCTGCCATTCTAGCCGAGGCGGGGGCGGGGCATCCGCATCCCGCGGTGATGACGGGGATTCACCTGGCGCGCCGCCCATGAAAAAAGGGGACGGTCAGGCCGTCCCCTTGATGCGTTGGCTGCAGCGCAGCGGCGTCGCTTACTGCTGCGATGCCATCTGCACTTCGCGGCTGCCGGTTTCCACCAGGATCATCGGACCCTGGGGCAGCGGCGGCAGCGGCTTGCGCTCGCGCGGCACGCGCGGGGCGGGCACGATGCGGGCGGCGGCTTCCTGGGCCGAGCGCAGCTTGTCGCTGTCGGTATGGACCCATTGCAGGCCAGCGGTGGCCAGCATCGGCTCCAGGTTTTCCAGTGACGCCGGCGCTGCGGCGGCGACCTGGGTCGGAACCGGGGCCGGGGCTACCGGCGCGGCCGCCGCAGCGGTTTCCGCGACCGGCGCCAGCACGGGTTCCGGTGCGGATGCCGGGGCCGGGGCAGCGGCCGGGATGACCGGCGCAGCAGCCTGCACCGCCGCACTGATGGCAGGCTCGGCGACGGCTTCGGCGGCAACCGCCTCGGTTACCGCCACGGCCACCGGCGTGGCAGTCTCGGCAGCTTCGGCAGCTGGCGCCACCGGCTCGGCCGCCGGGGCCGGCGTCACCTCCGCCGGCACCGCGATGCGGATGGCTTCCACGGGTTCGGGCGCGGCCTGCGCGGCCACGGCCGCCTGCGGCGCGGGCTCGACCGGCGCGCCGGCTTCGGCGCTGGCCGGGGCAAGGCCTTCGGCGGCGGCGCCTTCGCCTTCATCTGCCACGCCTTGCACCGACTCGTCGCGTTCGCGGCGATAGCGGTTGCGGCCACGGCGGTTGCGGCGGCGGCGTTCCTCGCCCTCGGCCGTGTCCGCGGTCTCGGCGACACCTTCGGCGCCTTCCGGCAGTTCAACACGGGCCTGGGTGTCTTCGGTCAAGGCCTGGGGCAGTACGCCCAGGGCCTGGGCGGCAGCAATGGCTTCCGGCTGCGGCGCTTCACCGGCTTCGGCTTCGCGCAGTTCGCCGCGCTCGCGCTGGCGTTCGCGCTGGCGCTCGCGGCGTTCCTGGTTGCGGTCGCGGCGGCCTTCCTGGCGCGCCTCGGCGCGTTCGCCCTGGGCACGCTCGGCGCGTTCGCCGGGAACCGCCTCGGCCTGGCGCGCCACGGCCGGCGTCGCCTGGCCTTCACCTTGCTGGCGCGGCTGGCGGCCCTGGCGTTCGCCACGGCCTTCGCGCTGTTCGCCACGCTCGCCGGCCTGGCGTTCGCCACGCTCGGCGCGTTCACCACGGTCGCCGCGCTCGCCACGCTCGCCACGTTCACCGCGCTGGCCGCGGCCCGGGCGCTCGCCCCGTTCGCCGCGCTCGGTGCGCTCGCCGCGTTCGGCGCGTTCGCCACGCTGGCCGCGGCCTTCGCCACGCGGACCGCGCTCACGACGGCCATCGGCGCTGCGGGCTTCCGCGGCGGCCGCGGGCTTGGCGGGCTCGACCACCGGCGGGGTGGCCGGACGGGCCCCGAACAGGCCCTTCAGCCAGGCGATGAAGCCGCCGGCTTCCACCGGCTTGGTGGCCGGCACGGGCGGTGCCACCGGCGCGGCTTCCGGACGCGGGGCGCGCTCGGGGCGCGGCACCGAGACCGGGGCCGGCTGCTCGGGCGTGATGCCCTTGACCGCGGCTTCCTGGCGCGGCTTGGCTTCTTCCTTGCGGCGGCTGCTGTAGCTGGTGTCGGCTTCCAGTTCCTTGGCGGCGGCCTCCGCCATCTTGTAGCTGGCGGTGCTGTCTTCCAGGCGCGGGTCGTCGTGGCGCAGGCGCTCCAGCTTGTAGTGCGGCGTTTCCAGGTGCTTGTTCGGGATCAGCAGCACGTTGACCTTGAAGCGCAGCTCGATCAGGTTGATTTCCTGGCGCTTCTCGTTCAGCAGGAAGGCGGCAACCTCCACCGGCACCTGGCAGTGGATGGCGGCGGTGTTTTCCTTCATCGCCTCTTCCTGGATGATGCGCAGCACCTGCAGGGCGGACGATTCGGTATCGCGGATATGGCCGGTGCCGTTGCAGCGCGGGCAGGTGATGTGCGAGCCCTCGGACAGCGACGGGCGCAGGCGCTGGCGCGACAGCTCCATCAGGCCGAAGCGGCTGATCTTGCCCATCTGCACGCGGGCGCGGTCGTGGCGCAGCGCGTC
The DNA here is from genome assembly GCF_900250115.1 of Cupriavidus taiwanensis. NCBI lineage: Bacteria > Pseudomonadati > Pseudomonadota > Betaproteobacteria > Burkholderiales > Burkholderiaceae > Cupriavidus > Cupriavidus taiwanensis. Next base: position 2,268,077 of record NZ_LT984803.1, on the reverse strand, counting down.
CTTCAGGCGCGTTTCCACGTCCTTCTGGGCCTTGCCCGACTCCATGTCGATGAAGTCGATCACGATCAGGCCGCCCAGGTCGCGCAGGCGCAGCTGGCGGGCGATTTCATCGGCGGCCTCGAGGTTGGTGCGCAGCGCGGTTTCCTCGATGTCGGCGCCCTTGGTGGCGCGGGCCGAGTTCACGTCGACGGAGACCAGAGCCTCGGTATGGTCGATCACGATGGCGCCGCCCGACGGCAGCATCACCATGCGCGAGTAGGCCGACTCGATCTGGTGTTCGATCTGGAAGCGCGAGAACAACGGCACGTCGTCCCGGTACTTCTTCACGCGGTTCATGTTGTCAGGCATCACCACGCTCATGAAGGCGCGGGCCTGTTCGTAGATCTCGTCGGTGTCGATCAGGATCTCGCCGATATCCGGCTGGAAGTAGTCGCGGATGGCGCGAATGACCAGGCTCGATTCCAGGTAGATCAGCAGCGGGGCCTTGTTGTCGCCGGCGGCGCCGTCGATGGCCTTCCACAGCTGCAGCAGGTAGTTCAGGTCCCACTGCAGCTCCTCGGCCGAGCGGCCGATGCCAGCGGTACGCGCGATGATGCTCATGCCTTCCGGCACGGTCAGCTGCGACATGGTTTCGCGCAGCTCCTGGCGGTCCTCGCCCTCGATGCGGCGCGACACGCCGCCGCCGCGCGGGTTGTTCGGCATCAGCACCAGGTACCGGCCGGCCAGCGAGATGAAGGTGGTCAGGGCCGCGCCCTTGTTGCCACGCTCTTCCTTCTCGACCTGGACGATCAGTTCCTGGCCTTCATGCAGGGCATCCTGGATGCGCGCGTTGCGCACATCGATGCCTTCCTTGAAGAAGGCGCGCGCGACTTCCTTGAACGGCAGGAAGCCGTGGCGCTCTTCGCCGTAATTGACGAAGCAGGCTTCCAGCGAGGGTTCGATGCGTGTGATGACACCCTTGTAGATGTTGCCCTTGCGCTGTTCGCGCCCGGCAGTCTCGATGTCGATATCGATCAGCTTCTGACCGTCGACGATGGCGACGCGCAATTCCTCCTGTTGCGTCGCGTTGAACAGCATGCGTTTCATCGCAATACCTCACTCCAGTGTCGCGGGTGGCACCGTCTGGGCGGTGTCCGCGGCGATCCATGGAGCACGCGAGGGAGCGAGCGAGGCGCGAGAATTGCCGGAAAGCGCCGCTGCGCAAGACATGCGAGCGGCTGGGCGCGGGTGAAAGAGAGCGATGACGTCGGGGTAACGACCGCAGGGCAGGAGAGAACGCCGGAGGCTGCTCTTGCGCAGACCTCCGGCGCTTTCCCGTGCCGGAGGCGATGCTGGGCGCCGGCGCAACCAGCGCCGGCGGCATCGCGGCCGGCCGCGGAAGGCCTAGACGCGTCAAAGAGCAAATTTTTCGGACACGGCAACGTTGCCGTTGCAGCCTGACTTCTCCTGGCGGGCGCACCTACTACTTCTTGGAGTTCTGCGACCGGGCGCCGGTAACTTCCAGTCAGGCGGCAGGTCAACCTGCCGGCCGGCACCGGTTCCCGGTGCGGGCGGGACTTCTCTCACCGAAGCGGATGCCGGCTGCGGCATCCGCCTTTAAATTCTGTTTTACCTGAACACTCAGTTCCCACGTCACCGCCTGCCCGTGCCGAAGCCACCTTTGGGCGACTTCCTGCATGCCGGCGGCACCGTGCGTGCTGCTTTTTGCTGCCATTTGCCCGTCTGGCGCTTGGCGTAACGCGAATTGCGGGAGACGGGCGGGGTCGGCGGCAACCCCAAGTGTAGAATGCGAAAAATCGAATGAAACTCGAAGATCCATCGCTTACACAGGTCTTGCGCTGCCGGCCACGAGCCGGAACAGCGAGGAAATTATATTGAAAATGAATGAGTTACGCCATCAAATTGAAAAGGCTGCCGAAGCTGCGCCGGCCAGCCCACAGGTGGCGTATGTCACGATTGACGAAGGCTCTGAAGGCCAGCGCATCGACAACTTCCTGCTGAAGGTGGCCAAGGGGGTCCCGAAGAGCCATATTTACCGCGTGCTCCGGTCGGGCGAGGTTCGGGTCAACAAAGGACGTATCGACGCCACTTATCGACTCCAGGCGGGCGATGTGGTGCGCATTCCGCCGATGCGGATGGCGAGTGCGTCGCAGTCTGGCGGGGCGCCGGTGCCTGCGGGGGAATTCCCGGTGTTGTTCGAGGACGCCCACCTGCTGGTCATCAACAAGCCGGCCGGCGTCGCCGTGCATGGCGGCTCGGGCGTCGCGTTCGGGGTGATCGAGCAGTTGCGCCGGTCGCGGCCAGAGGCCAGGTTCCTCGAACTGGTGCACCGGCTGGACCGCGAGACGTCGGGCATCCTGGTGCTGGCAAAGAAGCGCTCGGCGCTGGTCCATCTCCATGAGCAGATCCGCGGCAACGCCATGGACAAGCGTTATTTCGCCTGCGTCGCCGGCGAATTTCTCAACGCCCGCCAGCATGTGAAGCTGCCGCTATATAAGTACAGCACCCCGGACGGCGAGCGCCGGGTGCGGGTACAGGCCGACGGGCTGGCCTCGCATACCGTGTTCAACCGGGTCGAGGCCTTCCCGGGCTTTACGCTGCTGGAGGCCGAACTGAAGACCGGCCGCACGCACCAGATCCGCGTCCATCTGGCGCACTCGGGCTTTCCGATCGTCGGCGACGAAAAATACGGCGATTTCACGCTGAACAAGTCACTGGCGCGTTCCGGGGCCAAGCCGGGCATCAGGCGCATGTTCCTCCATGCGCACCGGCTGGTGTTTATCCACCCGGCCACCGGCGAGCCGCTGTCCGTGGAAGCGCCCCTGCCCGACGACTGCGTCGGATTCCTGCAACAATTGCGTGAATTGCACGCCCCGGAGTAGGGTAGTGCCTCAAACGCCACAAGGACTTCCATGGCCAGGCAACAGTTTGACCTGATCGTTTTCGACTGGGACGGGACCCTGATGGACTCGACCCCGACCATCGCCAAGTGCATCCAGCTCGCCAGCCGGGACCTGGGCCTGCCGGTGCCGGACGACAGCGCCGCCAGCCACGTGATCGGGCTGGGGCTGAAGGATGCGCTGTCGTATGCGGTGCCGACGCTGGATCCCGTCGACTACCCGCGGCTGGCGGAGCGCTACCGCTACCATTTCCTGACCCGCGACGCCGATCTGGTGCTGTTCGACGGCGTGCGCGAAATGCTCGAAACCCTGCGCGCGGAACACTATTTTCTTGGCGTTGCTACCGGCAAGACCCGCGTCGGCCTGCAGCGCTCGCTGGCGGCCAGCGGCCTGACCGCGCTCTTTGACGCCACCCGCTGTGCCGACGAGACCTTCTCCAAGCCGCATCCGGCCATGTTGCACGAGCTGACGCGCGAACTGGGCCAGGACGTGGAGCGCACGGTGATGATCGGCGACACCACCCATGACCTGCAGATGGCAGCCAACGCCGGCGCCAAGGGCCTGGGGGTCTGTTACGGGGCGCATCCCGCCGAGTCGCTGCGCGCCATGGCGCCGGTGCACTGCGCCTGTTCGATCGCGGACCTGACCGAGTGGCTGCTGGCCCATGCCTGAGGCCGCCTCCGGCCAGGCGCCGGTGCGGCTGTGCGCCGCCGATGCATTGCAGGAGGGCGGACTCGGCGTGCGCTTCTCGGTGGCGCTCGAGCGGCGCGAGATCGGCGCTTTCGTGGTGCGCTTCGATGGCGTTGCGCATGCCTACCTGAACCAGTGCGCGCACGTGCCCATGGAGCTTGACTGGCAGGAGGGCCGGTTCTTCGATGCCTCGGGCCTATACTTGATGTGCGCCACTCATGGCGCGGTGTACGCGCCGGATAGCGGCGAGTGCGTTGGCGGTCCCTGCCGCGGGGCTGCGCTGGCCAAGCTGCAGGTCGAAGAACGCGATGGCCAGGTCTACTGGCTGCCGCGCGCCCCGTACCGCGCACCGGAGCCTTCCGGCGACGCCTGAATGGATTTCCACGAGCGATTTGCATGACAGAACAACAGAAACCGCCTGCGGACGAGCCCAACGAATCGGGGCAGTCGGACCAGCGCAAGCCCGCCGGAGAGGGCGGGCCGGCCCCCCTGCCCGAGTCCGAGCGGCTGGTGACGGCGCCGCGTGCCGATTTCCCGCTGGAAGACGAACTCCGCGCGGGCGATGACGCCGCGCGGCGCGAAGCACGCGAGCGCAAGGCGCGCCTGGCCGGTGCCACCAGCGGCGGGCAGGTGGGCGGCGGCTGGGAGCGCGATGTTCTGGAAAAAGTGCTGACCGCCTCGCTGCGCGAGCAGCGCGCCGCCCGGCGCTGGCGAATTTTTTTCCGCCTGGTGACCCTCGGCCTGCTGGCGCTGATCCTGTTCGCGGTGTTCGACTTCAAGGGTGACGGCGCCATCAGCGCCTCGGGCCGCCACACCGCGATGGTCACGCTGGAAGGAGAAATCGCCACCGGCACGCCGGCAAGCGCCGAAGCGATCAACGCCTCGCTGCAGGCGGCCTTTGCCGACAGCAATGCCGCCGGCGTGATCCTGAAGATCAATTCGCCGGGCGGTTCGCCGGTGCAGGCGGGCATCATCAACGACGAGATCCACCGCCTGCGCGGCCTCTACCCGTCCAAGCCGCTGTATGTGGTGGTCGAGGAAATCTGTGCGTCCGGAGGCTATTACGTGGCCGCCGCGGCCGACAAGATCTATGTCGACAAGGCCAGCATCGTCGGCTCGATCGGCGTGCTGATGGACGGCTTTGGCTTTACCGGGCTGATGGACAAGCTGGGCGTCGAGCGCCGGCTCTACACCTCGGGCGCCAACAAGGGCATGCTCGACCCGTTCTCGCCGCAGGTGCCGAAGCAGAAGGCCTTTGCCGAAGCGATGCTCAAGCAGATCCACCAGCAGTTCATCGACGTGGTCAAGGAAGGCCGCGGCGACCGGCTCAAGGACGACCCGGAGCTGTTCTCCGGCCTGTTCTGGTCGGGCGAGCGCAGCGTCGCGCTGGGGCTGGCCGACGGGCTGGGCAGTGCCGAGTACGTGGCGCGCGACCTGTTCAAGGCCGAGGACATCGTCGACTACACGGTCAAGGAGAACATCGCCGAACGCGTGGCCAAGCGCTTTGGCGCGGCGGTGGGCGCCGCGGCGATGAAGACCATGCTGTGGAGCACCGGCATGCAGGGCATGCGCTGAAGCCTGCCGCGGCAGCCAATCGGACAAAGGGGGCGCCAGCGCCCCCTTTGCCGTTTTCCGTCGCGCCGCTTCGGGTTAGAGGGCGAGCAGCGAGAAGATCGCCGGACGCTTGTGCAGCGCGATCCGCTCCGGGCGCCAGTCCGACAGCGGCAGCGTGACGATGGTCTCGCCGGGCAGGGTCAGGTCCACCGCCACGGACAGCAGCGTGGTGCCGGCACAGTGCTGGCGCATGGCTTCCAGCAGCGCGCCGTTGCGGTACGGCGTTTCGATGAAGACCTGGGTCTGGCTGGCCTTGCGCGAGCGCTGTTCCAGTTCGCGCAGCCGCTGCGCGCGCTCGTTGGCATCGACCGGCAGGTAGCCGTTGAAGGCAAAGCTCTGGCCGTTCAGGCCCGAGCCCATCACCGCCAGCAGGATCGAGCTGGGTCCCACCAGGGGCCGCACGCGGATGCCGCGCGCATGCGCCAGCCGCACCAGGTCGGCGCCCGGGTCGGCCACCGCCGGCACGCCGGCCTCCGACAGCAGGCCGCCGTCGCGGCCGGACTGCAGCGGCGCCAGCAGCGCCGCCAGGGCGTCGGCGCGCGTATTGACGTTCAGTTCCTGGATCTCGATCTGCTGGATCGGGCGCGCGAGCGGCGTGGCTTCACCCAGCTTTTTCAGGAAGGCGCGCGCAGTCTTGGCGTTCTCGGCGACGAGGTAGTCCAGCCCGGCCGCGACCTGCTGCACGCCGGCCGGGATCACGTCGGCCAGCGGGTCGGCTTCGTCGCGCTTGCCGAGGGTATTGGGGATCAGGTAGAGAGTGCCGCTCATCGTGGGTGGGTGCGGTGGATGCGGTTCATGCGGAAAGGACGGGGTAGCCGGCCTGACGCAGCATGCCGGTCAGCACGATCAGCGGCAGGCCAACCAGCGCGGTGGGATCGTCGGATTCGACCCGCGCCAGCAGCGTGATGCCGAGTCCCTCGGATTTGGCGCTTCCAGCCACGTCGTAGGGACGCTCAAGCTGCAGGTAGGTTTCGATTTCGGCGTCGGTCAGGTCGCGCAAGGTCACGCGGGTCTGCACGTCGGCCAGTTGCGCGGTGCCGGTGCGGGAGTCAAGCAGGCACAGTGCCGAGTGGAAGGTGGCGGTGCGCCCGCGCATGCGGCGCAGTTGCGCCACGGCGTTGGCGTGTGTGCCCGGCTTGCCCATCTGGGCGCCGTCCAGCGTCAGCACCTGGTCGGAGCCGATCACCAGCGCGCCGGGGTGGCGGGCACCGATGGCCTCGGCCTTGCACTGCGACAGCCGCAGCGCCGTGGCCTCGGGCGCTTCGCCGGCCAGCGGGGTTTCGTCGATGTCCGGCACCGCGACTTGGAACGGAATGCGCAGCCGCTCGAGCAGTTCGCGGCGGTAGGGCGAGCCGGAGCCGAGGATCAGCGGGGGGCGGGAGTCTGGAGACATGAGTAATAGAATCGGGGCAGGAAGCCGTGTGGCTTCCGGAGCAAGGCCTTTGACCTCAGGAAGGTTTACACTGTATAATCGCGCGTTTAGCCGCATCCGCACCCGGGCGCAGTGCCGCCAATGTGCGCGGCCGGTAGTCCACGCAACCCGTCGGGTGAGGAATGTAGCGAATCCGTCATTGATTTGCGACAGGAGCCACGCACATGACCCAGCCGATCGACCTGCGCGCGCTTGACCTCTTCGCCATGTGCCGAAAGGGTGAAAGCCTGGCCGGCGACGTGGCGGTGCGGGATTTGCCGCGCATCTTAGCCGAGACCGCCGCGCAAGCGCCAGCCTCGGCACCCGATGAGAACTTCGCCTATACGGCTACCGGCTTCGTGCGCGAAGAGGCGGCCGAGCCCGGCGCCCCGGTGGCGCAGCGGCTGTTCCTCGACGTGACGGTGCGGGGCCGGATGTGGCTGGATTGCCAGCGCTGCCTGGTGCCCTATGCCCAGCCGATCGACACGGCGACGCGTTTCGAGGTGGTGGAAAGCGAGGAAGCGGCCGATGCCGCGCCGATGGACGATGACGAAGTCGACGTGATCGCCGGCTCGAAGCGGTTCTCGCTGCTGGAACTGATAGAAGATGAAGTGCTGCTGGCGTTGCCGGTGGCGCCCGAGCATGACGTCTGCCCGACCGTGCACGAAAGCCTCGTGACCGGAACGGACGGCGAGGCCCAGCCTGAAGCTGAGCCTGAGGAAGAAAAGCGGCCTTCGCCCTTCGCGGCGCTGGCCGGCCTGAAGACCCGGCACTGAAGCCGCCAGCGCGCGGCCTGCAGGGTCTTGCAGGTGAATCTGAAGCATCCGGCCGGGCCCCGGCTACGCCTTGGGCGGGATGCGTGTGTTAATATTGCAAAATTCTCGAAGGAGTCATCATGGCTGTTCAACAGAACAAGAAGTCGCCGTCCAAGCGCGGCATGCACCGTTCGCACGACCACCTGTCGGCCGCGCCGCTGGCAGTCGAGCCGACCACCGGCGAAACCCACCTGCGCCACCACGTGAGCCCGAACGGCTACTACCGTGGCCGCAAGGTCATCAAGACCAAGAACGACTGATAGCTTCGCTAGGCGTGACGTTGCGTCTCGCTCGCGCATGCCTGTGGGTCGGACAATAATCGGTCAGACACAAAAAAGCGGCAAGATCGTTGCCGCTTTTTTGTTGGGCGCTCGGGATTCCCGCCGGGCGTGGCGTGCGCCGCCGCGCTATCCGTACCAGGAACAATGACGATCAAAATCGCTATCGACTGCATGGGCGGCGATCACGGCGTGTCCGTGACGGTGCCCGCGGCGATCAGTTTTCTTTCCCGCCACGACGATGCCGAGATGGTGCTGGTCGGCTTGCCCGACGCCATCCGGGTGCAGCTGAAGAAGCTGCACGCGCTGGACCATCCGCGCGTCAGCATCGTCGAGGCCACCGAGGTCATCACCATGGATGACCCGGTCGAGGTGGCACTGCGTAAGAAGCGCGACTCCTCGATGCGCGTCGCCGTCACCCAGGTCAAGCAAGGCCTGGCCGGCGCCTGCATCTCCGCTGGCAACACCGGCGCGCTGATGGCGGTATCGCGCTACGTGCTGAAGACGCTCGAAGGCATCGAGCGGCCCGCCATCGCCACCACCATTCCCAACCAACAGGGCTGGGGCACCACGGTGCTGGACCTAGGCGCCAACGCCGACTGCGAGCCGGAGCACCTGCTGCAGTTTGCGCGCATGGCCGAGGCCATGGTGGCCGTCGTCGATCACAAGGAACACCCCACGGTGGGCCTGCTGAACATCGGCGAGGAGGTCATCAAGGGCAACGAGGTGGTCAAGCGTGCCGGCGAGCTGCTGCGCGCCTCGGAGCTGAATTTCTACGGCAACGTGGAAGGCAACGACATCTTCAAGGGCACCACCGACATCGTGGTCTGCGACGGCTTCGTCGGCAATGTGGCGCTCAAGAGCACCGAGGGCCTGGCCAAGATGATCGGCAGCATGATCAAGGAAGAATTCACCCGCTCGTGGTTTACCAAGCTGCTGGCCGCGGTCGCCATGCCGGTGCTGTCGCGCCTGGCCAAGCGGCTCGACCCGGCGCGCTACAACGGCGCGTCGCTGCTGGGCCTGCGCGGGCTGGTGATCAAGAGCCACGGCTCGGCCGATGCCCATTCCTTTGAGTGGGCCATCAAACGCGGGTATGATGCCGCCAAGAATGGCGTGATCGCCCGCATCACCCGGGCCTTTGCCGATAAATCCAGCGCCGCAGGCGGTGCCCAGCCCGCCCCGGAGACAGCGCCGCCTGGCGCGCATCCCAGCACCCACGTCGCCTGAGCGCCACGCGCGCCGGTCGAGAGTGCCGGCGGGCCATACGATCCGACAATACATGACCAAGTACGCAAAAATCATCGGTACCGGGAGCTATCTGCCTCCGCGGCGCGTGACCAACCACGAGCTGGCCGCGCAGCTTGCCGAGAAGGGCATCGAGACCAGCGACGAGTGGATCGTCTCGCGCAGCGGCATCTCGGCGCGCCACTGGGCCGAGCCCGATGTGACCAGCAGCACGCTGGCGGTCAAGGCCGCCGAGCAGGCCATCGCGGCCGCCGGCATCGACCGCCAGGACATCGACCTGATCATCGTCGCCACCTCGACGCCGGACTTCGTGTTCCCCAGCACCGCCTGCATCGTGCAGGAAAAGCTCGGCATCACCAACCATTGCCCGGCCTTCGACCTGCAGGCGGTGTGCTCGGGCTTCGTGTACGCGCTGGCCACCGCCGACAAGTTCATCCGCAGCGGCTCGCACCGCAATGTGCTGGTGATCGGCACCGAAGTGTTCTCGCGCATCCTCGACTTCAACGACCGCACCACCTGCGTGCTGTTCGGCGACGGCGCCGGGGCGGTGGTGCTGTCGGCGTCCGACGAGCCGGGCATCCTGTCCAGCGCCATGCACTCGGACGGCAGCCAAGTCGACATCCTGTGCGTGCCGGGCAACGTCGCCGGCGGGAACATCACTGGCAATCCCTTCCTGCACATGGACGGCCAGGCGGTGTTCAAGCTCGCCGTGAACGTGCTGGACAAGGTGGCGCGCGAAGCCATGGAAAGCGCCAGCGTATCGCCCGATCAGGTCGACTGGCTGATTCCGCACCAGGCCAATATCCGCATCATGCAGGGCACGGCGAAGAAGCTGGGCCTGCCGGCCGAGCGCATGGTCGCCACCGTGCACGAGCACGGCAACACCTCGGCCGCCTCGATCCCGCTGGCGCTCGACGTCGCCGTGCGCGACGGCCGCATCCGCCCGGGCCACACCGTGCTGATGGAAGGCGTGGGCGGCGGCTTCACCTGGGGCGCGGTGCTGCTGCGCATGTGATAAGCGGCCGGTGCCCCGGCGTGCCGCGCAGGCACGACCTGCCGCGGCGCCGGCCCCCCGATTTCTTGTTAGGGTTTCCATCCGATGAAATTCGCTTTCGTATTTCCCGGCCAGGGTTCACAGTCGGTCGGCATGCTCAATGCCTTCGCCGACAACGCCGTGGTGCGCGCCACCGTGGCCGAAGCCTCGGCCGCGCTCGGCCAGGATCTCGGTCGCCTGATCGCCGAAGGCCCTGCCGAAGAGCTGAACCTGACCACCAATACGCAGCCGGTGATGCTGACCGCCGCCGTGGCGATCTACCGTGCCTGGCTCGATGCCGGTGGCCCGGCGCCGGCGCTGGTGGCCGGCCATAGCCTGGGCGAGTATTCCGCGCTGGTGGCCGCCGGCGTGATCCCGTTTGCCGACGCCGTGCCGCTGGTGCGTTTCCGCGCGCAGGCCATGCAGGAAGCCGTGCCGGTGGGCGAGGGCGGCATGGCCGCGATCCTGGGCCTGTCGGATGACGACGTGCGCGACGCATGCGCTGAAGCGTCGGCCGCGGGTGTGGTCGAGGCCGTCAACTTCAATGCCCCGTCGCAGGTAGTGATCGCCGGCCACAAGGGCGCGGTCGAAAAGGCCTGCGAGATCGCCAAGGCCAAGGGCGCCAAGCGCGCGCTGCCGCTGCCGGTGTCGGCGCCGTTTCACTCGTCGCTGCTCAAGCCGGCTTCCGACCGCCTGCGCGAGCGCATGGCCGCCCTGGCTTTTGCGGCGCCGTCGATTCCGCTGGTGAACAACGTCGACGTCGCCATCGTCAACGATCCGGAGTCGATCAAGGATGCGCTGGTGCGCCAGGCCGCCGCGCCGGTGAGGTGGGTCGAGTGCGTGCAGAAGATGGCCGCCGAGGGCATCACCCACGTGATCGAATGCGGTCCGGGCAAGGTGCTGGCCGGCATGACCAAGCGCATCGACGGCAACCTGAGCGGCGGCGCGATCTTCGATCCGGCCTCGCTGCAGGACACGCTGGCTTTGCTCAAGTAAGCAACAGGACAACCGCATGACCAAACTTCTCGACAACCAGGTTGCGCTGGTCACCGGCGCCTCGCGTGGCATCGGCCGCGCCATCGCGCTGGAACTGGCCCGGCAGGGCGCCACCGTGATCGGCACCGCCACCAGCGAAGCCGGCGCGGCCGGCATCACCGACTACCTCGGCGCCGAAGGCCTGAAGGGCAGGGGTGCCGTGCTCAACGTCAACGACGCCGCTGCCTGCGACGCGCTCATCGACGAGATCGTCAAGAGCCATGGCGGCATCGGCGTGCTGGTCAACAATGCCGGCATCACGCAGGACCAGCTGGCGATGCGCATGAAGGACGAGGACTGGCTGGCGGTGATCCAGACCAACCTGACTTCGGTGTTCCGCCTGTCGCGCGCGGTACTGCGCCCCATGATGAAGGCGCGCCAGGGCCGCATCATCAACATCACCTCGGTGGTGGGCTCGGTCGGCAATCCCGGCCAGATGAACTACTCCGCGGCCAAGGCAGGCGTGGCCGGCATGACCCGCTCGCTGGCCGCCGAGATCGGCAGCCGCAACGTGACCGTCAACTGTGTCGCGCCGGGATTTATCGATACCGACATGACCAAGGCGCTGTCGGAAGAGCAGCATGCTTCGCTCAAGACGCAGATCCCGCTGGGCCGCCTGGGGCAGCCCGAGGATATCGCCAATGCGGTCGCTTTCCTGGCCGGTCCGCAAGCCGCCTACATCACCGGCACCACCCTGCATGTGAACGGCGGGATGTACATGAATTAATGGTTGTCCGGCGTGATTTTTCGGCCAAGAAGCCGGAAGAAGCTGCCGGAAGTCGTAGTTTTCCGAGCCAATCGGGCGCGATTCTTGCAAAGCTTGGCAGGCAGCATTTCTGTTGTGCCAAACCTGCTAAAATGCGCCCACTTTTTGTCGAACTTCCCTGGAGGGTTACATGGACAATATCGAACAACGCGTCAAGAAAATCGTGGCAGAACAGCTTGGCGTGGCCGAGGCAGACATCAAGAACGAATCTTCGTTCGTGAACGATCTCGGTGCGGACTCGCTGGACACGGTTGAACTCGTGATGGCGTTGGAAGATGAATTCGGCATGGAAATTCCTGATGAGGAAGCCGAAAAGATCACGACCGTGCAACAGGCTATCGACTACGCCACCGCGCACGTCAAGGCCTAAGCCCGTCGTCTCTGCATTCCGAGCCACAGAAGGCAGGTGGGCGGGCCGTTGCGGCTGCGCCTTGCTGTTTTCTGTGGCTTTCGTCTGTTCGAAGAAGCAGAATGGAATGAGCTTCGCCGCGCGGCCCGCTGGGCCCGGCGGCGGCTAACTCCGCGTTCCGTTCCCGTTTCACGCACCCGTAGGAAAACATAGTGAGCCGTCGTCGCGTCGTCGTCACTGGGCTTGGCCTTGTGTCTCCGGTCGGAAACACGGTTGCCGAAGGCTGGGCCAACCTGGTAGCCGGCAAGTCCGGCATCGCCACCATCACCAAATTCGATCACTCCGCGCTGTCCGTGCACTTCGCCGGCGAGGTCAAGGGTTTCAATGCCGAGGACTACATCCCGGCCAAGGAAGCCCGCAACATGGATACGTTTATCCATTACGGCATCGCGGCCGGGACGCAAGCGCTCAAGGACAGCGGCCTCGAAGTGACCGAGGCCAATGCCGAGCGCATCGGCGTGCTGGTCGGCTCGGGCATCGGCGGCCTGCCGATGATCGAGGACACCCATGCTGTGCTGAGCGAGCGTGGTCCCCGCCGGATTTCGCCGTTCTTCGTGCCTGGCTCGATCATCAACATGATCGCCGGCCACCTGTCGATCATCCACGGCATCAAGGGCCCGAACCTTGCGGCCGTGACGGCGTGCACCACCGGCCTGCACAGCATTGGCCTGGCTGCCCGCCTGATCCAGGCCGGCGATGCCGACGCCATGCTGGCGGGCGGCGCCGAATCGACCGTGTCGCCGCTGGGCATCGGTGGCTTCGCGGCGGCGCGCGCTCTGTCGACGCGCAACGATGATCCCGCAGCGGCCTCGCGCCCGTGGGACAAGGACCGCGACGGCTTCGTGCTGGGCGAGGGCTCCGGCGTGATGATGCTGGAAGAGTACGAGTCGGCCAAGGCGCGCGGTGCCCGCATCTATGCCGAGCTGATCGGCTTCGGCATGAGCGGCGACGCCTACCACATGACCGCACCGAACATGGACGGCCCGCGCCGCTGCATGGTCAATGCGCTCAAGGATGCCGGCATCAATACTGACCAGGTGCACTACCTGAACGCGCACGGCACCTCCACGCCGCTGGGCGACAAGAACGAGTCCGATGCGATCAAGGCCGCATTTGGCGACCAGGCGTACAAGATGGTGGTGAACTCGACCAAGTCGATGACCGGCCACCTGCTGGGCGGCGCCGGTGGCCTGGAATCGGTCTTCACCGTGCTGGCGCTGCACCACCAGGTCTCGCCGCCGACGATCAACCTCGACAACCAGGATCCCGAGTGCGACCTGGACTACGTAGCCAACACGGCGCGCGAGATGAAGATCGACGTAGCGGTGAAGAACAACTTCGGTTTCGGCGGCACCAACGGCACGCTTGTTTTCCGCCGCGCCTGATCCGTGGTTGAGGCGGGCCCTCATCGGGCTGCGCCATGGCAGGGTCCGCCCTCTGGGGTGGGCCCTGTTCGTGTTTTGTGCCGGCGAATTGCTGGCGCTCGCGCTGCTGGCGCGGACGCTGGCCGACGCCATCGCGGGCAGCCAGGCCGGATTCCTGTGGTGGCACCTCGCCGCGGGCATTGGCCTCGCGCTGGCCGCCGGGGCGACACTCCGGGCATGGCCGGCATGGTGGCGGGGCCTGCGCTGGACCTGTACGGCCGTGCAGGACGCCGACGCCGACGGACCCCCGCGTATCTGGCTGGAAGCGCCAGGTGGTGCGCGGCTCGAGGCTATCGTGCAGCAGTGCTGGCAGATCGGAGGCGCCACGGTGGTGTGCCTTGCTCCCGCTGGCCGTGCGATGCCCGGCGTCATTCTTCTCCCCTGGCAGGCAGCCGGTGCCGAACTGGCGCGATGGCTGCAACGGTCCGCGCGAGTTGCACTTCGGGTGCAACCTGATACCAGCATAGGGAACGATTTTGTTAGCTTGCGGTCACAGGATGCGCGTTGCTTCACCGGGCGGGCTGAGAATCGTAGGTAAAATACAACGTTTGTCGTGACGACCGAACCAAGAGATACACTGCAGGTGAGCCATACGTGAGCGAACGCGAAGCCGATCAGCTCCTAGTTGAACGCGTCCAGCAGGGCGACAAGCGGGCCTTTGAACTTCTGGTGACCAAATACCATCGGAAGATCATTCGCCTGATTTCGCGCCTGGTCAGGGATCCCGCCGAAGTCGAGGATGTGGCGCAGGATGCCTTCATCAAGGCATATCGCGCCTTGCCCCAGTTCCGCGGGGAGTCGGCCTTCTACACGTGGCTGTACCGGATCGCCGTCAACACCGCCAAGAACTACCTGGCCACCCAGGGCCGGCGCCCGGAAGCGTCCAGTGACATCGATGCGGAAGAGGCTGAAACTTTTGCGGACGGTGAGCAACTAAGGGATATCAATACGCCGGAGTCGATGCTTCACACGCGGCAAGTCGCCGAGACGGTGAACCGCGCCATGGAAGCACTTCCGGAAGAATTGCGGACCGCCATCACGCTGCGCGAGATCGAGGGCCTCAGCTATGAGGAAATCGCCGAAGCGATGGGATGCCCGATCGGCACGGTGCGCTCGCGGATCTTCCGCGCGCGTGAGGCGATTGCCGAGAAGTTGCGTCCGCTGCTGGGAACGGCAGAGGGCAAGCGGTGGTGAGTGGCGGTCCAGGTGGTAGAGAAGAATGTCGTGCGGCCAGCGTTGCAGCCTATTCCTGCATCGATAAGCGACAGCAGTAACGGGATTATCGGTGTTCAATGGAATGTCTTGGGGTGGGAAATGGGTCAGGCTCATAAGCAGTCGGTTCATGTAGTGGAAGCAGCGGAGCAGATCTCCGTATTGATGGATGGCGAACTGGCGCCGCACGAAGTCGATGCCGTGCTGGATCTCGCGAAAAGCCAGGCCGGCATTTCCGACTGGACCACCTACCAGTTGATCGGTGACTCGCTGCGTTCCGAAGACCTGACGCAGGCGGGCTCAACCGCCGATTTCCTCTCGCGTTTCTCCGCGCGCCTGGAAGCCGAGCCGCACGTGCTGGTGCCGGCGGTGGCGCAGGCCAGCGCCCGCCATCGCCTGCTGGTCAGGCCGTCGTGGGTGCGCCGCGTGATGCCGGGCACCGCGATCGCCGCGGCCGTGGCCGCGGTCAGCTGGGTGGTGGTGCCGCAGATGCGCGGCCCGGCCACGGTCGGAGCGCCTGACGCCGTGGTAGCCCGGGCCGAGCAGCCGGCCGCCGGCCAGGCCGCCGGCATCGTCACGGTGGCCGCGGACGCGCCGCAGATGATCCGCGACCCGCGCCTGGACGAATACCTGCGTGCGCATCGCACTTCAGTGGCAACGGATGCTTTCGTGCCGACCATGCGCACGGTTGCCAACGGTGCAAACTTCACTCAGGAAAATACGCAGGAATAATGCCGGACATGCATAAAGGAGGTTCGTCCGCCCATGTAGCGGGCGCGCAGAGAATTAGGGCCCTGCGTAGGTCCTTTTTTCTGGCCTTGTGTCTGAGCGCTGCAGCGGCCACCGCTCAGCCCGCGGACAATACGCTGAACCGACGCGACGCCACTGTCTGGCTCAACAAGATCCACAAAGCCGCCCAGCGCGAGAACTATGTCGGCACGCTGATCTATCAGCGCGGCAGCGTCATGCACGCCTCGCGGATCCAGCATTACAGCGATCTCGTCCACAACGAATACGAGCGGCTGGAAACCCTCGACGGCAAGCCGCGCGAAGTGCTGCGGCAGAACGACGTGGTGCACAGCCTGATTCCCGAAGCCAAGCTGGTGGTGGTGGAGAAGCAGGAAGCCAAGGACCGCTTCCCGGCGCTGCTAGCCACCAACAAGAACGATGTGCTGGACCTGTACGACATGCGCAAGATGTCCGCCGAGCGCGTGGCCGGCATGGAGTGCGAGGTCTTTGCGCTGGAGCCGCATGATGCCGCGCGCTACGCGGTACGCCTGTGGGCGGAGAAGAACTCCGGCCTGCTGATGCGCGCGCAGACCATCGGCGACGGCGGCAAGGTGCTGGAGCAGGTGGCGTTCTCCCAGGTGCAGATCGGCGTGCCGTCCGAGAAGCAGCGCATCCTTGGCGCGATCAAGAATTCCAGCAACTGGAACCACTATGAGGTGACCTACCAGCCCACCAACATCGCCGACGAGGGCTGGTCGATCGCGGTGCCGCTCAAGGGCTTTCAGAAGATCCGCGAAGTTCGCCGCCCGCTCGGCGAGCTGCGCGCGCCTCCCCCGGGCAATGCCCGCGGGCAGGTGTTCGAAGTGCTGCAGGTCGTCTACAGCGACGGGCTGACCGGCCTGTCGGTCTTCATTGAGCCGGTTTCCGAGCAACGTGTGCGCCGCGAAGGCGTGGCCGCGCTCGGCGCGACCCAGGTTGTGGTGCGCCGGGTTGCCGATTTCTGGATCACCGTGGTGGGCGAGGTGCCGGCGAGCACCGTGCGCCAGTTTGCGACGGCCGTAGAATACCGTCCGCCCAAGACGGTACACTGAGCGTGAGCCGGTGCAGCCGGCGCCCGGATTTCGTCCGGGGCTGGCTCCATGAAACCTGCGCAGGGGGTCCCCGCCACGGGATCACGTCCAGTCGGTTTTTCTTCTTTTCGCTGAATCCCGGGAGTTGTCGATGATGTTCAGATCTCCAGCCCTGGCGCGGGCCGTGGTCATGGCTGCCATGATGCTGCTCGGCCCGACCGTTGCCGAAGTCAGCCACGCCCAGGCCGCTGCCTCCAATTACAACCTGCCCGACTTCACTGACCTGGTGGAGAAGGCCAGCCCCGCCGTGGTCAATATCCGCACCACCGAACTGGTGCGCCAGCGCGGCGGGCCGGGCGGCGACGACGAGATGGCCGAGTTCTTCCGCCGCTTCTTCGGCGTGCCGATGCCCGGCGCCCCGGCGCCCGGCACCCCGCCGCGCCGCGGTCAGCCGCCGCAGCAGGAAGAGCAGAGCCGCGGCGTGGGTTCGGGCTTCATCATCAGCCAGGACGGCTATGTGATGACCAACGCGCACGTGGTCGCCGACGCCGAGGCCATCTACGTGACGCTGCCGGACAAGCGCGAATTCAAGGCCAAGCTGATCGGCTCCGACAAGCGCACCGACGTGGCGCTGCTCAAGGTCGAGGCCAGCGGGCTGCCGCGCCTGCCGCTGGGTGATTCCAACAAGGTCCGCGCCGGTGAGTGGGTGCTGGCGATCGGCTCGCCGTTCGGGCTGGACAACAGCGTGACCGCCGGCATCGTCTCGGCCAAGGGCCGCGATACCGGCGACTACCTGCCGTTCATCCAGACCGACGTCGCGGTCAACCCGGGCAACTCCGGCGGGCCTCTGATCAACCTGCGCGGCGAAGTGATCGGCATCAACTCGCAGATCTACAGCCGCAGCGGCGGCTACATGGGGATCTCGTTCGCGATCCCGATCGACGAGGCCATGCGCGTGTCGGAGCAGCTCAAGTCCTCCGGGCGCGTGACGCGCGGCCGCATTGCCGTGGCGATCGGCGATGTCACCAAGGAAGTCGCCGATTCACTGGGCCTGGGCCGTGCGCGCGGTGCGCTGGTCGGCAGCGTCGAGCCGGGTGGTCCTGCCGAAAAGGCCGGCATCGAGGCGGGCGACATCATCCTGAAGTTCAACGGCCGCGACATCGAGCGCGCCTCGGACCTGCCGCGCATGGTCGGCGAGACCAAGCCCGGCACGCGTGTGCCGCTGCAGCTATGGCGCAAGGGCTCGACCCGCGAGGTCAGCATCACCGTCACCGAGCTGGAGCCGGACGGCAAGGCCCGCGCCCGCAGCGGCGCGACGCCGAAGGACGACAGCGCGCCGCAGGCCGGCAAGCCCAATGCGCTGGGCCTGGTGGTCAGCGACCTGCCCGAGGCGCGCCTGAAAGAGCTCAAGCTCAAGTCCGGCGTCGAGGTCGAAGTGGCCGACGGCCCGGCGTTGCGTGCCGGCATTCGTCCGGGCGACATCATCCTGCGCCTGGGCGACACCGACGTGACCAACGCGCGCCAGTTCAACGAGCTGGTGCGAGGCCTGGACAAGAGCCGGATCGCCGCGGTGTTCGTCCGGCGCGGCGATGCCACCCAGGTGCTGACGCTGCGACCGGGCGCCGTCTCGGCGCGCTGATCCGCCATGGCCGCCACGCCCGCGCTGACGCTGTACGGCCGGGCGTACTGCCACCTTTGCGAAGACATGAAAGTCGCGCTGGAGCCGCTCCGGCGCGATTTTTCTTTCACCCTGCATGAAGTCGATGTCGACGCCGATGCCGCGCTGGAGGCGCGCTTTGGCGAACTGGTCCCGGTGCTGATGCCCGGCACGCCGGCGGGCTTGCCGGCCGGGGCCGCGCCCCTTTGCCACTATTTTCTTGATGAAGCGGGGACGAGGGTATGGCTTGCCGCACATGGCGCGGCGCGCACCGCCCGCTGAGCGCCGCCGGCCTGCGCGCCACGCCACCATATGACGACCCGGAAGTCGTTGAAAATCCGGTAAAATTGCGGATTGGCGCAAAAATTGCACCCCCGAACCCGCGGTACGCCCGCGCCCGCCTTGCGGCGCGCGGCGACGGGCCGCTTTACTGCTTGTTGCCGCCCGGGCTTTCAGCCGGCGCTTCCCTGAACACTAGATGGACCATATCCGTAATTTCTCGATCATTGCCCACATCGACCATGGGAAGTCCACCCTGGCCGACCGGATCATTCAGCTTTGTGGAGGGCTGTCGGATCGGGAGATGGAAGCGCAGGTTCTCGATTCGATGGATATCGAAAAAGAGCGCGGCATCACCATCAAGGCGCAGACCGCCGCGCTGAGCTACAAGGCGCGCGACGGCCAGGTCTATAACCTGAACCTGATCGACACCCCCGGACACGTCGACTTCAGCTATGAAGTCAGCCGCTCGCTGTCCGCCTGCGAAGGCGCGCTGCTGGTGGTCGATGCCTCGCAGGGCGTCGAGGCCCAGACCGTGGCCAACTGCTACACCGCGATCGAGCTGGGCGTGGAAGTGGTGCCGGTGCTGAACAAGATCGACCTGCCGCAGGCGGACCCGGACAGCGCGATCCAGGAGATCGAGGATGTCATCGGCATCGACGCGCAGGATGCCACGCCATGCTCGGCCAAGACCGGCCAGGGCGTGCAGGACGTGATCGAGGCGCTGATCGCCAAGGTGCCTCCGCCCAAGGGCGATGCCGATGCACCGCTGCAGGCGCTGATCATCGACTCGTGGTTCGACAGCTACGTCGGCGTGGTGATGCTGGTGCGCGTGGTCAACGGCACGCTGCGCACCAAGGACAAGGTGCTGCTGATGGCCACCGGCGCGCAGCACCTGGTCGAGCAGGTGGGCGTGTTCACGCCCAAGTCGATCCAGCGCGACGCGCTGACCGCTGGGCAGGTGGGCTTTGTCATTGCCGGCATCAAGGAACTGAAGGCCGCCAAGGTTGGCGATACCCTCACCACCGTGCAGCGCAAGGCCGAAGCGCCGCTGCCGGGCTTCAAGGAAGTCAAGCCGCAGGTGTTCGCCGGCCTGTATCCGGTGGAAGCCAATCAGTACGAGGCACTGCGCGAGTCGCTGGAAAAGCTGCGTCTCAACGATGCCTCGCTGATGTTCGAGCCCGAAGTGTCGCAGGCGCTGGGCTTCGGCTTCCGCTGCGGCTTCCTGGGCCTGCTGCACATGGAGATCGTGCAGGAGCGCCTGGAGCGCGAGTTCGACATGGACCTGATCACCACCGCGCCGACGGTGGTCTACCAGGTGCAGATGCGCGACGGCTCCACCGTCACCGTGGAAAATCCGGCCAAGATGCCGGACCCGAGCAAGATCGACGCCATCCTGGAGCCGATCGTCACCGTCAACCTGTACATGCCGCAGGAATATGTCGGCTCGGTGATCACGCTGTGCACGCAGAAGCGCGGCACGCAGATCAACATGAGCTACCACGGCAAGCAGGTGCAGCTGACCTACGAAATCCCGATGGCGGAAATCGTGCTCGATTTCTTCGACCGCCTGAAGTCGGTCTCGCGCGGCTACGCGTCGATGGACTACGAGTTCAAGGAATATCGCCCGTCCGACGTGGTCAAGGTCGATATCCTGATCAACAGCGACAAGGTCGATGCGCTGTCGGTGATCGTGCACCGATCCAATTCGCAATATCGCGGGCGCGAAGTCGCGGCCAAGATGCGCGAGATCATTCCGCGCCAGATGTACGACGTGGCGATCCAGGCCGCGATCGGCTCCAACATCATCGCCCGCGAAAACGTCAAGGCGCTGCGCAAGAACGTGCTGGCCAAGTGCTACGGCGGCGATATCTCGCGCAAGAAGAAGCTGCTGGAAAAGCAGAAGGCGGGCAAGAAGCGCATGAAGCAGGTCGGCACCGTCGAGATTCCGCAAGAGGCCTTCCTGGCCATCCTGCAGGTCGACGACAAGTAATTGCCGCGGGCAGGGCAGTGGCAGGGCCACGCCCGGCAGCCTTGCCGGCGTGGTGACAGAACAGGCTGTACCAGGATTTCCAAGAACCAGAAGCCGTCATGAATTTTGCACTGATCCTTTTTGTGCTGGTGGTGATCACGGGCGTGGCGTGGGTGGCCGACAAGCTCGTGTTCGAGCGGCAACGCCGCTCTTCGGCGCGGCTCGCGCTGGCCGAGTTCGATTCGCAGCAGGGCCGCCTGCAGGGCAGCTTCGGCACGGCCGATGCCGACGCCACGCGCAAGCGCCTGGCCGAGGAAAAACTGCGCCAACCGTGGTGGCTGGAGTATTCGGCCAGTTTCTTCCCGGTGATCCTGGCGGTGTTCGTGCTGCGCTCGTTCGTGGTCGAGCCGTTCAAGATCCCGTCCGGCTCGATGATCCCGACCTTGCTGATCGGCGACTTCATCCTCGTCAACAAGTACGAGTACGGCATCCGCCTGCCGGTGGTGAACAAGAAGATCATGGACATGGGCGAGCCGCAGCGAGGCGACGTGATGGTGTTCCGCTACCCGAAGGACCCGTCGCTCGACTACATCAAGCGCGTCATCGGCGTGCCCGGCGATGTGGTGCGGTACGCCAACAAGCGCTTGACCATCAACGGCAAGCCGGCCGAGTACACCGCGCTGCCGGACTTCCTCGACGAGGAGCGCCTGGCCTACTCGCGGCATTTCCGCGAAAAGCTCCCGGATGGTGTCGATCATGGCATCCTGAACGACGCCGACCGGCCGGCTTTTGTGGCCGGCGCGGATCCGGATTTTCCGTACCGGGACAACTGCACCTACAATCAACAAGGTGTGACTTGCAAGGTACCTGCAGGTCACTATTTCGTCATGGGTGACAACCGCGACAACAGCCTCGATTCCCGTTACTGGGGATTCGTGCCGGACCAGAACATCGTCGGCAAGGCGTTCGTGATCTGGATGAACCTGGGCAATTTCGGACGCGTGGGATCGTTTAAATGAGCATCTCCGCGGCGCAAGAACACTCAACAAAACGAGGGCAGGCGCGATGGGTCGATTTGGGAAGGTGGGGGCAGCAAACCATCCGGCAGGGCGCCGGGGCGGTGCCGGCGGATTTTCCGTGTGGACGCTGCTGGTGATCGTGGTGTTCGTGGTCGGCGTGGCCTTGCCCGCGCTCCGTGCGATCCCGAGCCTGGTGGAATATTTTTCGGTCAAGCGCGCCGCTGGCTATGCCAAGCAGCGTGCCGCCAACAAGCGTGAAGTGGTCGAATTCTTCGAAAAGCAGGCCGCCATCGACCGGATTACCGCGGTCAAGGGCGAAGACCTGCTGATCCGGGAAGACGATAACGGCACCATCCGGTCGGTCGATTTCTCGTACCGCACCGAGGTGCCTGTCTACGGACCCCTGAGCCTGTTGATTACCTATTCAGGAACGCAGCACTGATATGAACCTCGACGCCTTGCAGCAACGACTCGGCTACCGATTCAGCAAGCCCGAATTGCTGCAACAGGCGCTGACGCACCGCAGCCACAGCGCCCAGCACAACGAACGCCTCGAATTCCTCGGCGACTCGGTGCTCAACTGCGCCGTGGCCGACATGCTCTATGGCATGTTCGGCAAGCTCGACGAGGGCGACCTGTCGCGGGTGCGGGCCAACCTGGTCAAGCAGCAGGCGCTCTATGAAATTGCCCAGATGCTGCAATTGTCCGAGACCTTGCGCCTGGGCGAGGGCGAACTGAAGAGCGGCGGCTTCCGCCGCCCGTCGATCCTGGCCGATGCGCTCGAAGCCATCGTCGGCGCGGTGTTCCTCGACGCCGGCTTCGATGCCGCGCGGGCGCTGATCCGCAAGCTCTATATCCCGATCCTGGAGCAGGTCGATCCGCGCACGCTGGGCAAGGACGCCAAGACCCTGCTGCAGGAATACCTGCAGGGCCACAAGATCGCCCTGCCGCAATATAACGTAATAGCCACACACGGTGCCGCGCACAGCCAGCAGTTTGAAGTCGAGTGCACCGTGCCTAAACTGGAAGTCCGGGTGTTCGGCACCGGCGCGTCGCGGCGCGCCGCCGAGCAGGCCGCCGCCAAGCTGGCGCTCGATGAAGTCCAGAAGCTGGTGCCGCAGCTGCTCAAGCGCAGCCGCGCCGAGCGTACCGGCAAGACCCGCAAGCAACCCCAGCCGCAGGACCCGCAGCTGTCTCTCAGGTTGAAGGAATGACCGAATCTACCCATCCGCAGCAAGACGCGGCGGATACCCCGGCCGCGGCGTTCCGCTGCGGCACCGTGGCCATCGTCGGCCGCCCCAACGTGGGCAAGTCCACGCTGATGAACGCGCTGGTCGGACAGAAGATCAGCATCACCTCGCGCAAGGCGCAGACCACGCGGCATCGCATCGTCGGCATCCAGACCACCGATGATGCGCAGTATGTGTTCGTCGACACGCCGGGCTTCCAGACCCGCCACGCCAGTGCGCTGAACCGTTCGCTGAACCGCGCCGTCACCTCGACGCTGTCGTCGGTGGACCTGGTGCTGTTCGTGGTCGAGGCCGGCTACTACGGCGCCGACGACGAGAAGGTGCTGTCGCTGTTGCCGAAGAACACGCCGGTGCTGCTGGTGGCCAACAAGCTCGACCGTATCGGCGAGAATCGCTCGGAAGTGATGATGCCCTTCCTGGAAAAGATGGGGCAGCTGTTCCCGTTCCGCGAAGTGGTGCCGATGTCGGCCAAGACCCGCGACCATATCGCGCGGCTGTTCGACATCATCCGGCCTTACCTGCCGGAAGGCGAGCCGATGTACGACGCCGACGCCATGACCGACCGCAGCGAGCGCTTCCTGGCTTCGGAAATCATCCGCGAGAAGGTGTTCCGCTGGACCGGCGACGAGCTGCCGTACACCAGCACCGTGATCATCGACAAGTTCGAGACCGAAGGCCGCCTGCGCCGCGTCTTCGCCACCATCCTGGTCGAGCGCGATGCGCACAAGGCCATGATCATCGGTAACAAGGGCAGCAAGCTCAAGCAGATCTCGACCGAGGCGCGCCTGGACATGGAAAAGCTGTTCGACGGCAAGGTCTACCTGGAAATGTGGATCAAGGTGAAGAGCGGCTGGGCCGACAACGAAGCCGGCCTGCGCGCATACGGCTACGAGTGAGCCGGGCAACGATCCCCACACCCAATCCGACAGCGAGCCCCCAGCGAGCGCCCCGTGAGCAAGACCGCTGACATCGCGCGCGCGCCGGCACCCAAGGCCCGGCGCGCCGACCCCGTGGTCGACGAGGCCGCCGAACTGCTCGACAGCGGCGCGCTGCCCGGCATGGCCGACGCCGCCGCGCGCGCGATGATGGATCGTGCCATGCGCATCGTGCCGGCGCGGCCCGAGTCGCGCGTGGCCGAGCAGCCCGGCTTCGTGCTGCACGCCTGGCCCTACCGCGAGACCAGCCTGATCCTGGACGTGTTCACGCGCGACTACGGCCGCATCTCGATGGTGGCCAAGGGCGCCAAGCGGCCGCATTCGGCGCTGCGCGCGGTGCTGCAGCACTTCCATCCGGTCTCGGTGTCATGGAGCGGCCGCGGCGAGGTCAAGACCCTGACCAAGGCCGAGTGGGTGGGCGGCATGCCGCCGCTGGCCGGCGATGCGCTGTTGTCGGCGTTCTACCTGAACGAACTGCTGATGCGCTTCTGCCCGCGCGAGGACGCGCATCCGGTGCTGTTCCGACATTACCTGTCGACGCTGACGCGGCTGGCGCATGGCGAGCCGGCCGGCCTGGTGCTGCGCAGCTTCGAGCGCGTGCTGCTGCAGGAAACCGGTTTCGCGGTGGCGTTCGACCAGTGCCTGAGCACCGGCGAACGGGTGCTGCCGGGACTCGACTATGTCTACCAGCCCGAGCGCGGCGTGCGCCGGGCCCAGGCGAGCGATCCGTCGACGTGGCCGGTGGTGTCGGGCCAGACCCTGCTGGACATGGCGCAGGACGACTACAGCCGCGCACAGACCGCCGCGCAAAGCCGCACGCTGATGCGTTTCTTGCTGCATTATTATCTGCAAGGCGCGCCGCTGAAGACCCGCCAGATACTGATCGACCTGCAGTATCTGTGACCGACAATAACCGACTTACTCCTGCACCTGCTCGCATGATCTTCCACGCAAATCCGGGCGTCATCGACCTTGGCGTCAACATCGACCACGTGGCCACGCTGCGCAACGCGCGCGGCACGGTGTACCCAGATCCCATTCGCGCCGCGCTGCTGGCGGAGCAGGCCGGCGCCGACCTGATCACGCTGCACCTGCGCGAAGACCGCCGCCATATCCGCGATGCCGACGTGCGCGCGCTGCGCTCGCAACTGGCCACGCGCATGAACCTGGAATGCGCGATCACGCAGGAGATGCTCGACATCGCCTGCGAGATCCGCCCGCAGGACGTGTGCCTGGTGCCGGAGCGCCGCGAAGAGGTGACCACCGAAGGCGGGCTGGACGTGGCCGGCCGCTTCGAGCAGGTCAGGGCCGCATGCGCGCAGCTGGCCGGTGCGGGCATCCGCGTGTCGCTGTTCATCGATCCGGACGCCGACCAGATTGCCGCGGCCGCGGCTTGCGGCGCGCCCGTGGTCGAGCTGCATACCGGCCGCTATGCCGACGCGCATACGCCTGACGAGCAGGCGATCGAGTTCCGCCGCATCGCTGATGGTGCGGATGCCGGCCAGAGACACGGACTCGTGGTCAACGCCGGCCACGGCCTGCACTACACCAACGTGCAGCCGATTGCCGCGCTGCCGGGCATCAAGGAGCTGAACATCGGCCACGCCATCGTCGCGCACGCGGTCTTCGCAGGCTGGGAGAACGCGGTGCGCGAGATGAAGGCGATCATGGTGGCCGCGCGCCTGGGCACGCAGTATCCTGTCGCGAGCACCCCGGCGTGATTTTCGGCATCGGCACCGACATCATCCAGATCGCCCGCGTGCAGGGCGTGATGACGCGCACCAACGGCCGTTTCGCCGAAAAGGTGCTGGGCCCCGACGAACTGGCCAAGTACCATGCCCGCAAGGCGCGTTCGGAAAAGCGTGGCCTGGCGTTTCTGGCGACGCGCTTCGCCGCCAAGGAGGCGTTCTCCAAGGCGATCGGCCTGGGCATGCGCTGGCCGATGACGTGGCGCGCGATGGAACTGATGAACCTGCCGTCCGGCGAGCCCACCGCGGTGTGCCATGGCGAACTGGCTGCGTGGCTGGCGGAACGCGGGCTGGTCGTGCGGGTCAGTGTCAGTGACGAACATGATTACGCAGTCGCCTTCGCCATTGCCGAGCGCAGCGGCGCGGCAACGTCTCAACCTACAGCCTTGTGAATCCAACCCCTTAAATGTCCAAGAAGAACTCCGGCAAGCGGCCGGGCCCGGTGGTCCTCGATGTCGTCGGCAAGCAGCTCGACGCGGAAGACGCGCGCCGCATCGCGCATCCGCTCACCGGCGGCGTGATCCTGTTCGCGCGCAATTTCGAGTCGCGCGCGCAGCTCCTGGCGCTGACGCGCGCGATCCGCGCGGTGCGCGACGACGTGCTGATCTGCATCGACCATGAAGGCGGGCGCGTGCAGCGCTGCAAGACCGACGGCTTTACCCACCTGCCGGCGATGCACCGCCTGGGCCAACTGTGGGAACGCGACGTGCTGGCCGCGACCAAGGCGGCGGTCGCCTGCGGCTACGTGCTGGCGGCGGAGCTGCGCGCCTGCGATATCGACCTGAGCTTCACCCCGGTGCTGGACCTCGACTACGGCCGCAGCGCCGTGATCGGCGACCGCGCCTTCCACCCCGACCCGCGCGTGGTGTCGATGCTGGCGGGCCACCTGAACCACGGCCTGCTGCTGGCCGGCATGAGCAACTGCGGCAAGCACTTTCCCGGCCACGGCTACGTCGAGGCGGATTCGCACGTGGCGATCCCGGTCGACGAGCGCACGCCGGACCAGATCCTGGGACAGGACGCGCGCCCGTATGAATGGCTGGGCCTGTCGCTGTCGTCGGTGATGCCGGCGCACGTGATCTACCCCAAGGTCGATCCCAGCCCCGCCGGCTTCTCGCGCTACTGGCTGCAGGACGTGCTGCGCGCGCAGCTGGGCTTCGAGGGCGTGATCTTCAGCGACGACCTGAGCATGGAAGGCGCCAGCGTCGCCGGCACCGTCACCGAGGCCGCGCGCGCCGCGCTTGGCGCGGGCTGCGACATGGTGCTGATCTGCAACCATCCTGACCGCGCCGACCAGTTGCTGGACGAACTCGATGTGGGCATCGACAAGGCCTCGCAGCGCCGCATCCGCAAGCTGTTCGCGCGCCGCAAGCCGCAGGACTGGAACAAGCTGCAGCAGGAGGGCGAGTACCGCGCCGCGCTGCGCACGCTGAAGGAACACGACCTGATCGCCTGAACGACACCGGGTCTGCAAAACAGAAATGGCAGCCAAGGCTGCCATTTCTTGTTGATCGCCCCGCTGCCGCGGGGCAAGCCAGCGCCTTAGTTGGCGCGGCTGCGGTATTCGCCGGTGCGGGTGTCGATTTCGATCTTGTCGCCGATGTTGCAGAACAGCGGCACCTGCAGCTCGAAGCCGGTGTTGATCTTGGCGCCCTTGAGCACCTTGCCCGACGAGGTGTCGCCCTTGACGGCCGGCTCGGTGTAGACGATCTCGCGGACCAGCGTGGTCGGCATTTCGACCGAGATGGCCTTGTCGTTGTAGAACACGACTTCAACGTTCATGCCGTCCTCGAGGTAGTTCAGCGAGTCACCCATGCTGTCCTTCTCGACTTCGTACTGGTTGTAGTCGGCGTCCATGAACACGTACATCGGGTCAGCGAAGTACGAGTAGGTGCATTCGCGGCGCTCGAGCACCACCACTTCGAACTTGTCGTCGGCCTTGAACACTGACTCGCCCGGTGCTTCCGTCAGCAGGTTCTTGTACTTCATCTTGACCACAGCGGCGTTGCGGCCCGACTTGTTGTACTCGGCCTTCTGCACGACCATCGGATCGCCGCCGATCATGAACACGTTACCGACGCGGAGTTCCTGTGCGATTTTCATCTGAACTGATTTCCTGAAAAATAAAGTCTAGGAATTTGGAATGGCGAAGGCGCGCTGCCGGCGTGCCCGCGGTAAGCCCGCGAGAGCCGGGATCCACGCGCTCGCGACCCCGTGCCCAGCTTGCTTTAGGCCATTGCCATCGCGTGGTGGCCCACGCCCGGCAAGACCCTGGTTCTCCGGCCCGGTCGCCATTTGGATCAACCCGTTATTTTACCTGATTTTCGCAAAACGCCACCAGGTTGGCGGCGAGGTCGCCGGGATGCTGCAAGCGCCGCTCCCAGCGCGGCGCCATCGCCGCAAGTGCCGGCAACTGCGCCCGCAGGCGCGGCCAGTCGGGGGCGTTGCCGTAGCCGTTCCAGGCGTGCCAGAAATCGGCCAGCGCGGCGGCCGCTTCCGGCGCCACGCCGCTCTGCGCGAAGCGTTCCAGCCAGGCATCGAGCTTGACCCGGTGAGCTTCGTCGTCCTGCGGGTAGATGTGCCAGACCAGCGGCCGCGCCGCCCACTGCGCGCGCACGAACGAATCCTCGCCGCGCACGAAATTGAGGTCGCAGGCCCACAGCAATTCGTCATAGTGTTCCTGGCGCACGAACGGAATGGCCTGCACGCACAGGCTGCCCCGTGCGAGCGGCCGGCCCGGCTCCAGCGGTGCGCCGAGCCACTCCGCCACCTGGCTGGCCGCCAGGCCGGCGGGCGCCAGGCAATGGACCGCCTCGGCGCCGTCGCGCCATTGCTCCAGCAGCGCCGGCAGCGCGGGGTTGCGGTAGGCGAACAGGCTCACGCGCAGGGCGTCGGTCAGCGGCGTCACGCCCAGCCGGTGCCACAGTGACGCCTGCGCCGCCGCGCCGTCGAGGAAGGAGGCGCGCTGCGCGCCCAGCATCGACTCGCGCAGCAGGCCGCCCGTGCCAGGCTCGAAGCCGGGAAAGAAGAAGTGCTTGACCAGCGGCAGGCGCGGGTGGGGCGACGGCATCGCATGATGCTCGCGCACCCACGCTTCGGCGCTCAGGTACTCCAGGTTGATCCACGCGGGTTTGGGCGCGCGCGCCGCCATGCGGTCGAGGAACGCCGGCGGCAGGTGGCAGGCGAAGGCTTCGATGACGGCATCGTGCGGCATGGCGCCGGCGGTGCCGTCGGCTTCGCCGGCCGCGGCAGACGGATGCCACGGGCGGATTTCCACGCCGGCGAGGTGCTGGACCGCGGCCGCGCTGTCCAGCTCCGGCGCCAGCCGGGCGAAGCTGGCCAGGTCATCGACCCACAGCCGCACCGCGTGTCCGTGCTCCTGCGCCAGCTGGCGCGCCAGCCGCCAGCAGACGCCGATGTCGCCGAAGTTGTCGATCACGGTGCAGAAGATGTCCCAGGAACGGATAGGCATGAGAGATGTGTTGGCGGGGCGCCCGGTTGAATTGCTCTAAACTTGCGATTTTAGAGGCCGCGCGACGCTGACGCGCACTCGGCCCGCCGCGGTCACCGTCCCCAAATGTCAGACCAGCAACCCGATTCCAAGAAGCCCGCCGGCGAGGTACCGGCCGCGACGCACGCCGAGATGCCTTCCGCTGCGCCAGCCGAAATGGCAGCTGCAACGCCAGCTGAAACGCCAGCCGAAACGCCGGCTGAAGCGCCAGCCGAAACGCCGGCTGAAGCGCCGGCTGAAGCGCCGGCTGAAGCGCCGGCCGGCACTCCAGCCGAGGCTCCGGCCGAGCCCTTCGATGCCCGCCCGGTCATCTCGCGCCTGCCCGGCCTGCCGGGCGTCTACCGCTATTTCGACGCGAACGGCAACGTGCTGTACGTGGGCAAGGCGCGCGACCTGAAGAAGCGGGTGGCGAGCTACTTCAACAAGACCCAGCTGTCGCCGCGCATTGCGATGATGGTGTCGCGCATCGCGCGCATCGAGACCACGGTGGTGCGCACCGAGGCCGAGGCGCTGCTGCTCGAGAACAACCTGATCAAGGCGCTGGCGCCGCGCTACAACATCCTGTTCCGCGACGACAAGTCGTACCCGTTCCTGAAGCTGACCGGGCACCGCTTTCCGCGCATGGCGTACTACCGCGGTGCCACCGACCGCAAGCACCAGTACTTCGGCCCGTTCCCGAGCGCCTACGCGGTGCGCGAGAGCATGCAGATCCTGCAGAAGGTGTTCCAGCTGCGCACCTGTGAGGACACTGTCTTCAACAACCGCACGCGACCGTGCCTGCTGCACCAGATCCACCGCTGCACCGGGCCTTGCGTCAACGCCATCAGCGAAGACGATTACGCGCGCGATGTCGCCAACGCGGCGCGCTTCCTGCAAGGCCGCCAGAGCGAGGTGCTGGAAGGCCTCCAGGGCAAGATGGAGCAGCACGCCGAGCGCCTTGAATTCGAGCAGGCAGCGGCGGTGCGCGACCAGATCGCGGCGCTGTCGACCGTGCTCAAGCGCCAGGCGGTGGAAGAGGTGGGCGGCCAGGCGCGCGACATCGACGTGCTGGCCGTGGCGGTCGAAGGTGGCCGCGCCTGCGTCAACCTGGCGATGGTGCGCGGCGGGCGCCACCTGGGCGACAAGGCCTACTTCCCGGCGCATGCGGACGAGGCGGCGATGATCGTCGAGGACGCCGACGAGCGTGCCGAGGATGGCAGCGACGGGGCCGCCGGCGCGGACGCGGCGCTGCCGCTGACCGTCGACCGCATCGCCACGCGCGTGCTGTCGGCGTTCATGGTGCAGCACTACCTGGAGCAGCCGGCGCCGCCCATCGTCGTGGTCAGCCATGTGCCGGACGATGGCGCGGTGCTCGAGGCGCTGGCGCTGCATGCCGGACGCAAGGTCACGCTGGTGCGCCAGCCGCAGGGCCAGCGCAAGATCTGGCTGGAGATGGCGCAGCAGGGCGCGGCGCTGGCGCTGTCGCGCCGCCTGGCCGAGCAGGGCAGCCAGGAAGCGCGCACGCGCGCGCTGGCGGAAACCATCGGGCTGGACCTGGAAGACCTGGCGCTGCTGCGTGTCGAGTGCTTCGACATCAGCCATACCGCCGGCGAGGCCACGCAGGCGTCGTGCGTGGTGTACCACCACCACGACATGCAGAACAGCGAATACCGCCGCTATAACATCCAGGACATCATCCCGGGTGATGACTATGCGGCGATGCGGCAGGTGCTGACGCGGCGCTACCAGAAGCTGGTCGAGCAGATCCAGGAAGACGGCGGCATCGAAGGCAGCGAGGCCGCGGCCCTGGTGCCGCAGATCGTGCTGATCGATGGCGGCAAGGGCCAGGTCGAGGTGGCGCGGCAGGTGTTCGAGGAGCTGGGGCTGGATATCGGCCTGCTGGTCGGCGTCGCCAAGGGGGAGGGCCGGAAGGTCGGCCTGGAAACGCTGGTGTTCGCCGATGGCCGCCCGGCGCTGGAACTGGGCCAGGGCAGTGCCGCGCTGATGCTGGTGGCGCAGATCCGTGACGAGGCGCACCGCTTCGCCATCACCGGCATGCGCGCGCGCCGCGCCAAGACACGCAACACCTCGCGGCTGGAAGAGATCGAGGGCATCGGCGCGCGCCGGCGCCAGAAGCTGTTGACCCGCTTCGGCGGCCTGCGCGGCGTGATGGCCGCGAGCATCGACGAACTGGCGAGCGTCGAGGGCATTTCGCGCGGGCTTGCCGAGGAAATCTACCGGCAGTTGCACTGACCCGCGTCCGCCGCGACCGGCGGCGGCCGGCGGCGGCCGGCACGCTGGTCGCCGGAAATGCTCGATTGGCCCCGAAATCGGCGACAATCGCAGGATTGGTTACCGTCCCCCGCCGTCCGAGTTCCATGCCCTTCAATATCCCGATCCTGCTGACCTGGCTTCGCGTCGCCATGATTCCACTGGTGGTAGGCGTCTTCTACCTGCCCGACGCTTGGCTGCCGATGCACACCAAGAACCTGACTGCGGCGGCGTTCTTCATCATCGCCGCGGTGACCGACTGGCTGGACGGCTTCCTCGCGCGGCGGTGGAACCAGACTTCGTCGTTCGGCGCGTTCCTGGACCCGGTCGCCGACAAGCTGATGGTGACCGCGGCACTGCTGTCGCTGCTGGCGCTGGACCGGGTCACCGACCTGATCGCGCTGGTCATCATCGGGCGCGAAATCACGATTTCGGCGCTGCGCGAGTGGATGGCGCAGATCGGCGCCTCCAAGAGTGTCGCGGTGAATTTCCTCGGCAAGCTCAAGACCACCGTGCAGATGGTTGCGATTCCGCTGCTGCTGTTCGGCGACCGCCTGTTCGGCTTCGATGCCCACCGGCTCGGCACCTGGATGATCTACGTGGCGGCGGTGCTGACGCTGTGGTCGATGATCTACTACATGAAGCTGGCGTGGCCGCAGATCCGCGAACGCAGCAACGTGGTGGCGCGCGCAGGCGCGCCGAAATGAAAAGAAATTCGAAAAAGTGGTTGACGGGGAGGGCGGTTCTTTGCATAATCTCATTCTCGTTGCTGACGACGCAAACGAAAGCAGCGAGATAAGGTGGGTTTGGCGCAAGATGTTGTGAGATATCGGCGTGTTGCAGCATAAAACACCTTCATCGGATTTCAGTAGTGCCCTGCGGGAGTAGCTCAGTTGGTAGAGCGCAACCTTGCCAAGGTTGAGGTCGCGAGTTCGAGACTCGTCTCCCGCTCCAGGTCAAATCAGGTCCGGCGTCGCGGTCATCGCGATGCGGGGCTGGCAGTCAAAGTTGTATGCGGGAGTAGCTCAGTTGGTAGAGCGCAACCTTGCCAAGGTTGAGGTCGCGAGTTCGAGACTCGTCTCCCGCTCCAATCCCCAGAGGGAAGCAACGCTTCCCTTTTTGTTTGGGTTGAATCGCCGCACAGCGGCATGCCGCGTCGAAGCGCTGCGGCAGCCTCGGCTGATTGCGGATACAATCCAGCAGCACGTCACCTGGCGGGGTGGCAGAGTGGTTATGCAGCGGCCTGCAAAGCCGTGTACGCCGGTTCGATTCCGACCTCCGCCTCCAGTTGCAAGCAGAACGGCGCCTTTTGGCGCCGTTTTTGTTTTCCCGGACCGCTTGCAACCGCCCGGACGTGGCGGGCATGTTACATTACTCCTGTCGTACGCTTTTCGGGGGGCTCCGCGGCTTGGCTCGCGGGGCAGCATGTCAATCGCCATCCCCGATCCGTGACGCGCCGCCAGCGTGTCCGGGGCCGCTGCGGCATTTCCCGTTTCTTCCCCGTTCCGATGCTGCTGCCGATGGTTGCGGCGACTGTCCCGCGCTGACCGCTGGTGCGCGCGGGATGCGCTGTGCCACTTGCCAGGGCAAGGGAGCGGGTTAGCCGTTCAGCCCCTGACACGAGGAATCCCGCACGCATGCATCACGCCACCCCGCTTATCAGCACCATCGTCGGCGGTATCGTCCTGGCCTTTATCCTTGGCGCGGTCGCCAGCCGGCTGCGCCTGCCGCCGTTGATCGGCTACCTCTGCGCGGGCATCGTGGTGGGGCCGCATACCCCCGGCTACACCGCCGACCAGGCGCTGGCGCCCGAACTGGCCGAGTTGGGCGTGATCCTGCTGATGTTCGGCGTGGGCCTGCATTTCTCGATCAAGGACCTGATGGCGGTCAAGCGCATCGCCATTCCGGGCGCGGTGGTGCAGATCGGCATCGCCACGCTGATGGGCATGCTGGTGGCGTGGGGCTTCGGCTGGTCGTGGGGGCAGGGACTGGTGTACGGGCTGGCGCTGTCGGTGGCCAGCACCGTGGTGCTGCTCAAGGCCTTGCAGGAGCGCAACCTGGTGGAATCGCCGCAGGGACGCATCGCCGTCGGCTGGCTCATCGTCGAAGACCTGGCGATGGTGTTGGCGCTGGTGCTGCTGCCGGCGCTGGCGGGCCTGCTCGCCGGCACGGGCGCGGCTGCCGGCGATGCCGGCCCGGGCACGGGCGAGGTGGTGCTGGCGATTTTCGCCACGCTGGGCAAGGTCGCGGCGTTCGTTGCGGTGATGCTGGTGATCGGTCGCCGCTTTATCCCGTGGATGCTCGAGCGCATCGTCTGGACCGGCAACCGCGAGATGTTCCGGCTGGGCGTTCTGGCAACGGCGCTGGGCGTGGCCTATGGCGCCTATGCGCTGTTCGGCGTGTCGTTCGCGCTGGGCGCATTCTTCGCGGGCATGGTGCTGGCCGAATCCGAATTCAGCCATCGCGCGGCCGAGGAATCGCTGCCGCTGCGCGACGCCTTTGCCGTGCTGTTCTTCGTCTCCGTGGGCATGCTGTTCGACCCGATGGTGCTGGTGAACGACCCCTGGGGCGTGCTGGCCACGGTGTTTATCATCGTGGTCGGCAAGTCGCTGGCGGCGCTGGGCATCGTGCGCGCCTTCGGGCATTCGGGGCAGACCGGCATGACCATTGCCGTCAGCCTGGCGCAGATCGGCGAGTTCTCGTTCATCCTCGCCAGCCTGGGCGTCTATCTGAAGATCCTGCCCGAGCGCGGCCAGGCACTGATCCTGGCCGGCGCGCTGCTGTCGATCATGCTCAATCCCGTGCTGTTCCACATGCTCGACCTGTACACGGCGCGCCGCAGCCGCGGCGCGGATCCCCAACCGGCCTGACCGGCTTGCTTCAGGCGCCGATGCGCGGCGCCATGGTGCGCAGGTATTCAGTGAACGCCAGCAGCCCCTGGGTCGGGAACTTGTCCTGGTGCACCACCAGTTGCAGGGGCCGCACGATGCGCGGCAGGCCGTCGCGGATCGCCACCAGCGTGCCGCGCTCCAGTTCGTCGCGCACCACATGCAGGGACAGGCAGCTGACGCCGAAGCCGCTCATCACCGCCCGCTTGATGGCCTCGGCGTTGCCCAGTTCCAGCGCAAAGCGCAGTTCGCCCAGCAGCGGCACCAGCCGCTCCTCGATCACCTCGCGCGTGCCCGAGCCGGGCTCGCGCACGATCCACTCGGCATCGCGCAGTGCCACCAGGTCTTGGGGGGCCGCAGCCAGCGGATGGGAGGGACCGACGATCACCACCATCTCGTCGTCGCACCAGCGTACGCTGCGCAGGTCGCGTTCGTGGCTGGCGCCTTCGACTAGGCCGATGTCGGCCTCGAACTGAAGCAGCGACTGCAGCACCTCGCGGGTATTGCCGATGCGCAGGTCCAGCGTGCACGGGCCGCTGCGCGAATGGCGGAAGCCGGCCAGCAGCGGCGGCAGCATGTAGCTGCCGATGGTATTGCTGGCGGCGATGCGCAGCTGGACCCCGGCCTGGCCGGCAAAACGCTCCAGTTCCTGCGCCTGGTCCAGCAGCGACAGCGCGCGCGGAAAAAATTGTCGACCGGTCTCATTGATGCTGAGGCGGCGCGCGATGCGGTCGAACAGCGGGCTGTCCAGCGCGCGCTCCAGCTCCGCCAGCGACGCGCTGACCGCGGACTGCGACATCGCCAGCGCCTGCGCCGCCGCCATGGTGCTGCCATGCTGGGCCACCGCCACAAAGACGGACAACTGGCGCAGCGTCAGTCGCAGCGGGCGCTGCTCCGGCCGCGGCGCGGCTGGCGGGTTGGAGTGAAGGTCCATATCGAAAATATCAATAACGCATAACGATATTACCCGTTTTACGGGTTAGATGGGGGCCATTACGCTTGAGCCACTAGAGCCCACAACCCGAGCCTGCCATGTCTTCCGTCTCAAGCCCCCGCACCACTCCAACCGCCGCGCCGGCCTTGCCGCCGCCCTGGTCGCAGCGCTTGCTCACGCTGCTCCCGCTGGGCGGCATCGCGTGGCTGGCGATTGCGCTGGCCGAGCACCCGGCGGTATCGCGCTATGGTCTCAGCGCGCTGACGCTGGCCATGTGCGCCGGCATGGTCGCGGCCAATACGCTGCCGCGTCACTGGCTGGCGCCGCTGGCCCCCGGCATGCAGGTGGCGCGACACCACCTGCTGCGGCTGGGCGTGGCGCTGTACGGCCTGCGCCTAACCTTCGCCTCGATCGTGGCGCTGGGCCTGCCGGGTATCGCGGTGCCCCTGACCATGCTGGCCGCCACGCTGCTGTTTGGCACCTGGGTGGGCACGGCCTGGTTCGGCCTGAGCCGCCGCGAGGCGATCCTGGTCAGCTCCGGCAGTGCCATCTGCGGCGCGGCCGCGGCCATCGCGGTGTCGTCGGTGGTGCGCACCGACGACAAGCAGACCGCCGTGGCGGTGGCGACGGTGGTGCTGTTCGGTACCGTCGGCATGCTGCTCTATCCCTACCTGTACGAACTGGCCACCGGCCACTGGCACTGGGCCGTGAGCGAGCGCATGTTCGGCATCTTCACCGGCGCGACGCTGCACGAGGTGGCCCAAGTGATCGCGGCCGGCAAGATGATCAGCGAGCCGACCGCCGACGCCGCCGTGGTGGCCAAGATGGTGCGCGTGCTGGCCCTGGGCCCGCTGCTGCTGGTGATGGCGCTGTGGCCGCAGGGCGGCTCGCAGCAAGCCCAGTCCGGCGCCGGTGCTGGCCGCCTGCGCGGCATCATGAAGTCGGTGCCGTGGTTCGCGGTGGGCTTTGTCGCGGTGATGGCGGTCAACTCGGCGGGTGCCGTGCCCGCTGACTGGAAGGCGCCGCTGATTGCGTTCGACAACTGGCTGCTGGCCTGCGCGATGCTGGCGATCGGCCTGCACACCCGCATCGGCGACCTGGTGCGCGCCGGCCGCAAGCCGCTGGCATTGGCCGGGGTGCTGTTTGTGTTCCTGATGGGGGTGGGGGCGCTGATGTGCTATGTGATGGCGTGACCGGCGCGGTCCGGAGCCAGGCAAAAAAAGGGGGGCGATGGCCCCCTTTTTGTATTGCCGTAATTCTGGCCGCCGCCAGCAGTGACCAGCGGCCCGTGTCGCCGCCATGCAAAGGGTGGCAAGTGCGGATTGGTGCCCGAGGCCGGAATCGAACCGGCACGCCTTGCGGCGAGGGATTTTCTTCCCGCTTCGGCTTTCGCCGCCAGCGCGGACGCTGTTCGTGGGCTGGAGCACGCCTTCACCATAGCCTCGCGGCCGTAGGTGCCCGCCGTCTGCTCTCTACACCTTCCCAACCATGCGGATGGGCTTGGCTCGGCGTTGGCTCGGATGCCATGCATCCAGGGCGTTCGCCGAATTTGACGGGCGTCACTTCGGGCGTTTCCCCCCGAAGGCTCAAATTGTTCAAGTCCCTTGTGTCTACCGATTTCACCACTCGGGCGCGAGCGCTGCCTGTTCCCGGCCGGGAACATACCAGGCAAGGTTGCTGCAGCGCGCGGCAAGCCCGATATTGTGGTGGCTCCGCATCCCGGATGCAAGCTGCTACTGAGACGGAAGGGGAGGGCGCGCGCCGACACCCTCAGGCCCGTCTCAAGCGAAAAGTGACGACACTGTTACGGCTGGTAACAATGTCGTGTGCGCCGTTGCACCTGGAAAATTCCGAACCCCTACAATATGGGTTACGAGACATCCCACTTTGAGAGGCGGATATGAAACGTTGGTGGCTTGCAGCATTCGGTATTGCCGCCGGGTTGGCGTCTGGCGCAGCCATGGCCCATGTGAGTGTCGGTGTCTCCGTCGGCGTTCCGGGCGTGGTGATCGGTGCGCCGGCGTATTATCCGCCCGCTCCGGCCTACTATGGCCCGCCGCCGGTCGTAGTGGCGCCGGCTCCGGTGTACTACGGCCCGCCGGCGGTGGTGGTTCGCCCGCGCCCGGTTTACTATGGTCCCGGCTATTACGGCCCGCCGCGGTATTACGGCGGCCATCGCGGCTACTACGGCCCCCCGGGCTATCACCGTGGCCATGGACATGGCCACGGCCACGGCAAATGGCGCGACTGAGCGCGTCCTCGATACAGCTTTCCGTTGAAGGGGCCCCATTGCGGGCCCCTTCGTTTTGGCGCTGCGAGGGACATAACAGCGCCAGGCTGGTTCCGGGCTGCGTGGCGCAATTTGATCGAGGTCAAAATATTTGAACAGACTGCTCAAAGCATCACCTGCACCCGGATAAGGGTTTTCCCTAAACTGCTTGTGTGACATCGCGATGACGCTGGTTCATCTGGCGTGCGATGCCGTGACCAACCAAGAAGCAAGGGGAATCTCATGAAGATCAAACAAGCCGTGATTGCCGCCGCCGCGCTGGCCGTCCTGGGCACTGTGTCCACCGCCTCGTTCGCCGCCGTCGGCAAGGTCGACCCGTATCTCGACGGCGCCAGGATCGGAGCGGTCGACCCGTACACCGATGGCGCCAAGGTCGGCAAGCCGGATCCGTTCACCGACGGCGCGCGTGTCGGCAAGACCGACCCGTATACCGACGGCGCCCGGGTGGGCAAGCCCGACGCGTTCACCGACGGCGCCTGATCGCACCGCCGCAGCCGTCGCATGACCAATGGCCCGCTCGCGGGCCGTTTTGCCGTGGTGAGCCCAGTGGGCAGGACTCGGCAGCCCGCCTGCCATGACGGTGGCGCAGGTGCGGCGCTATACTTCGGCCTCTATCCAAATCAATGACCAGGAGAGTGGCATGCAGCAAAAGACGGTTCTGACGGCAGACGATGTGAAGAAGATCATGGCCGCAGCGGAAACCGAGGCAAAGAACCATCACTGGGCCGTGTCGATCGTCGTGGTCGACGATGGCGGCCATTTGCTGGCCATGCAACGCCTGGACGGCGCCGCGCCGATCTCGGCCTATATCGCCGGCGAGAAGGCCCGTACCTCGGCGCTGGGCCGCCGTGAGTCGAAGGTCTATGAAGACATGATCAACAACGGCCGCTACTCGTTCATGACGGCGCCCGTGCTGCAGGGCATGCTGGAGGGCGGCGTGCCCATCGTCTGCAACGAGCAGGTGGTTGGCGCCGTCGGCGTGTCGGGCGTGAAGTCGACCGAGGACGCGCAGGTCGCGCGTGCCGGCATCGCCGCGCTGGGCCTGTAAGGCGATCGCGCTGGCGCTGGCGCCGGTGCATGAAAAAGCCCCGCAGGCCAGGCCTGCGGGGCGGCATAAAAGAGGGCATGGCTGGGTACGGCCGGCCTGGCGTGGGGTCTGACTCCCGCCCGCGGCACGCATACATGGCTACTGCCCAACACCTCGTTCCGAGGTGGTCCCCACAAAAGTCTTTGCTGCCACGTTCGTGGCGTCCGCGCCTGGCGCGGAATTCGAATAGCTTCCCGCTGGCTGCCGGCCTGCGCAATCGGCGCGGGGCCGCGTCATTTGGTCAGGATCAGCTTGCCGTAGCGGGTCACGCGCAGCGTGTAGACCTCGCCGTTGTGCAGGATCGGCAGCGTGTTGGCACCGCGCATGATCGCGTCCAGCGCCACCGGCTCGCCGGCAGGCGCCGAGCCCAGGCTGTCGCGCACCAGCGCTTCGAGGCGCGCGGGCAGGGCGGCCACGGCGGACTTGACCGAGGCGATTGCCGACGGGGCGGCCTTCGCGCCGGCATCCCGGCGCGGCTGCGCGGCCACGTCGACGCGACGCAGCGACAGGCGGCGGCGGGTGACCTCACGGGGTTGCGACAGCGGCAGGGAAAGTGTGCTCATCATCTGGCTCCGTTCTGCGATAGGGGAGTAAGGGGAGTGCAATCCGGGGCGGCCATGCCGCGCCTGGCGCAGTCAATGGAATGATATTAAATGAGAATTGTTATCATTACAATAGCCTCTCGCTAAGGTACAGGCAACGACTACGGCGCTGCTGGCGCGAGAGAGGGTACGTATGCCCAAGCTGGCGGCACAATGACAAAAGGGCACCCGAAGGTGCCCTTTTGTCGTTCGAAGGCGCGCGCAGGCGCCGGCTTACTGCTTGGGTTCGGTGATGAAGCCGATCTTGCCCAGGCCGCCATGCTGCGCGGCGGCCATGACCTCGGCCACGCGCTCGTAGCGCACCTCGCGGTCCGCGCGCAGGTGCAGCTCGGGCTGCGGCTGCTGCTGCGCGGCCAGCGCGATATTGCTTTCCAGCGTGGCCTGGTCCACTTCCACCTGGTTCCAGAAGACCTTGCCGCTAGCATCGATCGAGACGTTGATGTTCTGCGGCTTGGGGTCGTTCGGCGAGTTGGTGGCGCGCGGCAGGTCGATCTTCACCGCGTGGTTGATCACGGGGATGGTGATGATGAAGATGATCAGCAGCACCAGCATGACGTCGACCAGCGGCGTCATGTTGATTTCGCTCATCACCTCGTCGTCGTCCCCTTCGAGAGTGCCGAATGCCATGATGACTTCCTTGCTAGCGGTTTAGCGCTGTGCCGTGGCCAGGCGCACGGTGCCGTCCTCGGCGCGGGCGCCGGTGGGTCGCACGCGCGCGCCGGTGACGAAGTAGGCGTGCAGGTCGTGGGCAAAGCGGTTGAGCTTCGAGATCACCGACTTGTTGCCGCGGGTGAGGGCGTTATAGCCCAGCACGGCCGGGATGGCCACGGCCAGGCCGAAGGCCGTCATGATCAGCGCCTCGCCCACCGGGCCGGCAACCTTGTCGATGGTCGGCACGCCCGAGGCGCCGATGCCGATCAGCGCGTGGTAGATGCCCCACACGGTACCGAACAGGCCGACGAACGGCGCGGTCGAGCCCACCGAGGCCAGCACGGCCAGGCCCGACTGCATGCGCGCCACCGATTCATCGATGGAGCTCTTCAGCGAGCGCGTCAGCCAGTCGGAGATATCCATCACGTCGTGCAACTGCGGCTGGCTGGCGCGGTGGTGCTGGGCGGCTTCCTTGCCGGCGATGGCGAGCGTGCGGAACGGGTTGGCGTCGCCGGCGCCCAGGGTTTCCAGCGCGTGGTCGAAATCGTCCGAGTGCCAGAAGCGCTTTTCCGCGCCTTGCGCCATCTTCTTCAGGCGCACCAGATCCCACGCCTTGGTCAGGATCACGATCCATGAGGCGAGCGACATGATCAGCAGAATGATGGCGGTCGCACGCATGACGAAGTCGCCTTGCGACCAGAGGTGGGTGAGTCCGAGGTCCTGCATGTGTTGGTTTCCTGGTGAGTTCGCTTGGTTTAGGTCTGATCAGAGATCGGAAATCGGGGGCGGTCAGTTCAGTTCGAAGCCGATCGGCTGCTGCGCGGTGACGGCGACGGCGCGGCCATTGTCCAGATAAGGCTTGCAGCGCATGGCCTGCACGGCTTCCACCGCGGCCTGGTCGAGCCGCGACGAGCCGCTCGACGACACCACGGAAGTCTTCACGACCTTGCCGCTTTCATCGGTGGTCAGCCGCACCACGGTCTTGCCGGTCTCGCCCATGCGGCGCGACTGGGAAGGATACTTCGGTTGCGGCGGCGTGCACTGGATTTCGCCGATGCCGACGGCACGCGGCGCGGCCGACACCGGTGCCGGGGCGGGTTCGGGCGGTGCCGGAGGCGCCGGCGGTGCGGGCGGCGCTTCAGGCGCCGAAGGCGTCGGCGGCAGGTCGGCGACCGGCTGCGGCGCCGGCTTGGGCTGCGGCGGGGTCGGCTTGGGCGTGGTCACCTTGACCTGCTTGGGCGGGGTTTCCTGCTTGGGCTTCGGCTTGGGCGGTTCGGGCGGGGCCTCCTGCTTGGGCGGCTCGAGCGGAATGATGCGCGCGATGATTTCCGGCGCGATCACGGCCTCGGTGAGCTTGCGGGCCAGGCCGCTCTGGATCAGGTAAAGCAGGCCGGCGTGGAACAGCAGGACGGCGAGCGTAATCTTTAGGAAGCGTTGGTCGAACATGTGTCAACAACAAAAGTCTGCCGGCGGCGACACTGCGGCGGCCGTGCGCCGTCACTTGCGGGAGAACAGGATCAGCGAGATGCCGCAACCGACCAGCAGGCTAAGCAGCAATTCCATGATAAACGCTCCTTCAACTGGGTTGCCGGGGAGCGCCACTCTGGGGCAGCGTGTCAGCTGCTGAGTATAAACGATAATGATTCTTATTTGTTGTGATTTGTGCGTCGCAACTGGAATTTTCCGCCGGCGCGCGTTATACCGGCAAGTCCCGGCGGCAAATCGGGAGAAAGGGGGGCAATACGGTTGAGTCAATGCGCGCTGGCACGCCACCGCACCGCGCCGCGCTTCGGTGCCCCAGGCCACCATGGCCGGCGCCGGCCGCGCACGGGCGCGCCCGCGGGGCGGTAAAGCGCGCTAGCATAGAAAGACACTGCAGACGTGGCGGTGCGCCTGTCGCGGCCCGCCATTGCGCATCGCGCGCTCGGGGACCCGTTCATGGACTTCACACGTTTTGCTGAAGATGACCGATCGACGCTGCTGCGCTCCATGACGGGCGCATCGTCCAGCTCTGCGCTGGACTGGATGTGCGCGCAGTTTGCCTTGCGCGTGGTCTGCGCGCTGGGACCGCGCTTCAACCTGCGCAGCAATATCAACGATGTCCTGACCGTCAGCGCCCAGGAGATGGTGTGGCCCTACGGCGTGGTGCTGCGCGTGCAGCGCTTCCTGGCCGCGCGCTGCGCCGACATGCCCGCCTGGAAGGGCGCCGCGCGCCTGACCCCGGAAGAATTCCTCGACCGCCACGGCCAGTGGAACAGCGCCTTCGACGAAAGCGCGCTGTTCTATTACCTCGACGAATACGTCAAGCACCACGCCAAGGACATGTTCGCCGTGTTCGACGCGTCGGCCGCGGCAATCGCCCAACGGCTCGAGGGCGAGCGCGTGCTGCTGGTGCGCAATATCGACATGCTCAGCCACGTGCTGGACCTGCCCGACCACGAGCGCAAGCTGCTGCTGTATGCCGCGCTGGCCAAGTACAAGCGCGACCTGCGCGCGGTGATGGTCGACTGCAAGGTGGCGCACAGCCAGGAGGCGTTCCAGATCCTGGCCGGCCTGACCGGCGCCGGCGCGGCCGACGTGGCGGCGTCGCTGCGGCCCGGCTCGCGGCTGGAGACGCTGAACCTGATCGAGCAGCCGCTGCCCGAAAACAGCGTGACCGACCTGGGCGACCTGATGCGGCTGTCGGACCGGCTGCTGCACGTGCTGCTCGGCAACTACGCCAACGAGGCCGAGATGATGGCGGTCTTCACCCGTCCGGCCGCGCCGCCCACGCTGACCACCGCCGACTATCCGCATGTGGAGACCGACGCGCGCTACCTGCGCGCGATGCTGGCCAATGCCACGCGCCAGCACGCCAGCGGCGTCAACGTGCTGATCTACGGCCCGCCCGGCACCGGCAAGACCGAATTCGCGCGGCTGCTGGCGCGCGAAGCCGGTTGCGAGCTGTATGAGGTCGATTGCCTGGATCGCGACGGCAACAGCCTGTCGGGCAAGGACCGCTACCGCTCGCTGCAGGTGTCACAGGCTTTCCTGCGCGGACGGGCCCATACCGCGCTGCTGTTCGATGAGGTCGAAGACGTGTTCCCGGGCAGCGCGCGCGAGCTGATGAGCCTGTTCGGCCAGGAGGACACGCGCGCGTCGGTCAACGGCAAGGCCTGGGTCAACCAGACGCTGGAGCAGAATCCCGTGCCGGTGATCTGGATTTCCAATTCGATCCGGCAGATCGACCCGGCCTACCTGCGCCGCTTCCAGTTCCACCTCGAGCTGAAGATCCCGCCCCCGCTGGTGCGCGAGAACATCATCCGCAAGCACCTGGGCGGGCTCGATGTCAGCGATGCCTTTATCGCCGGCCTGGCCGCGCGCAAGACCCTGACGCCGGCGCAGGTGCAATCGGCGGCGCGCTTTGTCGAGCTGGCGCGGCCGAACGTGGAAGAGCCGGTGGAGGCGCTGATCCTGCGCCAGCTCGAACACGCCGACCGTGCCATGGGCCTGCGCCCCGAGGCCGAGGCGCGCCCGGTGGTGACG
The DNA here is from genome assembly GCF_900250115.1 of Cupriavidus taiwanensis. Classification (NCBI taxonomy): domain Bacteria; kingdom Pseudomonadati; phylum Pseudomonadota; class Betaproteobacteria; order Burkholderiales; family Burkholderiaceae; genus Cupriavidus; species Cupriavidus taiwanensis. The sequence continues at coordinate 2,224,848 of NZ_LT984803.1, read as the reverse complement.
CACTACCGGCTCGAGAACCTGCACCTCGAGACCCGCTACGACGTGGTCAAGATCGTCGACGCGCTGCGCGTGCGCCAGCGCGGCACGCTGTGCTTCTATGGCCCGCCCGGTACCGGCAAGACCGCCCTGGCAGAGCATATCGCGGCCGAGCTGGACCTGCCGCTGATGATCCGTCGCGCCTCGGACCTGATGAGCAAGTACGTGGGCGAGACCGAGCAGCAGATCGCAGCGATGTTCGCGCGCGCGGAAGAGGATGGCGCGGTGCTGCTGCTGGACGAGGCCGACAGCTTCATGCAGAGCCGCCAGCAGGCGGTGCGCAACTATGAGATCTCCGAGGTCAACGAGATGCTGCAGGGCATGGAGCGCTTCAACGGGATCTTCATCTGCACCACCAATCTGTTCGACCGCATCGACGAGGCCGCGCTGCGCCGCTTCTCGTTCAAGATCCGCTTCCTGGCGCTCAAGCCCGCGCAGCGCGTGGCGATGTTCGTCGACGAGGCGCTCGACGGCAACGCCGCCGGCCTCACCGACGCCATGCGCGCTGACCTGGATGCGATGGATTGCCTGACGCCCGGCGACTTTGCCACGGTCAAGCGCCAGTGCGTGCTGCTGGGCGAGGCGCTGACGCCCGACGAATTCCTGGCGCAGCTGCGCCAGGAACATGCGATCAAGCCCGAGGTGCGCGAGCACCGCCCGCTGGGCTTCCTGCGCTGATGGCAGGCGCCGGTCAGAACGCCGGCGCCGGCTCGATCACCACGGTCTGCGCATCGGCTTGCAGCTGCAGCAGCGCGGCCACCATCGCGCGCAGGTGCGCGGCATCCCTGGTGGAGAGAAAGCGGTCATGCCCCGCGGCAGCGGGCGGCGCGGCCAGCGCATGCTCGTCGAGCTTGCGCGCCAGCTGGCGCGCGACCGCGCTGCCGGTATCGACCAGCGCCAGCCGATCGCCGGCGACGGCGCGGATCGCAGCTTCCAGGAAGGGGTAGTGGGTGCAGCCCAGCACCAGGGTATCGGCGCCGGCTTCCAGCATCGGCGTGAGGTAGGCCTGCAGGCGCTCGCGCACGGCCGGCCCGTCGGTCTGGCCCTGCTCGATGAGCGTCACCAGCCCCAGCCCGGCCTGGCACAGGAAGCGGCTTTCGCCGTCCAGCGATGCCAGCAGCCGCGCGAATTTCGCGCTCTTGAGCGTATTGGCGGTCGCCAGCACGCCGACCACCTTGCTGCGGCTGGCCGCGGCGGCGGGCTTCAGGCCGGGCTCGACGCCGATGATCGGCACCGGCAGCCGCTCGCGCAGCAACGCCACGGCATGGCCCGTGGCGGTATTGCAGGCGATCACCAGAGCCTTGCAGCCCTGGCCGATCATCCACTCGCAGGCCTGCAGCGTCCGCGCTTCGACAAAACGTTCGGGCTTTTCGCCGTAGGGCGCGTACTTCGAGTCGGCAAGGTACAGCAGCGGCTCGTGCGGCAGCAGCGCGCGGATCTCGCGCAGCACTGACAGGCCGCCAAGGCCGGAATCGAAGACGCCGATGGGTGCGGGGTTCACTGGGCGGGATGAAGGGATGGTTTTCTCCCCTCTCCCATTTATGGGAGAGGGGGAGGGGGGAGAGGGCGGGAGTTCCCACGAAGTGAGGCGTCACGGTGCTTGCCGCGCGCCTGCCCTCTCCCCCAACCCTCTCCCGCAAGCGGGAGAGGGGAGTCTTGCCTGTGGTCGGGGAATGCGGTCGGTTACAGCGCGGCGACCGGAATCTTGCCGATCTTGGCCTGCCATTCCGCCGGGCCGGTCTTGTGCACCGAGGTGCCTTCGCTGTCCACGGCGACCGTCACCGGCATGTCCTTGACCTCGAACTCGTAGATGGCTTCCATGCCCAGGTCTTCGAAGCCGACCACCCTGGCTTCCTTGATCGCCTTGGCCACAAGGTAGGCGGCGCCGCCCACGGCCATCAGGTAGGCCGACTTGTGCTTCTTGATCGCCTCGATCGCCGCCGGGCCGCGCTCGGCCTTGCCGATCATCGAGATCAGGCCGGTCTCGGCCAGCATCATCTCGGTGAACTTGTCCATGCGCGTGGCGGTGGTGGGGCCGGCCGGGCCGACCGCCTCGTCGCGCACCGGATCGACCGGCCCGACGTAGTAGATCACGCGATTTTTGAAGTCCACCGGCAGCTTCTCGCCCTTGGCCAGCATGTCGGCGATGCGCTTGTGCGCGGCGTCGCGGCCGGTCAGCATCTTGCCGTTGAGCAGCAGGGTCTGGCCCGGCTTCCACGAGGCGACTTCTTCCGGCGTCAGCGTGTCCAGGTCGACGCGCTTGGAGGTCTCGGTGTTGGGTGCCCACTCGACCTTCGGCCATTGCGACAGGTCCGGCGCTTCCAGCTTGGCCGGACCGCTGCCGTCCAGCGTGAAGTGCACGTGGCGGGTGGCGGCGCAGTTGGGGATCATCGCCACCGGCTTGGACGCGGCGTGCGTCGGGCAGGCCATGATCTTGACGTCGAGCACGGTGGCCAGGCCGCCCAGGCCCTGTGCGCCGATGCCGAGCGCGTTAACCTTCTCGTACAGCTCGACGCGCAGCTCCTCGACCCAGTCCTTCGGGCCGCGCGCGATGATGTCCTGGATGTCGATGGACTCCATCAGCGATTCCTTGGCCATCACCATCGCCTTCTCGGCGGTGCCGCCGATGCCGATGCCCAGCATGCCCGGCGGGCACCAGCCGGCGCCCATGGTCGGCACGGTCTTCAGCACCCAGTCGACGATCGAGTCCGACGGGTTCAGCATCACGAACTTGGACTTGTTCTCCGAGCCGCCGCCCTTGGCCGCGACCTGGATGTCGACGGTGTTGCCCGGCACCACTTCGTAGTGGATCACGGCCGGGGTGTTGTCCTTGGTGTTCTTGCGGCCGCCTTCGGGCGGGCTGACGATCGAGGCGCGCAGCACGTTGTCCGGGTGCGTGTAACCGCGGCGCACACCCTCGTTGATCATGTCGGTCAGGCCCATGGTGGCGCCGTCCCAGCGCACGTCCATGCCAACCTTGACGAAGACCGTGACGATGCCGGTGTCCTGGCAGATCGGGCGCTTGCCTTCCGCGCACATGCGGCTGTTGGTCAGGATCTGCGCGATCGCGTCCTTGGCCGCCGGGCTCTGCTCCAGCTCATAGGCGCGGCCCAGGCTGGTGATGTAGTCCATCGGGTGGTAGTAGCTGATGTACTGCAGGGAGTCGGCGACGCTCTGGATGAGGTCTTCTTGCTTGATGACGGTCATTTTGTGGGGTGGGCAGCGGTGAAACACAGCCTGAAATCATACACTGAGCGGCGGCGCTCCGCCCGTCTGCATACAGCCGTCTACAGCTGGTAATGTGCGGCAAACGCCGCTGCCGGCGACCGCGCCGGCCCAAAAGCAAAAACCGCGGCACATGGCCGCGGTCGGTACGAAGCAAGCAGGTCGGCCCTGCGTGCCGCGATCAATGCCTGGCGTGCCCGCCGGCAGGGTGGGTGACCATGCGGTCGACCCACGCCATCGCCACTGCCGACAGCAGGAACGCCAGGTGGATCGCCACCTGCCACATGATGGTATGGGTGGTGCGCTGCTCGGCGTCGATAAAGGTCTTGAGCAGGTGGATCGACGAGATCCCGATCAGCGCCATCGACAATTTGACCTTCAGCACGCCCGCATTGACGTGGTCGAGCCACTCCGGCTCGTCGGGATGGTTGTCGATGCCAAGCCGCGAGACGAAGGTCTCGTAGCCGCCGACGATCACCATGATCAGCAGGTTGGAGATCATCACCACGTCGATCAGCCCCAGCACCACCAGCATGATCTTGTTCTCGTCGAACTCGGTCACGTGGGCGAGCAGATGCCAGACTTCGATCAGGAAATGGTAGACGTAGACACCCTGGGCCACGATCAGGCCCAGGTACAGCGGCAGCTGCAGCCAGCGCGACGCGAAGATGATGCTTGGGATCGGCCGCAGGGTTTGGGGCTGCTGCTCGGGAATCGGGTTGGAAGCCATGGCGGGGCGGTCGGCGGAGTTGAAAATCGGCGGGGATTGTACCAAGCGACCATGGCAACGCTGTGTTACCAGCGGTAACCGCGGCCACGCCGGGCCGCTCAGGCCCGCGCGCCCGGTTCGTTGCCCGCCGCCTTGCCGCGCCACGCGCCGCGCGCCATCCGGCCCGGCCAGCTGGCCAGCACGATCCCCGCCAGCACGCACGCCAGCGCCACGCCATGCGGCCAGCCCGGCTGCTCGCCCAGGAAGACGATGCCGTAGGTGGCCGCGGCCACCGGCAGCACCGAGGTGAAGACCCCCGCCAGTTGCGCCGGCACATGCCGGATGCCCTTCATCCACAGCCAGAACGAGAACACGCTGGCCGACAGCGCATACCACAGCACCATCAGCCAGATCTGGGCCGGCACCGCGGCGGCGTCGAGGTTCAGCAGCGGCACCAGTCCCAGTGGCAGCATCAGCAGTCCGCCGATCAGATGCGTATAGGCGCAGATCTCGATCGCGGCCAGCGTCTGCGTCAGCCGGCGCGACAGGATCACGTAGATCGATTCGCACACCACCGCGCCCATGATCATCAGGTTGCCCAGCCAGGCCTGGTTGCCTGCTCCGGCGCCGTGGGAATCGCCGCGCGCGATGTTGAGCACGGCGATGCCGGCCACCGCCAGCAGCACCGACACCAGCGTGCGCCGCGCCAGCCGTTCGCGCAGCAGCAGCCAGGACAGCAGGGCCACGGTGGCGGGGATGGTGCTGGTGATCACGCCGGCCGCCATGGCGCTGGTCAGGCGCACGCCGTTGAGCATCAGCAGCGTAAACAGGAAGGTGCCGAAGAACGCCTGCAGGGACAGGTTCAGCCATTCGCCGCGCGAGACCCGGCGCATGCGCGCGGGCCGGTACCACGGTGCCAGGCAGGCGACGGCGATGGCAAAGCGCAGCAGCGCGAACAGCAGCACCGGCACATGGGCGATGATGGACTTGCCGAGTCCGACGTTGCTGCCGACCAGCGCCATCGAGGCGATCAGGCACAGCACGTAGACGGGAGCGAAGACAGGAGCGTTGGCGGGCACGGGTAACTTGCCTTGGGATGTTCCGGTCGACACGCCGACGGTGCCCCGGGGCAAGGGTCCGGCTGGCCGGTGGGCGCCGCGCGGCAAGGGCCGGCGTCGCATTCAGGTATCAGGCTCGCGGCATTATAGCTGTGCTAGCCTAATGGAGAAGGCTGCACTTTCGCGGCGCGCCCCCCGGTTCTTCCCGCTGCAATGCAACACGTTGCAGCGCCTGATCCTGCCGGCTGCAGGGATTTATCGTCAGGTTTAAGTAAGCCGTCGGGCGTAACGTGGCAGCCAAAGCCAGTCCAAAATCAGGAGACCAAGTCCATGTCCGCCATCGAATCGGTGATGCAGGAGCATCGCGTGTTCAACCCGCCCGAGGCCTTTGCCAGCCAGGCCGCCATTCCCAGCATGGACGCCTACCGCGCCCTGTGCGACGAAGCCGAGCGCGACTACGAGGGCTTCTGGGCCCGCCACGCCCGCGAGCTGCTGCACTGGAACAAGCCTTTCACCAAGGTGCTGGACGAGAGCAACGCGCCGTTCTACAAGTGGTTCGAGGACGGCCAGCTCAACGCCTCCTACAATTGCCTGGACCGCAACCTTGAAAACGGCAACGCCGACAAGGTCGCGATCGTGTTCGAGGCCGACGACGGCACCGTGACGCGCATTACCTACCGCGAGCTGCATGCGAAAGTGTGTCGCCTGGCCAACGGCCTGAAGACGCTCGGCATCAAGAAGGGCGACCGCGTGGTGATCTACATGCCGATGTCGGTCGAGGGCGTGGTCGCGATGCAGGCCTGCGCGCGCCTGGGCGCCACGCACTCGGTGGTGTTCGGCGGCTTCTCGGCCAAGTCGCTGCAGGAGCGGCTGGTCGACGTGGGCGCGGTGGCGCTGATCACCGCCGACGAGCAGATGCGCGGCGGCAAGGCGCTGCCGCTGAAGGCCATCGCCGATGACGCGCTGGCGCTGGGCGGCTGCGAGGCCGTCAGGAACGTGATCGTCTACCGCCGCACCGGCGGCAATGTCGGCTGGACCGAGGGCCGCGACCTCTGGCTCGACGAGGTCTGCGCCAACCAGCCCGATACCTGCGAGGCCGAGCCGGTCGGCGCCGAGCACCCGCTGTTCGTGCTCTATACCTCCGGCTCCACCGGCAAGCCCAAGGGCGTGCAGCACAGCACCGGCGGCTACCTGCTGTGGGCGCTGATGACGATGAAGTGGACCTTCGACATCAAGCCCGACGACCTGTTCTGGTGTACCGCCGACATCGGCTGGGTCACCGGCCACACCTATATCGCCTACGGCCCGCTGGCCGCCGGCGCCACCCAGGTGGTATTCGAGGGCGTGCCGACCTACCCGAACGCCGGCCGCTTCTGGGACATGATCGCGCGCCACCAGGTCAGCATCTTCTACACCGCGCCGACCGCGATCCGCTCGCTGATCAAGGCGGCCGAGGCCGACGAGAAGATCCATCCGAAGCAGTACGACCTGTCCAGCCTGCGCCTGCTCGGCACCGTGGGCGAGCCGATCAACCCGGAGGCGTGGATGTGGTACTACAAGAACGTCGGCAATGAGAACTGCCCGATCGTCGACACCTTCTGGCAGACCGAGACCGGCGGCCACATGATCACGCCGCTGCCGGGCGCGACGCCGCTGGTGCCGGGCTCGTGCACGCTGCCGCTGCCGGGCATCATGGCCGCCATCGTCGACGAGACCGGCCATGACGTGCCCAACGGCAACGGCGGCATCCTGGTGGTCAAGCGCCCATGGCCGGCGATGATCCGCACCATCTGGGGCGATCCGGAGCGCTTTAAAAAGAGTTATTTCCCCGAGGAACTGGGCGGCAAGCTCTACCTGGCTGGCGATGGCTCGATCCGCGACAAGGACACCGGCTACTTCACCATCATGGGCCGCATCGACGACGTGCTGAACGTGTCGGGCCACCGCATGGGCACGATGGAGATCGAGTCGGCGCTGGTGGCCAACCCGCTGGTGGCCGAGGCCGCGGTGGTGGGGCGCCCCGACGACATGACCGGCGAGGCGATCTGCGCCTTCGTCGTGCTCAAGCGCGCGCGCCCGAGCGGCGACGAGGCTGTCAAGCTCGCCACCGAGTTGCGCAACTGGGTCGGCAAGGAGATCGGCCCGATCGCCAAGCCCAGGGACATCCGCTTTGGCGACAACCTGCCCAAGACGCGCTCGGGCAAGATCATGCGGCGCCTGCTGCGGTCGCTCGCCAAGGGTGAAGAGATTACGCAGGACACCTCGACGCTGGAGAACCCGGCGATCCTCGAGCAGCTCAAGCAGGCGCAGTAATCCGCCGGGGATCCGGCAAGCCCGAGCCGAAACCTGAACCCGCCGCCGCGCACCCGCGCGCCGGCGGGTTTGTTACGATAGCTTCCCACCGACACGGACTGTCCCGTCATGCCCGAAGCCCAGTCGCGCTTTCGCCGGCGCTTGCTGCTCTACTACGGCCTGTTCACGCTGGGGCTGTTCGGCTTTGTGGGGATGATGGGATTGCTGGAACGCTCCAATGCCGATGCGCTGTGGCTGGGCTACGTCTTCCTGTTCATCACCATCGCGATCTACGCCTGCATCGGGCTGATCTGCCGCACCTCGGACCTCAACGAATACTACGTCGCGTCGCGGCGCGTGCCGGCGATGTTCAATGGCATGGCGATTGCCGCCGACTGGATGAGCGCGGCATCGTTCATCGGCCTGGCCGGCATCCTGTTTTCCTCGGGCTACGAAGGGCTGGCCTATGTCATGGGGTGGACCGGCGGCTATTGCCTGGTGGCCTTCCTGCTCGCGCCATACCTGCGCAAGTACGGCGGCTACACCATCCCCGACTTCCTCGCCGCGCGCTACGGCAATGGCAAGCCCGGCGGCAACCTGCCGGTGCGTGCGATCGCGGTGCTGGCCGCCTCGCTTTGCTCGTTCGTCTACCTGGTGGCGCAGATCCAGGGCGTGGGGCTGGTGGTGACGCGCTTCATCGGCGTCGAGTTTGCCGTCGGCATCTTTTTCGGGCTGGCCGGCATCCTGGTCTGCTCCTTCCTGGGCGGCATGCGCGCGGTCACGTGGACGCAGGTGGCGCAGTACATCATGATGATCGTCGCGTTCCTGGTCACCGTGTCGATGATCGCGTGGAAACATCACCAGGAACCGCTGCCGCAGCTGAGCTACGGCACGTTGCTGACGCAACTGGACGCGCGCGAACGGCAGCTGGAGCGCGAGCCGGCCGAACAGGCGGTGCGCGACTACTACCGGCAGCAGGCCATCCTGCTGCAGGAACGCATCGCCCGGCTGCCCGAGTCCTTCGCGCAGGAGCGCGACGCGCTGGATGCCCGCCTGCAGGACCTGCGCACCCGCAATGCGCCGCTGCGCGAGATCAAGGCGCTCGAGCGCGAACGACTCGAATTCCCGCGCGATGCCGCTGCCGCGCAACAGCACTGGCACCAGCAACGCGAAGACGCGCTGGCCCGCAGCCGCCATTCGATGTCGTCCACCGAACCTTATCCCGCGGCATCCGAACAGGAGCGCAAGACCAAGCGGCTCAATTTCGTGCTGCTGGTGTTCTGCCTGATGGTAGGCACCGCCAGCCTGCCGCACATCCTGACGCGGCTCTACACCACGCCTTCGGTCCGGGAGACGCGCAATTCCGTGGCCTGGGCCGTGTTCTGCATCGCCTTGCTTTATGTGTCGGCACCCACGCTCGCGGCGCTGGTCAAATACGAGTTCTTCGAGCACCTGGTCGGCACCCCGTATGCCGAACTGCCGCAGTGGGTGGTGCAATGGCGCAAGGTCGATCCACCGGTGTTCGGCATCCGCGATGTCAACGGCGATGGCATCGTGCAATGGGCCGAAATCCTGCTGCAGCCCGACATGATCGTGCTGGCCGCCCCGGAAATTGCCGGCCTGCCTTACGTCATCTCCGGGCTGATCGCCGCCGGCGCGCTGGCGGCCGCGCTGTCGACCGCCGACGGGCTGCTGCTGACCATCGCCAACGCGCTTTCGCACGACGTCTTCTATCATATGGTCGACCGCCAGGCGAGCCACCAGCGGCGCGTCACCACCGCCAAGATCGTGCTGCTGGCGGTGGCGCTGTTCGCCTCCTACGTCACATCCCTGCGCCCCGGCAATATCCTCTTCCTGGTCGGCGCCGCCTTCTCGCTGGCGGCCTCCAGCTTCTTCCCGGTCCTGATCCTCGGCATCTTCTGGCGCCGCACCACCGCCGCCGGCGCCGTCGCCGGCATGGTCGCCGGGCTGGGCGTGGCGGTGTACTACATCTTCGTCAACTATCCCTTTTTCACCCGCATGACCGGCATCTTCGGCAACCGCTGGTTCGGCGTCGACCCCATCGCCTCCGGCGCCTTCGGCGTCCCCGCCGGCTTCGCGGTGGCGATCGTGGTCAGCCTGCTGACGCCGCGCAACGCGCCGGTGATCGACCGGCTGGTGACCTACCTGCGCAAGGGGTAGGGCTAGGGCGGTGACAAGGTACTGGATTCGACGGGCAACTCTGCTATAATCGCGGACTTCCCGGAGAGATGGATGAGTGGTTTAAGTCGCACGCCTGGAAAGCGTGTATGGGTTAATAGCCCATCGGGGGTTCGAATCCCCCTCTCTCCGCCAGAACACCGTCCAAAGCAATCCGAAGCCGTCCAATGGGACGGCTTTTTTGTTTTTAATCCCTTGTTTTTGCTTTTTCGGCGGGCTGTCGTCCCTGCGGTTTCTGTTGGTCCAGGCAGGATGTCATTGTCCATGTTGGAAAAATCGTAGAGGGCGGCTGGATGCCATCAATGTTCCTCAATGGGAGCGCGACAACGTCTGCACGTTGCATCGGGCGAATCTCGGCCAGCGATGGCGTCATGGTTCCGTTGGCCGACCCTGTCGTTTTCCCGAGCTAGAGTGGGTCCAAATTGTCCGATTCGCTCAAGCAGGCATGCGCTGACAAAAGCAGCTTGATGCGCGCTAAAGGTGACCCTGGTTGACTGGAGAATGTTGGCCCAGTGCTCCAGCGAGCTATCAATCGTGAAGCTTGAATATGGCGCCTGATCCTCTCCCATGTGTTCCTCCTTCGAGCAACAGATCATGGCCCCAGGATTTCACTATCGGACGGTCAAGTCAGGCGACAAGTGACCCATCCTTATCAGGAATTTCGCTTCAAAAACCGACCTAGTATGGAAGCGTGTCGAAGAAGTCTTGTTGAAGGTGAGGCATGCCAAGGGACAGGGAGTGGAACGTTCTGCAACGCGAGCGCGAACAGCAGGCGCTGTCTATGGCCGACGAACATCTCGACGCAGGCCGCGCGCGTATCCGTCGCCAGGTCGCGTTGCTGCGCGACCTGCGCGCTAGCGGGCACGACACTGCGCAGGCGGTCCGCCTGCTAGCGCTGCTGCGCGACTCCGTCGCTGTCGAGCGTGAACACCGTCACCTGATCCAGATACGGCTAGCGACCTTGCCAGCCGATGATTGAACCGCCGCAGCGGCTGGAGCGCTCGCGTCGGCGTGAAGTTACCCCTTGATGTTGCGTGGATCGCTGCCGAACGAGCTGCGCTTGCGGATATGGCCGTCGCGGCCGTGGATCAATAGTTCCACGTGCCTTTGCTGCGCCTTCTTGGCTCCGTCGGTGATAGCGTCTTCAAGGGTCAGGAACGTTTCGCGGCCGTGCCCACCGTCGGCCACAACGGCCCAGCGGTCCCCGGCGGATACGACATGCACATGCTTGCGCGGCATGATTGGCTCCTCAGTTTCATATGCCAGTCTAGTTGTCCGAGCGCACTGGTATGCATGCTCCGAACAAGAAACCGCTGCCCAGCCCCTTGACGTCACACGGTCGCGCCCGAATGAATTGCGCTCACGCATCTGGCTTTGTGTGCAAAAAGCCATAGCGACTAATGCTGGAAAACTGCGGTAAGCCGGTTTCGAGCGAGTCTGGCAAGGGCTGACGATTCATATCCGTCGCGGTTATGCTTTCGCGCCATGACCAAACTCACCACCCGTTTCGAAATCCGCCCCGCCTTGCCCTCTGACGCGCAAGCCGTGGAAGCCATCCTCACCGACACCTACCTGGGCACGTGGAAGCCGCAGTTGACTCCGGCAGCTGCAGCCGCCTTCGAGCAGCAAGGCAAGACCCGCAGCTACGTTGCAGCACGTTTGCAGGAATTCCGCGTCGCCTGCGTGGACGGTGTGCCGGCCGCGATGGTGGACTGGGAAAACAACTTCATCTGGGCGCTGCATGTCGGCCGGGCATGGGAGCGGATGGGACTGGGCGGGGCGCTGCTGGCGCATGCGGAAGCCGAAATCACCCGTGCCGGGCATCGCGAGGCAAGGCTGGAGACCGACACGTTCAACCAGCAGAGCCGCGCGTTCTATCGGCGCCAGGGTTATGCGGAGGTCGATTTCTATCCCGATGAAAGCTGGGATAGCGGCTTTACCACGGTGCTGCTGTCTAAAGCGCTGGCGCCAGCCTGAGCGCAGGCGACGGGCGCTCTGCCGTATTCATGCGTAGATTGCATGACCTTGCCGGGGCAGCCGTGAAAGAATCGGGCATCTCTTTCGAACTGTCCCCATGCATCCCATGTCCGAACCCATCGTCCACCTCAACGGCACCCTGACTCCGCTTTCCGAGGCCCGCATCCCGGTGCTGGACCGCGGCTTTATCTTCGGCGACGGCATCTATGAGGTGATCCCGTACTACCACGGCAAGCCGTTCCGCGGCGCGCAGCACCTCGCGCGCCTGCACCGGAGCCTGGAGGGCATCGGCATTCCCGACCCGTACAGCGCCGCGCAGTGGCTGGAGCGGGTTGACGAGGTGGTCAAGGCCAATGGCCTGTCGGATCAGCTGGTCTATATCCAGGTGACCCGTGGCGTGGCCCGGCGCACGCATGCGTTCCCGCAGGAGGTGGTGCCGACAGTGCTGATCATGACCAACCCGATGGCGCTGCCGTCGGCGCAGATGGTCGAGCAGGGGGTCGCGTGCGTGACCATGGAGGACCGGCGCTGGCTGAATTGCCAGATCAAGTCGACCTCGCTGCTCGGCAACGTGCTGGCGGCGCAGCACGCGGTGGAGCAGGGGGTGACCGAGGCGATCCAGTTCCGCGATGGCTGGCTGACCGAGGCGTCGGCGTCCAATGTATGGGTGGTGCGCGATGGCCGCGTGGCGGCGCCGCCCAAGGACAACCTGATCCTGGAGGGCATCCGCTACGGCTTCATGGAAGAGATCTGTGACGCCATGGGGATTGCACTGGAGTCGCGCCGGATCCGCAGGGACGAGGTATTTGCCGCCGACGAGGTGCTGCTGTCGTCGGCCAGCAAGGAGTTGCTGCCGGTGATCAGCATCGATGGCCGCCCTATCGGCAGGGGCGTGCCGGGGCCGGTGTTCGCGCGCCTGTACGCGGCTTACCAGGCGGCCAAGGCGGCGTTGTAAGTGCCGGCAAGGCTGCGTCGACGCGTGCTAGGATGCATTGGGATTCAGCCAGGAGTCCAGTCATGGCCAAGCGTGAGCGCGGCCGGCGTGCCTTGCAGGACGAGGTCGGCCGGCGTATCCAGCAGATCGATGAAATCGGCGAAGACGGTGCCCGGATCCGGGTGCCGGCACCCCAGCCCCATGCGCGCGACGCGCGCGGCCGCAACTGGGACATGGCCTTCGACAATCTGCACGGCTATGCCGCCAGTGTGCGCGCGGTGGTCGACAAGGTGCGCGACGAGTTCGACCTGAACGAGGCGCTGGAGAACCGCACGCCCAATCCCTTCGGCGACTGAGCGGGCACGCTAGTCCACCGAAACGACGATGGTTCTCACTGCGTGACGTCGAGGCGCGGCTCGGCGCTTTGCCAGATGCCGCCGGAGCGCCGCTTGGCGCCGTACATGGCGGCGTCGGCGGCGTGCAGCAGGGCCTGGCTGCCTTGCGCGTGGACCGGAAACACCGCCAGCCCGATGCTGAGCGAGGCTTGCACCGGGCTGCCGTCGGGCAGGTCGATGGGGCGGGCCATGGCTTGCAGGATGTGCTCGGCGATCCGGATCGCATCGGCCGGCGCGCGCAGCGCGGTGGCCAGCACCGCGAATTCGTCGCCGCCGATGCGCGCCACGGTGTCGCGGCCGCGCAGGCTGGCGCGGATGCGCTGGGCCACCGCGATCAGCACCGCGTCGCCGGCGGCATGGCCGTGGCGGTCGTTGACGTGCTTGAAATCGTCGCTGTCCAGATACAGCACCGCGGCATACTCGTCGTTGGCGGCGGCGTGGCGCACCGCGTGCTCCAGCGCTTCGACGAAGGCGGCGCGGTTCAGCAGCCCGGTCAGGGCATCGTGGTTGGCGCGGTGGGCGAGCGAGCGGTTTTCGTGCTGCATCTGGTTCTGCCAGGTCTGCAGCTCGTCGAGCAGGCCGTTGAAGTCCTCGCTCAGGGCATTGAGCTCGGCGATGCCGGCCGGCGGCGTGCGCTGCGCGAAATCTCGCTGCGAACGCACCGCGTGCGCCACCCGCATCAGGTTGCGCAGCGGCTCGATGATCTGCACCAGCAGCCGGCTGGCCAGGTAGTGCGCGCCGACCGCGGTCAGCAGCAGGCAGGCCAGCAGCCCCAGCGCGCCCTGCAGCAGGAAGTGCAGCAGGTTGCGCGGATCGCCGCTGACGCGCAGCAGGCCCACTGGCTGAGCCTGGTGCAGGATCGGCTGCTCGACGGCATCGGTGCCCAGCCATTCGACCAGCGCGTGGCGCAGGCCGGTCAGCGGCGCCTGGCCGGAGCGCTGCCATACCGCCAGCACGTGGTGGTCGCGGTCATAGACGGTGGCGCGGGCAATGTCTTCCGAGGCCGCGATCGCGGCCAGCGTCTCCGCGGTGGCCACCTGGTCGCGGAACACCACCGGCGCTTCCAGCGTGTAGGCGATCGAGCGCGCCACCAGCCGCACGTTGTGGTCGGCATAGACGCGCAGCGCGGTCACGCCGATCGCGGTCAGCGCCAGGCCGGCCGTGCATACCGCGATCAGCGCCACGCCCCCAGGTGGATGCGGCGCAGCACGCTGTAGAGGGTGGGGCGCGTGCCATGCCCGCGCAGCGGCTGACGCTGGCTCATGACGGTGCTCCCTTGCGGCGGCCGAGCTGCAGCACGCCGGGATGCATATGCACGCCGCTGCGGGCGAGGGTATCGAGGTTGACGCGGAACGAAACCTGGTTGTCGCGGATGTTGAGGCAGAACATGCTGCCCACCTCGCACTCGAAGTCTTCTTCGGCGATTACCAGCACCGGGCGGCCGGTCAGTTCGGCCGACAGGCGCTTGCGGCGCGGTTCGTTCATGGTGCCCACGTACAGCGCATCGCACGCCGGGTGCAGCATGTCGGCCAGCACGTCGACCTGGCGGGTCTGCACGGTGCGGCCATTGGCGAGCGTACCGCCTTCCTTCAGCCGGGGCGCATAGCGGCTGGCGTGATCCACGCACAGCCGCACGGGATCGCGCTCCACCGGCCAGCGCGCGTACCCGAGCAGGCTGATGACCACCCGCGCCACCAGGTCGGCCCGCTGCGGCGCGGGCTGCGCGGTGACCGCCGGTGGCAGCATGGCTGGCAGCACCGCCAGCGTTACGCCCAGCAGCAGCGCTCTCAGGCCGCGGCGCAGCAGCGGTCGTGCGCGGGCGGCGGTCGGGGTCGGCGGGGGGCTGGCTGGAGCAGGCGCCATGGTCTGGAACGAAGGGGGCGGAGCGGCCGGTCGCGGTGTTGTGGTCTGGCCGCGGGTTATTGTCTGGGGCTGGTTTCCGGGCGGTCAAGCGGCCGGCTTGCGGTGGATCGGGCGAAAACCGGTGCCCCGAACGGGATTCCGCGACTACCGGCTCCGCGTGCGGCGTGCTACGAAAATGTTTATCGGCGCGGTGTTGCTTTTCTGAAGTCCTCGGGCCAACTGTGGGGTCCTGCCAGGGCTTCGCCGTGGCGGACACAACACTTAGAATGTGGCCATCGCCCCGACTCGTCCCAAACTCGCGCCCTGCTGCCATGATTGCCGATCCGCTTCTCCGCTTGCTGCACCTGACCGGCGTCGCCGTCTGGGTCGGCGGCATGTTCTTCGCCTACCTGTGCCTGCGGCCGGTGGCTGGCAGCCTGCTCGAGCCGCCGCCGCGGCTGCGCCTGTGGCGCGGCGTGTTTGCCCGGTTCTTCCCGTGGGTGTGGGCGTCGGTGGTGGCGATCGTGCTGAGCGGTGGCGCGATGATGGCCGCAACCGGCATGGCAGGCGCACCACGCAACTGGCACCTGATGCTGGGCATCGGCGTCGTCATGGCCGGCATCTTCTGCTACGTGTGGTTCGGCCCCTACCGCGTGCTGGGCCGGGCCGTGGATGCGCAGGACTGGCCAGCCGCAGGCGCCGCCCTGAACCGCATCCGGCAGGCGGTAGGGACCAACCTCGTGCTGGGGCTGGCCAATATCGCCGTGGCGACGTTGGGCCGCTGGCTTGCCTGAGCGGATCCGCGCCGGCTCGTCTTGTCACAACCACGCAAACGGAGACCTGCTATGCGCGTCCTCGCATGTGTTGCCGTCGTCGGCCTGGCCGTGGCGGTCATCCCCGCCGCCGCCGCGGAAAATGGGGGGCCAAAAAATGGCGGCTTGAGCGCCGACTATGAGCGCTGCATGGGCAAGGCCGTATCGACCGCTGACATGCTCAACTGCGCCGCGCTGGAGTCGCGGGTCCAGGATATGGCGTTGAACAACGCTTACCAGTCGCTGCTGCGGCGGCTGGAGGCGCCGCGCACCGGGCAGTTGCGGGTGGCGCAGCGGGCCTGGCTCGAGTACCGCCAAACTCATTGCGCCTATGTCGCCAATCCGGCCGGCGGCAGCGCGGCGCGCGTGGCCGGGGCGGCCTGCGTGCTGGAGATGACCGCCGCGCGCGTGCGCGAATTGCGCGCTTTCGCTACCGAGGCCGCCGGCCGGTGAGCTTGCCGGCCTTGTGCTAGAGTTGCCTGACCCCTGTGCTGCGGCACGTCTCAACCGGAGATGGATCATGGCAACCGAATCGCGCCACAACCTGAAGGCGTTCGTGCAGACGGCTCCCCAGTCGGGGCGCTATGTGTGGGTCATCGCGCTGGTGGATTTCAGCGCGCAGCAGGTCAGGCGCGCGATCGTGTCGGACGATACCTTCACCACCGCCGATGCCGCGCGCGTTGCCGGCGAAGCCCAGCTTAAGGCGATGGCCGAGGATCACTAGCCACGCGTGAGTGCAAGCGGGGCTTGCACTGGCGTGTTGCGCGCCGGCATCCGGGGCCCGCCGAGATCCGATTCTTGTCTTGCCGGCGTGCCACGGCACACTAGACTATGGGCATGTTCCTCCACAAGAAAGGACTCCCATGACGGATCACGCGTTCCGCCCGGCCAGGGCCCTGTTGCTGGCCGCGTTGCTCGGTTCGGGCCTGGCCCTCGCTGCGCCCTCGATGGCCCAGGTATCGGTCAACATCGCCATTGGCGTGCCGCCGCCCGCCCCGATCTACGAGGTCGTGCCCGCGCCGCGCGCCGGCTACGTCTGGATGCCGGGTTACTGGGACTGGGACGATCATCACCGCAAGCACGCCTGGAAGAAGGGCCGCTGGGAGCGTGAGCGCCCTGGCTATGTCTATGAGTCGCCGCGCTGGATCCAGTCGCGCGACGGCTGGGTGCTGGTGCCCGGCCGCTGGGACCAGGGCGGGTACAAGAACAAGGGCCACAAGGACAAGGGCTACCATTGCCCGCCCGGCCATGCCAAGAAGGGCGAGTGCTGACCAGCCCGCCGCCCGGCGTGGCACGCTGACGCCGGGCGCCCCTGCCATGCTACGATCCCCGCCATGACAACGCGCCCGCGCGGCGCATCGGCAGCGGATTCCGGAGGTAGCGATGGCAAGGCACGTCTTCACGCGCGCGCAGTATCTCGACATCCTCAACGACAGCCTGCGCAAGCATCCCGGCTGGCAGCCGGGCATGGCTTTTGTGTTCCTGCCGCCTGGCGCCGATGCCAGCCAGGCCACCGCAGTGGGCTGCACCGGCCCGATGGACGCGATCGCGGTCTATGCGGAAATCCAGCGGGTGGCGGCCGAGCTGATCGAAGTCAGCGACGAATAAGGGACGAATAAGCGACGCATAAAGCCGCAACCGGCATCGCCACCGCAGCGCCGGCCGGGCCGGGGCTGCGGGTGCGTACAATACCGCCCTCTACAGACTTTCGGATATTGCCGTGAAGAAAACGGACCTGGAAAAAAACAAGGGCCTGAAGATTGCCAACAGCCTGAAGCAGGCCGCGGCGGGGCGGGGCGGCATTCCTGGCGCCGCGCCGCGCCCGGACCGGCGCGAGCAGCGCCGGCTGGACCAGGAGCAGGGCCTGGTGCCGTTCGCGTGCAAACTGGATGGCGCGCTGGTAAAACGCCTGCAGGCGCTGGCCGCCGACCACCCGGGCGGCATGACCGGGCTGCTCAATGAAGTCCTGCCGCGCGCGCTGTCGCAGGATCCGGGCCAGGCCTGACGGCCGCGCGGGGCGCGCGGGCGCCGCTGGCCCGGGTGGGTCAGTCCTCTTCCTCGTCGTCGAGGAACTCGCGGCGCAGCATCCAGTTGGCGATGGCTTCGTCGCAGATGCGCTTGAACTTCTGCTTGTCCGGCATCTTGTCGAACAGCTGGAAATTGACCAGCGCCATGCCGGCATCGGTGATGTAGAACATGCGGCCGGGGTCGTCATCGTGCACGATGCGGCCGTCGATGGCATCTTCTTCGCTCTCGGCCGGCATGTCCTCCAGCTCGACCACGCGGCAGGTGAAGCGCGGGCTGCGGGTGTGGGTCAGGTACTCGAATTCGTCGTGCATGATCTCGCCGCCCTTGCCCGCGATCACGGCGAAGCCCCAGATAAAGCGGGGCATCGGCAGATCGGACAGATCTTCAATCTCGTCCATGGTGTTCTCCTGATTCAATCCCCGCATTATCGCCCGGAACGCCGCGGCTTCAAAAGGTGGCGCGGCGCGGCCGTGCCGCGGCTGTGCCCGTTATGGCGCGGCGTGGCAGTTGGCCAGCATGGGCGCGGCGCCTTCCGCCTGCATCAGGTCGCGCAGCGTGCCTGACTCTCCCTTGGTCCACCATTCGTAGCGGCCGCCGACATAGCGCGCGCCGGACGCCGCCACCGTGCTGACCGCCAGCACCGGCTTGCCTTCGATGCGCAACACCGCGGCCTGGTTGTCCGGGCTGTTGAAATAGCGCACCGTCAGCGTCTTGCCGCCGTCGCACTGGTAGCGCAGGGTGCGCACCTCGGCAAAGCGCACGCCGTCGATGCCCGGCGCGCGGGCGGCGTGGGCGGCGGCGCTGGCGCAGACGAAGGCCAGCAGGGCAACGGTGCGGGTCCGCGACAGGATCAAGTGACTGGACATGGCGTGGTCGGTTAGAAACCTGGGGTTCGGGTGGATGGGGCCGGATCGAGGCAGCGCCGCTGCGCCAGGCGATCAGCCGAGCATGTAGCCGGCGGCGAGCGCGCGGAAGCTCTCCACCTCATGGGCTTGCCAGGCTTCATCCTCGGCGAGCTCTTCGGCCAGGATCGCTGCCACCGCCGGTGCCGCCGCGACGGCGGCGCGGGCGTCCAGGAACAGCGCGCGGTTGCGGCGCGCCAGCACGTCCTCGACCCGGCGCGCCAGCTCATGCCGGGCGGCAAAGCGCACATGGGCCTCGGTCAGGCCCGATACCCCGGCGAGCATCCGCTCGTGTCCCGGCAGCGCGCGCAGCAGGCCCAGCTCGTTGCCGTAGTAGCGGTCCGGCGAACCCGAATCCGGCGGCGGCAGGTCGGCCGGCAGCCCGGCGGCGCCATGCAGCGGCAGCTCCGCGGTGACGCAGGGCGCCGCGCGCACCATCTGGCGCTGGATCGCGGTCTCGATCACGTCTTCGGCCATCTTGCGGTAGGTGGTCCATTTGCCCCCGGTGACGGTGATCAGCCCGGCCCTGGACACCAGGATCGTATGCTCGCGAGACAGCGACGCGGTGGAGGCTTCGCCGGTGGCCCGCACCAGCGGCCGCAGGCCGGCCCAGACGCTGGTGACGTCGGCGCGGGTCGGGTCCTTGGCCAGGTAGCGCGACGCCGTTTCCAGGATGAAATCGACATCGTCGGCGCCGGCGTCGGGCTCCAGCGGCAGGTCGCGGCGCGGCGTGTCGGTGGTGCCGACGATGGTGTGGCCGTTCCAGGGCACCACGAACAGCACCCGGCCATCGTCGGTCTTGGGAATCAGGATGGCGCGGTCGCCCGGCAGGAAGCTGCGCGGCAGCGTCAGATGCACGCCCTGGCTGGGCGCGACCATGGTGCGGGCATGCCCGTCTTCCATCTGGCGGATGGCATCGACCCACACGCCGGTGGCGTTGATCACGCAGTCGGCGCGCAGCCGGAAGGTGGCGCCACCGAGCACGTCCTGTACCGTCACGCCGCTGATCACGCCGCCTTGCTGGCTCAGCCCGGTCGCGCGCATGTAGTTGAGCGCGGTGCCGCCGACATCGAACAGCGTCCGCATCAGCGCCACCGCCAGCCGCGCATCGTCGAACTGGCCGTCGAAGTAAAGGTTGCCGCCGCGCAGCGGTCGCCCGCCGACGTGTTCGGCCAGGTTGGGCGCGGCGGCCAGCACTTCGCGGTGGTTCAGCCAGCGGCTGCCGGACAGGTTGAGGCTGCCGGCCAGCATGTCATAGAGCTTGAGGCCGATGCCGTAGAAGGGCTGGTCGAACATCTGGTAGGCCGGTACCACGAAGCCCAGCGGCCACACCAGGTGTGGCGCGTTGCGCGTCAGCAGGCCGCGCTCGTGCAGCGCCTCGCGCACCAGGCTGATATTGCCCTGCGCCAGGTAGCGCACGCCGCCGTGCACCAGCTTGGTGGCCTTGCTCGAGGTGCCCTTGGCAAAGTCGGCGGCTTCGACCAGCAGCGTGCGGTAGCCGCGCGAGGCGGCATCGACCGCGGTGCCCAGGCCGGTGGCGCCGCCGCCGATGACGATCACGTCCCAGCGCGGCTCGCGCTCCAGGGTGGCGAGCAGGGCGGCGCGGCCGGGGGGCTGGATCGGGGTGGGAAGGCTGTGCATGACGCTGGTGTGTGGTGGGTGCTGGCTAAGATGTTCGGGTGGTCCGGAGGTGGTGCTGGACGGGTCTGACCGACGCTCAGCCGTGGCCGCCGGCGTCGTCCTCGCGCGCCCAGTCGCGCGCGCGCCCGACCGCCCGGCGCCAGCGCGCGAGCCGGTGGCCGCGCTCGTCGGCCGACAGGTTGGGCTCGAAGCGCCGCTCCACCTGCCATTGCTGCGCGATCTGCACGGGGTCGCTCCAGTAGCCGGTGGCCAGGCCCGCCAGGTAGGCGGCGCCCAGCGCGGTGGTCTCGGTCACGCGCGGCCGTACCACCGGGGTGCCGAGCAGGTCGGCCTGCATCTGCATCAGCAGGTCGCTGCGCGAGGCGCCGCCGTCCACGCGCAACTCGGCCAGCGCGATGCCGGCGTCCTTCTGCATGGCCTCGAGCACGTCCACGCATTGCAGCGCGATCGATTCCAGCGCCGCCCGTGCGATCTGCGGGCGGCCGGTGCCGCGCGTCATGCCGACCAGCGTGCCGCGCGCAAAGGCGTCCCAGTGCGGCGCGCCCAGCCCGGCAAAGGCCGGCACCAGCACCACGCCGCCGCTGTCGTCGCACTGGCGCGCCAGCGCCTCGGCCTCGGGCGCGCTCTGGATGATCTTGAGGCCATCGCGCAGCCACTGGATGGTGGCGCCGCCCATGAACACGCCGCCCTCCAGGCAATACTGGGTCTGGCCGCGGTACTGCCAGCCGATGGTGGTCAGCAGCCGGTTGCGCGACGTGACCGGCTGCGCCCCGGTATTCATCAGCAGGAAACAGCCGGTGCCGTAGGTGTTCTTGGCCATGCCGGGCACCAGGCAGGCCTGGCCGAAGGTGGCGGCCTGCTGGTCGCCGGCGATGCCGGCGATCGGGATCGGCATGCCGAACAGCCGCGCCGAGGTGCGCGCGACCTCGCCGCTGGAGGGCACCACCTCGGGCAGCAGCGCGTGCGGGATGTCGAGCAGCGCCAGCAGCGCGTCGTCCCACTCGAAGCTGTGGATGTTGAACAGCATCGTGCGCGAGGCGTTGGAGACGTCGGTGACATGGCGCGCGCCATCGGTCAGCTGCCAGATCAGCCAGCTGTCGACGGTGCCGAAGGCAAGCTCGCCGCGCTGCGCGCGCGCCCGCGCGCCGTCGGTGTTGTCGAGCATCCAGCGCAGCTTGGTGCCGGAAAAATAGGCGTCGATGACCAGGCCGGTCTTGTCGCGGAACAGCTCGCCGTGGCCGGCGGCCTGCAGCGCCTCGCACATCGGCGCGGTGCGGCGGTCCTGCCAGACCAGCGCGCGGCCGACCGGCTCGCCGGTCTTGCGGTCCCACAGCACGGAGGTCTCGCGCTGGTTGGTGATGCCGATGGCGCGCACCTGCGAGGCGCCGATGCCGGCGTCGGCCAGCACCGTGTGCGCCACCGCCAGCTGCGACTGCCAGATCTCGTAGGGATCGTGCTCGACATGGCCGGGATGTGGGTAATATTGGCGGAACTCGCGCTGTGCCAGGCGCACCACGTTGCCGGCATGGTCGAACAGGATGGCGCGCGAGCTGCTGGTGCCCTGGTCGAGCGCCAGCACGTATTGCGGCTCCGTGGGAAGCTGGGACGTGGCAGGGCGCTGCGCCTGCGCGGCTGGCTGGTTCATGCGTTCGATCCTGACAATGACAAGGCGCGCCGGCGCGGCCGGTGCATGGATGAGTGATGGCCGAAGTGTCTTTCCTTACGGCAGCCGATGCGGACGCAGGTTCCGCTGGCGGACCCGGCGCCGGATCTGCCGGATTCGGGGCCGATGCCACGGCGCGGATCGCCGCCTCGCTGGCGGTGCGCAGCGGCTTCGACGCCGCCACCAGGCTGCGGCTGATGGCGGACGGCCGGCAGGTCGGCTGGCTGCCGCGCACGCATGCCGGCATCCTGCGCGGCATCGGCGCCGTGCTGGGCCCGGAGCGGCCGCTGGCCGACGGCTCCGCGGCGGTGGCCTTGCTGCCCGGCTGCGACGATTTCGACGCGCGCAGTGCCGCGCTGCGGGTGCTGGCCCGCCAGCTGGCCGACGCCGGCCATGTGCGCGGCTGGCGCGACGAGCTGTTCGCCGTCACCGCCGCGCTGGACGCGCCCGCGGTCGCGGTGGTGGAGCGCGCCGCGGCGCGCTTCCTGGGCCTGCTGACCTTTGCCTCGCACATGAACGGCATCGTCGATGGCGCTGTGGACGACCGGCCGGCCCTGTGGATCTCGCGCCGCAGCCCGGCCAAGGCCGTCGATCCCGGCATGTGGGACAACCTGGTGGCCGGCGGCATGCCCCACGGCAGCGATCCGCTGGCGACGCTGGTGCGCGAGTGCGAGGAAGAGTCCGGCATCCCGCCGGGCCTGGCGCGGCGCGTGCAGGCGCACGGCATGATCGAGGTGCTGCGCGACCTGCCCGAAGGCGTGCAGTGGGAGCAGGTCTACGTCTACGACCTGCTGCTGCCGCCGGACTTCATGCCGCACAACCAGGACGGCGAGGTCAGCGAGCACCGGCGCGTCGAGGTGGCGCCATTGCTTGCTATCATGTCGGCCGGCGCCATGACGGTCGATGCGACACTGGTGACGCTGGATGCCCTTGGACGGCGGGGCTGGCTTGATGCCGGCGATCGCGACTGAGCCGCCGCGTGATCCAGCGTCGCCGGTCCTGACCGAGCCACCCTGGCTTCCCCGGCCCTGCGCCGCGCCACCCCGACAGAACCACACACCATGAGCAACACCGGATTCATCCTGACCCTCTCGTGCCCTGACCAGCCGGGCATCGTCCACGCTGTCTCGGGCCTGCTGTTCCAGCACGGCTGCAATATCGTCGATTCCGACCAGTACGGGGACGAGTTCGCCGGCCGCTTCTTCATGCGCGTGCATTTCACCCCGGCCGCCGGTGGTCCCGACCTCGCCACGCTGAAGGCCGCGTTCGCGCCGGTGGGCGGGCAGTTCGGCATGCAGTGGGAGCTGAACGATGCCACGGTGAAGCCGCGCGTGATGATCATGGTGTCGAAGATCGGCCATTGCCTGAACGACCTGCTGTTCCGCGCCAAGGCGGGCGGGCTGCCGGTGGAGATCGCGGCCATCGTGTCGAACCACCGCGACTTCTACCAGCTGGCGGCGTCGTACGACGTGCCGTTCTTCCATCTGCCGCTGATGAACGCGTCGGCGGAGCAGAAGGCCGCGCAGGAAGCGCGCGTGTTCGACGTGGTGCAGGAGCAGAAGATCGACCTGGTGGTGCTGGCGCGCTACATGCAGGTGCTGTCCGACGACCTGTGCCGCAAGCTGGCCGGCCGCGCGATCAATATCCACCATTCGTTCCTGCCCAGCTTCAAGGGCGCCAAGCCGTACTACCAGGCGCACGACCGCGGCGTGAAGCTGATCGGCGCCACCGCGCACTACGTCACCGCCGACCTGGACGAAGGCCCGATCATCGAGCAGGAGATCGAGCGCGTGGACCACAGCATGGACCCCGATCAGCTCACCGCCGTCGGCCGCGACGTCGAATGCGTGGCGCTGGCGCGCGCGGTCAAGTGGCATGCCGAACACCGCATCCTGCTGAACGGCCACAAGACCGTCGTCTTCAAGTAAGCCTTCGATTTCCCGAAGGTTTGCTCCCCTCTCCCGCGCGCGGGCGAGGGGCCGGCGGAGAGGGCAGGCCGGTCGCGCAGCCGCGGCGGCAGGCACCGCCCCGCCACCCGCCATCAACACCACTCCCGCTCCCGCCAGTGCAGAAGCAGCGGCCGCATCGCCGGCGCGCTCACTCCCGCTCCGCCACCACACACTTCACCCCACTGTCGGCCAGGATCTGGTCGAACGGCGCTGCCAGCGGCGCGTCGGTAAACAGCCGGTCCACCTGCGACACATGCGCCAGCTCGACCATGGCCTGGCGATTGAACTTGCTGGCGTCAGCCGCCAGCCAGACCTCGCGTGCGTGCTCGATGATGGTCCGCGCCACCTTGACCTCGCGGAAGTCATAGTCGCGCAGCGTGCCGTCGGCCTCGATGCCGGAGATGCCGATCAGCCCGATATCGACCTTGAACTGGCGGATGAACTCCACCGTGGCCTCGCCGACGATGCCGCGGTCGCGCGAACGCAGCACGCCGCCGGCGACGATGACTTCGCAATCGGGGTTGTCGGCCAGGATATTGGCCACGTTCAGGTTGTTGGTGATCACGCGCAGGCCGCGATGGTGCACCAGCCCGCGCGCGATCTCTTCCACCGTGGTGCCGATGTTCAGGATCAGCGAGCAGCCCTCGGGCACGGCCGCCGCCACCGCGCGCGCGATGCGCGCCTTGCCCTCGGCATTGAGCACCTGCCGCTGCCGGTAGGCGATGTTCTCGGTGGTGGAGTCTTCCACCCGCACCCCGCCATGGAAGCGCGCCAGCATGCCGTTCTCGGCCAGCATGTTGACATCGCGGCGCACCGTCTGGAGCGTGACGCCGAACTTGCGCGCAAGTTCGTCGATGGAGGCAAAGCCCTGGGTGCGGACTTCTTCGAGCAGGGCGGTCTGGCGGGGATTGAGGGTCATGCGGGGATTCTAGTTCAAACACAAACGAAAACAAAATGATGCGATGCACTATTGTTTTATGTTCGTTTTGTTGCTAAAACGAGCGTGAAGCCAAGATTGGTGCGCCTGCATCGAACGCAAGCGGTGATGCCGGCAGCATATCGAACATGGAGACCGGATGCAGCTACGTTTGGAAGGCGTCGCACAGCAGGCAGGTTCGCAGGCGTGTCTCTATCCGATGACGCTGGCCCCGGTTTCCGGCGCGGTCACCATCCTGCTGGGCGCGACGCAGGCAGGCAAGACTTCGCTGATGCGGGTCATGGCGGGGCTGGACCGGCCCAGCGCCGGCCGGGTGCTGGTCGACGGCGACGACGTCACCGGCATGCCGGTGCGCGAGCGCAATGTGTCGATGGTCTACCAGCAGTTCATCAACTACCCGTCGCTCCGGGTCTTCGACAACATCGCTTCGCCGCTGCGGCTGCGGCGCAGGGCGGCGGCCGGCGAGATCGCCGCGCGCGTGCGCGAGCTGGCGGCGCGGCTGCATATCGACCACCTGCTGGAGCGCTATCCGGCCGAGCTCTCCGGCGGCCAGCAACAGCGCGTGGCGCTGGCCCGCGCGCTGGCCAAGGAGGCCCCGCTGATGCTGCTCGACGAGCCGCTGGTCAACCTGGACTACAAGCTGCGCGAGGAGCTGCGCGAAGAGCTGACCCAGTTGTTCGCGCACGGCGACGCCACCGTGATCTACGCCACCACCGAGCCCGGCGAGGCGCTGCTGCTCGGCGGGCACACCGCGGTGCTCGATGCGGGCGAGCTGCTGCAGTACGGCCCGACGCCGCAGGTGTTCCACTATCCCGATTCGCTGCGCGTGGCGCGCGCCTTCAACGATCCGCCGATGAACCTGGTCGAGGGCAGGCTTGAGGGCGGCAAAGTGGCGCTGCCGGGAGCGATCGAAGTGCCGGTGCCCGGCGTGGCGGCGCACGACGGGCCGGTAACGCTGGGCGTGCGCGCCTCGGCCCTGCGCCTGGCCGGCGAGGCCGGCGCGGTCGCGGTGCCGGGCCGCGTGGCGCTGGCCGAGTTGTCGGGCTCGGACACCTTCGTGCACGCCGATACCGCGGTCGGCAACCTGGTGGCGCAGTTCGCGGGCGTGCTCGACCTGCAGCTGGGCGCGCCGGTAACGCTGCACCTGCTGCCCGGGCAGCTCTACCTGTTCGACGCGGACGGGCGCCGCATCCATGCGCCGCGCCGGCCCGGCGGGCTCGGGGCCGGGGTGCCGGGCGGCGCGCCGACGCCAGCGGCAGGAGGCTGAGATGGCGCGCATCGACCTGGACCTGGCGCACTCGTACGTGCCGCAGCCGCGCACCGACGAGGACTACGCGCTGCTGCCGCTGCGCTTCACCTTCGAGGACGGCGGCGCCTATGCGCTGCTGGGCCCCTCCGGCTGCGGCAAGACCACGCTGCTGAACTGCATTTCCGGGCTGCTGCGCCCGTCGCACGGCACCATCGCCTTCGACGGCCGCGACGTCACCGGCGCCACGCCGCAGGCGCGCAATATCGCCCAGGTGTTCCAGTTCCCGGTGATCTACGACACCATGACCGTCGGCGAAAACCTGGCCTTCCCGCTGCGCAACCGCGGCGTGCCGGAGGCGCAGGTACGCGAGCGGGTCGGGCGCGTCGCCGAGATGCTGGACCTGTCGGCGACGCTCGGGCGCCGCGCCAGCGGCCTGGCCGCCGATGCCAAGCAGAAGATCTCGCTCGGGCGCGGGCTGGTGCGGCAGGACGTGTCGGCGATCCTGTTCGACGAGCCGCTCACGGTGATCGACCCGCAGCTGAAATGGCAGCTGCGGCGCAAGCTCAAGGAGATCCACCACGAATTCCGCCTGACGCTGATCTACGTCACCCACGACCAGACCGAGGCGCTGACCTTCGCCGATCAGGTGGTGGTGATGTCGCGCGGCAAGGCGGTGCAGGTGGGGCCGGCCGATGCGCTGTTCGAGCGGCCCGCGCACACCTTCGTCGGCCACTTTATCGGCTCGCCGGGCATGAATTTCCTGTCCGGGCAATGGCGCGACGGCGCCATCGACGTGGCCGGGCGGCGCTATCTGCCGCCGCTGTCGCCGCCGGTGGAAGCGGCGCTGCGGCAGGCCGGCAGCTTCCGCATCGGGGTGCGCCCCGAATACCTGCAACTGGCGCCCGAGCGCGACACGCAGGCGGTGCCGGTGCAGGTGCAGCGCGCGCAGGACATCGGCACCTACTGGCTGCTGACCGGCGCGGTGCAGGAAGCGGGCGCGCAGGCCGGCACGCTGCGCGCGCGGCTGGGCGCCGAGGCCACCGGCCTGCGCGCGGGCGACACCGCGTGGCTGTCGGTGTTCAACCGGCATACCTGCTACTACGTCAACGAGGAGCTGGTGTCATGAAGCCCCTGAAACCCGTTAACCAGAAGGCCTGGCTGCTGGTGCTGCCGGTGGTGGCGTGCGTGGCGTTCTCCGCCATCCTGCCGCTGATGACCATCGTCAACTACTCGGTCCAGGACATCATCTCGCCCGAGCGGCGCGTGTTCGTCGGCACCGAATGGTTCCGCACCGTGCTGCGCGACGGCGAGCTGCACGACGCGCTGCTGCGCCAGCTCGGCTTCTCGCTGGCGGTGCTGCTGGTGGAGATCCCGCTCGGCATCCTGCTGGCGCTGTCGATGCCGGACCGGGGCTGGAAGGCGTCGGCGGTGCTGGTGATCATCGCGCTGTCGCTGCTGATCCCGTGGAACGTGGTCGGCACCATCTGGCAGATCTTCGGGCGCACCGACATCGGCCTGCTCGGCGCCGCGCTGGCGGGGCTCGGCTTCGACTACAACTACACCGGCAGCGCCTTCGACGCCTGGATCACGGTGCTGGTGATGGACGTCTGGCACTGGACGCCTCTGGTGGCGCTGCTGTGCTACGCCGGCCTGCGCGCGATTCCCGACGCCTACTACCAGGCCGCGCAGATCGACGGCGCCTCGCGCCTGGCGGTGTTCCGCTATATCCAGCTGCCCAAGCTGCGCGGCGTGCTGATGATCGCGGTGCTGCTGCGCTTCATGGACAGCTTCATGATCTACACCGAGCCGTTTGTGCTGACCGGCGGCGGACCGGGCAACGCCACCACCTTCCTGTCGCAATACCTGACGCAGAAGGCGGTCGGCCAGTTCGACCTGGGTCCGGCGGCGGCGTTTTCCATCGTCTACTTCCTGATCATCCTGCTCATGTGTTTCGTCCTCTACAACTGGATGCAGCGCGCGGGCACCGCCGGCAGCGAGGACATGCCCCATGGCTGAGATATCTTCGGCAGTCCCTGCGGTGGTCCCCGCCGCGATCCCCGCGCAGGCCAGACGCGCCGCCTGGTGGCGCGCCGGCTTCCTGCTGGCCTACCTGGTGTTCGCGATCGTGCCGATCTACTGGATGGTCAACATGTCGTTCAAGACCAACGAGGAGATCGTCTCGACGCTGTCGCTGTGGCCGGGCCAGTTCACGCTCGAGCACTACCAGACCATCTTCACCGATCCGTCGTGGTATTCGGGCTACCTCAACTCGATGATCTACGTGGCGATGAACACGGTGATCTCGATCGGCGTGGCGCTGCCGGCCGCCTACGCCTTTTCGCGCTACCAGTTCATCGGCGACAAGCACGTGTTCTTCTGGCTGCTGACCAACCGCATGACGCCGCCGGCGGTGTTCCTGCTGCCGTTCTTCCAGCTCTACAGCACCATCGGGCTGATGGATACGCACCTGGGCGTGGCGCTGGCGCACCTGGTCTTCAACGTGCCGCTGGCGGTGTGGATCCTGGAGGGCTTCATGTCGGGCGTGCCGCGCGAGATCGACGAGACCGCCTATGTCGACGGCTACTCGTTCCCGCGCTTCTTCCTGACCATCTTCCTGCCGCTGATCAAGGCCGGGGTGGGCGTGGCCGCCTTCTTCTGCTTCATGTTCAGCTGGGTCGAGCTGCTGCTGGCGCGCACGCTGACCTCGGTCAATGCCAAGCCCATCGTCGCCACCATGACGCGCACGGTGTCGGCATCGGGCATGGACTGGGGCGTGCTGGCGGCGGCCGGCGTGCTTACCATCGTGCCCGGCGGCATCGTGATCTGGTTCGTGCGGCACTACATCGCGAAGGGCTTCGCGATGGGCCGGGTTTAACGCAGGCCTGCGCAAGGAGACGGCGCCAATGCTGAACTGGATGGTATGGACCACACCGGTGGCGGTGTTCTTTGGCTGCATCGTGGTGATGCTGATCGGCATGACGATCCTGGAAATCCGCTCGCCGTCGGTGCTGCGCAAGGGCTTCCTGCCGATCGCCACCACCCGCGGCGACCGGCTCTTCATCGGGCTGATGTGCGCGGCGTGGATCAACCTGGCGTGGATCGGGCTGGGCGGGAAGATCGCCGCATGGCTGGCGCTGCCGGAAGAGCCCTCGGTGTGGATCAGCTTCGTGGCATCGATGCTGGTGCTGGCGCTGATCCTGCGCAAGGGCTAGCGCACCGCCAGCGGGCATTTGCCAGCAACAACGGGAAACGCGGCTTGTCCCCACCCCGGGGCCGCCACCCAGACCAAGACCGGGGCAGGGGATTCTTGAGGAGACACCGATGAAAGTGCACGTGACGTTGGGGATGTCAGCCCTTGCCTGCGCGGCCGCGCTGGCTTGCGGGTCCGCCTGGGCGGGCGCAGCGGAAGCGAAGAAGTGGATCGACAACGAGTTCCAGCCCTCGTCGCTGTCCAAGGACAAGCAGGCGGCGGAAATGCAGTGGTTCATCGACGCCGCTGCCAGACTGAAGGCCAAGGGCGTCACGCAGATCAACGTGGTGTCCGAGACCATCACCACGCACGAGTACGAATCCAAGACCCTGGCCAAGGCGTTCGAGGAAATCACCGGCATCAAGGTCAACCATGACCTGATCCAGGAAGGCGATGTGGTCGAGAAGCTGCAGACCTCGATGCAGTCCGGCAAGTCGATCTACGACGGCTGGATCTCCGACTCCGACCTGATCGGCACGCACTACCGCTATGGCTCGATCCTGCCGCTGACCGACTACATGAACGGCGCCGGCAAGGAGTGGACCAATCCCGGGCTGGATGTGAAGGACTTCATCGGCACCAAGTTCACCACCGCGCCGGATGGCAAGCTGTACCAGCTTCCCGACCAGCAGTTCGCCAACCTGTACTGGTTCCGCGCCGACTGGTTCGCGCGCAAGGACCTGCAGGACAAGTTCAAGGCCAAGTACGGCTACGACCTGGGCGTGCCGACCAACTGGTCCGCCTACGAGGACATCGCCAGCTTCTTTACCAATGACGTGAAGGAGATCGACGGCAAGAAGGTCTACGGCCACATGGACTACGGCAAGAAGGACCCGTCGCTGGGCTGGCGCTTCACCGACGCCTGGCTGTCGATGGCCGGCACCGCCGACAAGGGCCTGCCCAACGGCATGCCGGTGGACGAGTGGGGTATCCGCGTGGCCGAGGACAAGTGCACGCCGGTCGGCGCCTCGGTGGCGCGCGGCGGCGCCACCAACAGTCCGGCGGCGGTCTACGCGCTGACCAAGTACATCGACTGGATGAAGAAGTACGCCCCGCCGCAGGCGATGGGCATGACCTTCTCCGAAGCCGGCCCGGTGCCCGCGCAGGGCCAGGTGGCCCAGCAGATCTTCTGGTACACGGCCTTTACCGCCGACATGACCAAGAAGGGCCTGCCGGTCGTCAACGCCGACGGCTCGCCCAAGTGGCGCATGGCGCCGTCGCCGTATGGCCCGTACTGGAAGCAGGGCATGCAGAACGGCTACCAGGACGTGGGGTCGTGGACCTTCTTCAAGAACACCGATCCCAACAAGCTGGCCGGTGCCTGGCTGTACGCGCAGTTCGTGACCTCCAAGACGGTATCGCTGAAAAAGTCGCTGACCGGCCTGACCTTTATCCGCGACAGCGACATCCATCACGACTACCTGACCAGGAACGCGGCCAAGTATGGCGGCCTGGTCGAGTTCTACCGCAGCCCCGCGCGCGTGGCGTGGACCCCGACCGGCACCAACGTGCCGGATTATCCGAAGCTGGCCCAGCTGTGGTGGAAGAACGTGGCCACCGCGGTGACCGGCGAGAAGACGCCGCAAGCCGCGATGGACACGCTGGCCGAAGAGATGGACCAGGTCATGGCGCGGCTGCAGCGCGCCGGCATGAGCCAATGCGCGCCCAAGCTCAATCCCAAGGGCGACCCGGGCAAGTGGCTGTCCGCCGACCACGCGCCGTGGAAGAAGCTGGCCAACGAGAAGCCCAGGGGCGAGACCATTCCGTACGACAAGCTGCTGCAGGCATGGAAGGAGGGGCAGGTGCGCTGAGCACCTAGGCGCTGCGGGCGTGCCGGCTGGGTCGGTACGCTCCCAGCGCCCGCTCCGATCCTAGGTCGCGACGCCGGAGCTTTCGGGCGCCGGCGCCGCCTCCGCCCGCGAGGCATAGCGCGCCTTGCCATGCCGCTTGGCTTCATACAGCGCCATGTCGGCGTGCAGGAACAGCTCGCTCACGGTCATGGCGTGCCGCGCATCGCGCAGCGCCGCGCCGACGCTGGCCGACGCCGCCAGCGTATGGCCATCGATCACGAAGGGCATGCGCGCGGCCTGCACGATGGTGTTGGCCACCGACGCCATGGCATGGCGGTCGGCAATGCCGTCAAGAATCACCGCGAATTCGTCGCCACCGATGCGCGCGACCGCATCGCCCTTGCGCACGCAGGCGCGCAGGCGCTGCGCAAACGCCACCAGCAGCTGGTCGCCGATGGGGTGGCCATGGTTGTCGTTGACCGCCTTGAAGTCGTCCAGGTCCACCAGCAGCAGCGCCAGCGGGCACGCGCTGGCGCCGGTGCGTGCCATGGCTTCGGCCAGGCGCCGGTCGAAGCCCTTGCGGTTGAGCAGCCCGGTCAGGTAGTCGGAGACGGTCTGTGCCTCCAGGCTGCGCAGCTTCTCGCGCTCATGCGTGACGTTGCGCCCGAACATGTGCAGGCCGACCACGGTGTCCTGGGCATCGTTCCACGCCGGCTGGCAGGTAATCTCGATGCACTCGGTGCCGTCCCCGCTTTCGCGGGTAAAGGTCACGGCCTGGCCGCTGCCGACTTGCTGGAGGTAGGGCTGGCAGGCCAGGTATTCCTGCGTGCCCCACAGTTCGCGCAGCGACAGGCCCACGATCTGCTGCGCCGGCAAGCCGTAGCGCCGTGCATACGCCTCGTTGACGAAGACGTAGCGCTGCTGCATGTCGATGAACGAGATAAAGTCCGGCACATGGTTGGCAATTGCCTCGATGCGCTTCTCGCTGGCGGCGGCACGATCCTTGGCGGCCTGCAGCGCGGCCTCGCGCTCCGACAGCTGGGCCACGACCTCGGCGAAGCTCGACGCCAGCTCGCCGATCTCGTCGGCGCGGTCGACCGGCAGGTCCGCCACCGCTGCCGGGTTGGTGCCGAGCTGGCGCACCGCGCGATGCAGCCGCTGCAGTGGCGCCAGCAGGCGCCACATCACCAGCCACATCAGCCCGGCCGCGATCACCATGGTGATCGCCCCCATCACCAGGGTGCGCTTGCGCACCGTGATCAGCGGCGCATAGGCTTCGGCCGCGGGCAGCACCGCGACCACCTCCCAGCCGTTGGCGGCCAGCAGGTAGCGGGAGATGATCGGCTGGGTCGGCGTCAGGGCTTCCAGCAGCGCCGGCGGCTGTTCGGCGCCGCAGGCCTCGCCGATGGCGCGCGCCGGCGCCAGCACGCGCGACACGTCGGCATGCATCGCATAGCGGGGGTTGGCGCCGGCAGACACCAGGCAGAAGCTGCCGGTGGTGCCGACCCGGCTGTGCGACAGCTCGCGCAGGAAGTTGCTGTCCGCCAGGTTCAGCACGCCGCCGACCACGCCGCGCAGTTCGCCGGCGGGCCCCAGCATCGGCACCGCCAGCACCACGCCCGGTGCGTTGGTCTGCTTGCCCTGGATCAGGTCCGACACCGCGAACGACTGGCCCTGCAGCACATCGCGGAAATAATCGCGGTCGCTGACGCGCAGGCGCACGCCATCCGGCACGGCGGTGCTGAACGTCAGCTCGCCATCAGGCGCAGCGAGGAAGACGGCATTGAAGGTTTCGGGGATTTCCACCAGCCCCTCCGCAGCCCGGCGCAAGTCCGCCGGCCTGGCGGCATGGAGGACGGAAAACTGGCGCGACAGCCGGTGCAGCACGGCGGTGCGCCCCTGCAGTTTTTCATCGAGCTGCTCGGCGACCATCTTGACCAGCGTGTCCTGCTGCGTCTGCAGCAGGTTCTTCAGGCTGTCATAGGCGTGATACTGGGCGTAGAGCGCGCGCAGCACGATGATCAGCGTCACCACTCCCGCCGTGGCCAGCGCCATCCGATACTTCAAAGAGTGCTGCATGATTGACTTCTTTATTATGGCGCACTGACCCGTTTTCCCGTCCGCTGGCCTGGTATTCGCAAGCCGTGGCGTGTTAAGAAGGTTAGCAGATGTCAAGCCTTACTTCGAAACTGTTTGCAACAAAACGGAAGGCTGAGCTACCGGGGCGGCAGTTTGCGCACCTGCGCTCGGGTCGGTCGCCCAACACTGCACATGCACGCACTCCCGGCAGCCGTTAGCATGCTCGCTGGCCCCGCCCCATTCTCGCTTTCAGGCGGGCCGAATCCACTGTCAACAAGGCCCAACGCCCATGACGACCCCTACTACACTGCTCGACCTCGCCGGAGCCAGCCGCATCCCCTCCGCCTGGGAGTCCTCCGTCCTGATCCTGATCGACCATCAACGGGAATATGTCGATGGCCGCCTGCCACTGGCGGGTATGCCGGCTGCGGTGGCAGCCTGCGCGGAACTGCTGGCGCTGGCGCGCCTCCATGGCACGCCGGTGATCCACGTGGCGCACCATGGCCGGCCGGGCAGCCTGGCCTTCGATCCGGCCGGTCCCTATGCCGCCTTCATCGAAGGGCTGGGACCGCAGGCCGGAGAAATCACCGTTACCAAGGGCTTGCCCAACAGCTTTGCCGGCACCACGCTGGCCGATGAGTTGTCCCGGCTTGGGCGCAAGGAATTGATCGTTGCTGGCTTCCAGACCCATATGTGCGTCAGTGCCACGGTGCGTGCGGCGCTCGACCACGGGTTGCGCAGCACGGTCGTTGCCGCAGCCTGCGCCACGCGCGACCTGCCCGATCCCCTGGGTGGGGCTGCCGTGCCCGCGGCGGAACTGCACCGCAGCACGCTGGCCGCGCTGAACGACCGCTTCGCCACGGTGGTCGCCGACGCAGGCGCCTGGCGGCGCTAACCGGCGACCGGCCATGTGCGCACGCACGGCACGGCGTGGCCGCACGGGCGCAAGGCCAGCCCCGGCGCAGTCGGCACGCCGCGCCAGCGCGATAAAGCGCCCGCGAATTCGAACCAGCCCGGGTTGGCCGGGCTGCGGCCGGTCCAGGGCAGGACGGGCTCCAGCCTGGCTGGCGCAGGGCGGGGGAGTGGCAAGTCGCGCTCCGGCGGTGGTCGGAGCTTCAGGGTGCCGGGCGTGCTCGTGGTCCGAAATGAGGCGACCCTTGTTCCAGAGAGCGGAACGGTTTCGCGCACGGTCGCGCGAACAGCCTTGTGTTGGCGGGCCGACCGCGCGGCAATGAAAAAAGCCAGCGCGAGGCTGGCTTTCCTGAATCTGGTGGGTGGTACAGGGATTGAACCTGTGACCCCTGCCGTGTGAAGGCAGTGCTCTACCGCTGAGCTAACCACCCCTGTCTGCGTCGTCGTTGCCGTCGTGCAGCAGAGAAATGAGATTATGCAGAGGTTCTTGTATCTTGTAAAGCCCTTTTTGCGAATTTTCTTACGCGGCCAGCGTTCCGGGCGCTTCGGCAGGGGCTTCCTGCCATACCGTCTTGCCGCCGCTGGCCTTGTCCAGTCCCTTCAGCAGGGCCAGATGGGCCTGCTGCTCGTCGTCGGTGGCGCGCAGCACCGGCAGGGCCAGCCGGGACAGGTCGGCGCTGGCGACCACGCCGCCCTGGCCGCCGGCAGTGTCGAGCGTGTCGATCACCAGCGAGTCCTGGCCGCGCGTCATCGCCAGGTAGACCTCGGCCAGCAGTTCGGCATCCAGCAGCGCGCCGTGCAGCGTGCGGTGGGCGTTGCTGACGCCGAGGCGTTCACACAGCGCATCCAGCGAGTTGCGCTTGCCCGGGAACATCTGGCGGGCTTCGCGCAAGGTATCGATCACGCTGCCGACATGCTGGCGGAACGGCGGCAGGCCCAGCAGCTGGAATTCCATGTCGAGGAAGCCCAGGTCGAACTGCGCGTTGTGGATGATCAGCTCGGCGTCCTGCACGAACTCGCGGATATCGTGGACGACCTCGGCGAAGCGCGGCTTGTCGGCGAGGAACTCGACGGTAATGCCGTGGACCGCGATTGCACCCTCGTCGATATCGCGCTCAGGGTTGACGTAGAAGTGCAGGTGGCGTCCCGTCAGGCGGCGGTTCATCAGCTCGACGCAGCCGATTTCGATCAGGCGGTCGCCGGTGGCGGCATTCAGGCCGGTGGTTTCGGTATCGAGAACGATTTGTCGCATGGCGGGCATTCTAGCGGAGCGGGGCGGGCGGTCCGCACTTGTTGTTGGCGAGGGGATCCGGTCAGCGGCCGATCGATTCGACGCCGCGGTTGGCCAGCGCGTCGGCGCGCTCGTTGCCGGGGTGGCCGTTGTGGCCGCGCACCCAGTGCCACGAGATCTGGTGCGGTTGCGCCAGGGTGTCGAGCGCCTGCCACAGGTCGGCGTTCTTGACCGGCTTCTTGTCGGCGGTCTTCCAGCCGCGCGCCTTCCAGCCGGGCAGCCATTCGCTGATGCCCTTCTGCACGTACTGGGAATCGGTATAGACGCGCACCACGCAAGGCCGCTTGAGCGCGCGCAGCGCTTCGATCACGGCGGTCATTTCCATGCGGTTGTTGGTGGTGTTCGGCTCGCCGCCGAACAGCTCTTTTTCGCTGGTGCCGGCGACCAGCACTGCGCCCCAGCCGCCGCGGCCGGGATTGCCCTTGCAGGCGCCGTCGGAGTAGATCGTGACTTCTTGCATGTGATTCCGTGGTGACCGCCCGCGGTGGGCGGCGCATTGAGGGGGCGGATAAAGCGCGCGGCCTGACTTCGTCAGTGCTATTTACCCGGAGCCTTGCCGTGCGTGCCGGTGGGCGTGGCCACCGGTGCCGACACCGGCGCCAGCGCCGGCTTGCTCTTCCAGGCGGGACCGACCAGCCGGATATTGCGCACGCGCTTGATCGCCGAAATCATATAGACCGCGCCGAAGATCGGCCACCAGCGGTCGCCGGCCTTTTCCATGAAGGCGGCGCGCTGCAGCCAGCGGTCGGTGCGGTAGGGCGGGCAATAGCAGCCGAAGCGGCCGCGGATGATATCGAAGCCGAGCAGCTTGAGCCAGTCCTTGATGCGCACGAAGCCGATCTGCTGGGCGTCGGTCGGCAGGAATGGCGTGGCGCCGAGCCGGTTCATGCTCTGGCGTGCCCCCCACAGGCTCATCGGGTTGAAGCAGGTGACCACCACGCGGCCCTCGGGCATCAGCACCCGCGAGACTTCGCGCAGCACTTCATGCGGGTCTTCGGCGAACTCCAGGATGTGGGGCAGGGTGACCAGGTCGATGCTCTGGGTGTCGAACGGCAGCTCGTCGAAACGGCACAGCAGCTGGCGCGCATCCGGATGTGCGGCCCGAGGCCCGTGCGGGCCGCTGGACGGGTCCAGTGCCAGCGCCGAGAACGGCATCCGGTTCTCGCGCAGGGTATCGACATAGGGCAGTCCCAGCTGGACCGCGTGATAACCGAAGATGTCGGCCACGGTCCGGTCGTAATGCTGCGCCTCCCAGCGCAGCATGTACTCGCCGGGCGGCGAGGCCAGCCAGTCTTCCCAGCTTACAATCGGGTGATTGGGACGATTGGACATAGGAGCATGCGCATGTTGAAGGTTGAGCCGATCCCGGCGTTCCAGGATAACTATATCTGGGCCATCCATGACGGGCACTGCGCCGCCGTGGTCGATCCTGGCGAGGCCGCGCCGGTGGAGCGCTTCCTGGCGCAAAGTGGTCTGGCTCTGGGCGCTATTGTAATCACCCATCACCACGGCGATCACCAGGGCGGCGTGGCCGAGCTGCTGGCGGCGCATCCGCGCGCACCTTCGGGCGAACCGCTGCCGGTGCTGGGGCCAGCCGGCGAGCGTATCGGCGGGCGCACCCAGGCGCTGCGCGAGGGCGACGTGGCCACGCTCGAGGCGCCGGCACTGACGCTGCGCGTGCTGGACGTGCCCGGCCACACCGCCGGCCATATCGCTTACGTCGCTGACCTCGGCGCAGCCGGCCCGGCGGTGTTCTGCGGCGATACGCTGTTCGCCAGCGGCTGCGGGCGCCTGTTCGAGGGCACGCCGGCGCAGATGCTGGCCTCGCTCGACAAGCTGGCGGCGCTGCCCGGCGACACCCGCGTCTATTGCGCGCACGAATACACGCGCAGCAATGTGCGCTTCGCGCGCGCGGTGGAGCCCGGCAACGCCGCGCTCGAGGCATGGGAGCGGCGCGTCGAGGCGCTGCGCGCCGCGGACCAGCCGACGCTGCCGACCACCATCGCCCACGAGCGCCAGGTCAACCCGTTCCTGCGCTCGCGCGAGCCGGCGGTACGCGCCGCGGTGTCGGCGCACGGCAGCACCACCGCGGGCGATGCGCAGGCGTTCGGCGCGCTGCGCGGCTGGAAGGACAATTTCCGCTGAGCCATGACGGGGCCGCCATGGCTTGCGCCACAAGGCATCGCAGGCGGCGGCCGGATACTGCTTATGTGGAAAATCTGATTGACGCGATACGCGGTTTTTTTTAGCATCACGCAACCTTTTAGCGTCACGATTTGAGAACTTAATGAAAATTGGTCGATTACTGGCGGTGGTCGCGTGCGCCGCGCTGCTTGCAGCGTGCGCCAGCACCCCCACGCCGCCTGAAGGCGCCGACGGTGCCGCGACCGCCCAGACTGCCAGGCGCCAGGACCCGCTCAACACCCTCAGCGACAAGTCCGCGCTCTCTTCCACTTCCACCATCAATGTCGACCAGGGCGGACTGGACTGGCTGCGCGGCCCGTCCAACGATATCTGGGACCGCATCCGGCGCGGCTTTGCCATGACGGACCTGGAGGGCACGCTGGTCGACGACCGCACCCAGTGGTATGCGCAGCGGCCGGAGTACATGGAACGGATGGTCGGGCGCTCGAGCCGCTACCTCTATCACATCGTAGAGGAGCTGGAACAGCGCAAGATGCCGACCGAGCTGGCGCTGCTGCCGTTCGTCGAGAGCGCGTTCAACCCGCAGGCGCAGTCCACCGCCAAGGCGGCCGGGATGTGGCAGTTCATCCCGAGCACCGGCAAGTCGTACAACCTGAAGCAGAACATGTTCCGCGACGAGCGCCGCGACGTGCTGGCCTCGACCGACGCCGCGCTCGACTACCTGGCGCGGCTCTACGACATGTTCGGCGACTGGCACCTGGCGCTGGCGGCGTACAACTGGGGCGAGGGCGCGGTGTCGCGGGCGATTGCGCGCAACCAGGCGCGCGGGCTGCCGACCGACTATGCCAGCCTGCCGATGCCCAACGAGACGCGCTACTACGTGCCCAAGCTGCAGGCGGTCAAGAACATCATCGCCAACCCGGCCGCGTACGGCGTCAAGCTGCCCGAGATCCCGGACCACCCGTACTTCGTCACGGTGACCACCTCGCGCGACATCGACGTGAACCTCGCGGCCAAGCTGGCGGACATGTCGGTGGAGGAATTCAAGGCACTGAACCCGTCGTTCAACCGGCCGGTGATCCTGGGCGCGTCGAACCCGCAGATCCTGCTGCCGTTCGATAACGCCGAGCGCTTCCAGTACAACCTGAACACTTATCGCGGCGGGCTCTCGAGCTGGGCCGCGGTGACGGTGGACAGCCGCGAGCGTGTCGAGTCACTGGCGGCGCGCCTGAATGTCGATGCCGACACGCTGCGCGAGATCAACAGCATCCCCAAGGGCATGCGCCTGAAGGCGGGTTCGACCGTGATGATCCCGCGCTCGGGCCGGCATGACCAGGACATCAGCGCCACCCTGGCCGACAGCGCCATGCTGGCGATGGAGCCCGACCTGCCGGATGCGCGCCGCGTGGTGGTGCGCGCCAGCCGGCGCGATACCGTGGCAACCGTGGCGCGGCGCTATGGCGTCTCGGCGGGGCAGGTGCAGTCGTGGAACAAGCTCTCCGGCACCAAGCTGGTGGCCGGGCAGAGCCTGGTGCTGATGGTGCCGGTGCGCGGCGCCGGCGCCGTGCGCGCGGCGCGGGCCGAACGCGCGGACCGCGCCGAGCGGGCCGAGCGCAGCGAGCCGGCCAGCCACAAGGAGCCGTCAGGCAAGGCCGGCAAGGGCGCCAGGGTGGTGCGGGTCTCCGCCAAGGGCAAGGCCGACACGCGCCAGCGTGTGGTGGTCGAGGCCTCGCCGCGGCGCGCCGGCAAGGCGCCGGCCGTGGCCAAGGTGTCGGCAAAGACCACCACCAAGGCCAGCGCCAAGGGCGCCAAGGCGCGCTGACCTGACCGCCGGCGCGACGCTGGCGCAGCAAAAGGGGCGATGCCGTCGGCACGCCCCTTTTTTCATGTGCGGGCGCCGCCCCGTGCGGCAGCGCGCTCAAACCGTGGCCACGAGCGCCCGGGCCGGTGGCAAACTACGGGCAGATACCAACGACCGCAGACGCGGAGGAGACAGACATGACGGCAAGCCATGCCGTGCATGCCCGTTCGCTGGCCGAGCCCGAGGGGTTCTGGGCCGAACAGGCGGCACGCATCGACTGGGAAACCCCTTTCAGCCAGGTGCTCGACAACAGCCGCGCACCCTTCACGCGCTGGTTCGTCGGCGGGCGCACCAACCTGTGCCACAACGCGGTCGACCGCCACCTGGCGGCCCGCGCCAGCCAGCCGGCGCTGCACTGGGTCTCGACCGAAACCGACCAGGCCCGCAGCTTCACCTACGCCGAGCTGCACGACGAGGTCAGCCGCATGGCGGCGATCCTGCAGCAGCTGGGCGTGCAGCGGGGCGACCGGGTGCTGATCTACATGCCGATGATCCCGGAAGCCGCCTTCGCCATGCTGGCGTGCGCGCGCATCGGCGCCATCCATTCGGTGGTGTTCGGCGGCTTCGCCTCGGTCAGCCTGTCCGCGCGCATCGAGGATGCGCGGCCGCGCGTGGTGGTCAGCGCCGACGCCGGTTCGCGCGCGGGCAAGGTGGTGCCGTACAAGCCGCTGCTGGACGAAGCCATCCGGCTGTCCTCGCACCAGCCCGAGAAAGTGCTGCTGGTGGACCGGCAACTGGCGGACATGCCCCGCACCGAAGGGCGCGACGAAGACTACGCCGCATGGCGCGAGCGCGTCGCCGGCGTGCAGGTGCCGTGCGTGTGGCTGGAGTCGGGCGAGCCCTCCTATGTGCTCTATACCTCGGGCACCACCGGCAAGCCGAAGGGCGTGCAGCGCGATACCGGCGGCTACGCGGTGGCGCTGGCCACGTCGATGGAATACATCTTCTGCGGCAAGGCCGGCGACACCATGTTCACCGCGTCCGACATCGGCTGGGTGGTGGGGCACAGCTATATCGTCTATGGTCCGCTGCTGGCCGGCATGGCCACGCTGATGTATGAAGGCACGCCGATCCGCCCCGACGGTGGCATCCTGTGGCGCCTGGTCGAGCAATACCGGGTCAACCTGATGTTCAGCGCCCCGACCGCGATCCGCGTGCTGAAGAAGCAGGACCCGGCATGGCTGACGCGCTACGACCTGTCCAGCCTGCGCCTGCTGTTCCTGGCCGGCGAGCCGCTCGACGAGCCGACCGCGCGCTGGATCCAGGACGGCCTCGGCAAGCCGGTGGTCGACAACTACTGGCAGACCGAATCCGGCTGGCCCATCATCGCGATCCAGCGCGGCCTCGAGGCGCTGCCGCCGAAGCTGGGCTCGCCCGGCGTGCCGGCCTACGGCTATGACCTGAAGATCGTCGACGAAAACACCGGCGCGGAATGCCCGCCCGGGCAGAAGGGCGTGGTCGCCATCGACGGCCCGCTGCCGCCGGGGTGCATGAGCACGGTGTGGGGCGACGATGACCGCTTCGTGCGCACCTACTGGCAGGCGGTGCCGAACCGTCTGTGCTATTCCACCTTCGACTGGGGCGTGCGCGATGCCGACGGCTACGTCTTTATCCTGGGGCGCACCGACGACGTGATCAACGTGGCCGGCCACCGGCTGGGCACACGCGAGATCGAGGAAAGCCTGTCGTCCAGCGCCGCGGTGGCCGAGGTGGCCGTGGTGGGGGTGCAGGACGCGCTCAAGGGGCAGGTGGCGATGGCCTTCTGCATCGCGCGCGATCCGGCGCGCACGGCCACGCCCGAGGCGCGGCTGGCGCTGGAAGGCGAGCTGATGAAGACGGTCGAGCAGCAACTGGGCGCAGTGGCCCGTCCGGCGCGCGTGCTGTTCGTCAATGCGCTGCCGAAGACCCGTTCCGGCAAGCTGCTGCGGCGCGCCATGCAGGCCGTGGCCGAGGGCCGCGACCCGGGCGACCTGACCACGATCGAGGATCCGGGCGCGCTGGAACAGCTGCAGGCCGCGTTGAAGGGCTAGCGGGGCAGGGCGATGAGGGTGTCGCACGCGGCACACCGCATCGCCGCCTTGCCATCGGTCGTGATGCAGTCTAATATTTGAAGCATAAAATATTTAACCATGATCTAGATGGCGGTGTGAACCGGGCGGTGCGCGAGGTGCGGCGCGCCCGGCACAGCCGGCAGGAGGCAACAGATGCGCGTGCTTTGTATTGGCGGAGGCCCCGCCGGCCTGTACTTCGGCCTGCTGATGAAACTGCAGGATCCGGCCAATGAGGTCATCGTGGTCGAGCGTAACCGGCCCTACGACACCTTCGGCTGGGGCGTGGTGTTCTCGGACGCCACCATGGACAACCTGAAGCAGGCCGACCCGGCCAGCGCCAGCGAGATCAACGCCGCCTTCAACCACTGGGACGATATCGACATCCATATCGGCGGGCGCACCATCCGCTCGGGCGGGCATGGCTTTATCGGCATCGGCCGCAAGCGCCTGCTCAACATCCTGCAGGCGCGCTGCGAGGCGCTCGGGGTGAAGCTGGTGTTCGAGACCGATGTCTCCGACGACCAGGCGCTGGCGATGCAATACCAGGCCGACCTGGTGATCGCGTCTGACGGCCTGAACAGCCGCATCCGCAGTCGCTATGCCGACACCTTCCGGCCGGATATCGACACGCGCCAGTGCCGCTTTGTCTGGCTGGGCACGCACAAGCTGTTCGACGCCTTCACCTTTGCCTTCGAGAAGACCGAGCACGGCTGGTTCCAGGCGCATGCCTACCGCTTCGACGACAACACCTCGACCTTTATCGTCGAGGCGCCGGAACCGGTCTGGCGCGCCGCCGGCATCGAGCAGATGAGCCAGGAAGAGGGTGTGGCTTACTGCGAAAAGCTGTTCGCGCGCTACCTCGATGGCAACAAGCTGATCAGCAATGCGGCGCACCTGCGCGGCTCGGCGATCTGGATCCGCTTCCCGCGCGTGATCTGCCGGCAATGGGTGCACTGGAACACCTTGCCCGACGGCCGCCGCGTTCCGGTGGTGCTGATGGGCGATGCCGCGCACACCGCGCATTTCTCGATCGGCTCGGGTACCAAGCTGGCGCTCGAGGATGCCATCGACCTGGCCGAGGAAATCCGTCTCAGCGGCCACGACGGCCTGCCCGATGCGCTGGCGCGCTATGAAGCCACGCGCGGGGTAGAGGTGCTGAAGATACAGAACGCGGCGCGCAACTCGACCGAGTGGTTCGAAAACGTCGAGCGCTATGCCGGCAGCCTGCCGCCGGAGCAGTTCGCCTATTCGCTGCTGACGCGCTCGCAACGGATTTCGCATGAAAACCTGCGCGTGCGCGATGCCGGCTATGTCGCGCAGTTCGAGCACTGGCTGGCACAGCAGGCCGGGGTGCCGGCCGACAGCCTGCAATTGCAGGCGCACCAGCCGCTGCCGCCGATGTTCACGCCGTTCCGGCTGCGCGGCGTCACGCTGAAGAACCGCGTGGTGGTGTCGCCGATGGCCATGTACTCCTGCACCGATGGCGTGCCGGGCGACTTCCACCTGGTCCACCTGGGTTCGCGCGCGCTCGGCGGCGCCGGCATGGTGGTGGCGGAGATGACCTGCGTCTCGCCCGACGCGCGCATCACGCCGGGTTGCCCGGGCTTGTGGAACGATGAACAGCGCGACGCGTGGAAGCGCATCGTCGATTTCGTGCACGCCAACAGCGATGCCCGCATCGCCATGCAGATCGGCCACTCCGGCCGCAAGGGCTCGACCCAGCTGGGCTGGGAGGCGATGGACCATCCGCTGCCGCAGGGCAACTGGCCGGTGATCTCGGCGTCGCCGTTGCCTTACCTGCCGGGGGAATCGCAGACCCCTCGCGCGATGACGCGCGCCGACATGGACCGGGTGCGCGATGATTTCGTCGCCAGCGCGCGGCGGGCGGCCGAGGCCGGCTTCGACTGGCTCGAGTTGCACTGCGCGCACGGCTACCTGCTGTCCAGCTTTATCTCGCCCCTGACCAATACGCGCGACGACGAATACGGCGGTGCGCTGGCGGCGCGGCTGCGCTATCCGCTCGAGGTGTTTGCCGCGGTGCGCGCGGTATGGCCGCAAGACAAGCCGATGTCGGTGCGCATTTCCGCGCATGACTGGGTCGAGGGCGGCATCACGCCCGACGATGCGGTCGAGATCGCGCGCGCGTTCAAGGCCGCGGGCGCCGACATGATCGACTGCTCGTCGGGCCAGGTCAGCCCCGATCAGGCGCCGGTCTACGGCCGCATGTACCAGACCCCGTTCGCCGACCGCATCCGCAACGAGGCCGGTATCGCCACCATTGCGGTGGGCGCGATCTTCGAAGCGGATCACGTCGACTCGATCATCGCCGCCGGCCGCGCCGACCTGTGCGCGATCGCGCGGCCGCACCTGGCCAATCCGGCGTGGACGCTGCACGAGGCCGCGCGCATCGGCTACCGCGACATCGCCTGGCCCAGGCAGTACCTGGCGGGCAAGCGGCAGCTGGAAACCAATCTGGAACGCGCCGCGGCGCAGGAGAAGCAGGCATGACCGGCAGCATGGCAACACTGGCCGGCCGGCACGCGCTGGTCACCGGTGGCGGGCGCGGCATCGGCGCCGCGATCGCGCGGCGGCTGCTGGCCGATGGCGCCAGCGTCACCCTGCTGGGGCGCGATGCCGGCACGCTGCAGGCGACGGTGCAGGCGCTGCGCGGGCAGGCGCCGGCGGGCACCGTCGTTTCGTCTGTCACGGCCGATATTGCGGATGCCGACAGCGTTGCGCAAGCCTTGGCCGCGGCCACGGAACAGGCCGGCCCGGTCGCGCTGCTGGTCAACAACGCCGGGCAGGCCCACAGCGCACCGTTCCTGAAGACCGATGCCGCGCTGTGGCAGCGCATGCTCGACGTGAACCTGACCGGCACCTTCCTGTGCACGCAGGCGGCGCTGCCGGCGATGCTCGACGCGGGTTGGGGCCGCATCGTCAACGTGGCCAGCACCGCGGGGCTGATCGGCTATGGCTACGTCAGCGCCTACTGCGCGGCCAAGCATGGCGTGATCGGCCTGA
This sequence comes from Cupriavidus taiwanensis, assembly GCF_900250115.1. Classification (NCBI taxonomy): domain Bacteria; kingdom Pseudomonadati; phylum Pseudomonadota; class Betaproteobacteria; order Burkholderiales; family Burkholderiaceae; genus Cupriavidus; species Cupriavidus taiwanensis. The sequence goes on along the minus strand of NZ_LT984803.1, from coordinate 2,180,600 downwards.
CCCGCGCGCTGGCGCTGGAAACCGCGGCCAGGGGCGTGACCGTCAACGCGGTGTGCCCCGGCTATACCGAAACCGACATCGTGCGCGACGCCGTCGCCAATATCGTCGGCAAGACCGGCCGCAGCGAGGAACAGGCGCGCGCCGAACTGGCCGCGCGCAACCCGCAGCGCCGGCTGGTGCAGCCTGAGGAGGTCGCCGACGCGGTGGCCTGGCTGTGCCAGCCCTCCGCCGCGGCGATCACCGGGCAGGCGATCCCGGTCGCCGGCGGCGAAGTGATGGCGGGCTGAAGCACACTGACCACAGCAGACAACGAGAGAACCCATGACAGAGATCGCACTCGACATGCGCCACCACAAGCGCAGCTTTGCCGGCTACCAGCCCGAGCATTTCCTGTGGTCGGTGTCCGCCGACGGCAAGGTCGGCACCGTGACGCTGAACCGGCCTGAACGCAAGAACCCGCTGACCTTCGACTCCTACGCCGAGCTGCGCGACCTGTTCCGCGGCCTGTGCTACGCCGGCGACATCAAGGCGGTGGTGGTGACCGGCGCCGGCGGCAACTACTGCTCGGGCGGCGACGTGCACGAGATCATCGGTCCGCTGACGCGCATGTCGATGCCGGAGCTGCTCGACTTCACGCGCATGACCGGCGACCTGGTCAAGGCAATGCGCGCCTGCCCGCAGCCGGTGGTGAGCGCGGTCGACGGCATCTGCGCCGGCGCCGGCGCGATGATGGCGCTGGCTTCCGATATGCGCCTGGGCACGGCGCAGGCCAAGACCGCGTTCCTGTTCACGCGCGTCGGCCTGGCCGGTGCCGACATGGGCGCGTGCACGCTGCTGCCGCGCGTGATCGGGCAAGGCCGTGCCAGCGAGCTGCTGTACACCGGCCGCTCGATGAGTGCGGAAGAAGGGTTGCAGTGGGGCTTCTTCAACGCGCTGCACCCGTCCGCAGCGGTGCTGGAGCAGGCGCAGGCGCTGGCCGCGCAACTGGCCGCCGGCCCGACCTTTGCCCACGGCGTGACCAAGAAGCTGCTGCACCAGGAATGGAACATGGGCCTGGACGAGGCCATCGAGGCCGAGGCCGAGGCGCAGGCCATCTGCATGCAGACGCGCGATTTCCGCCGCGCCTATGAGGCCTTCGTCGCCAAGACCAAGCCGGTCTTCGAAGGGGACTGAAGCGCCATGTCCGACAAGACCTACCTCGAACTGCCGCTGTTCGACGACGCCCACCGCGCGCTGGAGCGCAAACTCGACGCATGGTGCGGACAAAACCTGCGGGTCGACCACAGCGATACCGACGCCGCGTGCCGCGCGCTGGTGCGGCAGCTGGGCGAGGCCGGCTGGCTGCGCTACTGCGTGCCGGCCGCGCATGGCGGCATGCTGCCGCAGCTCGATTCGCGCTCGCTGTGCCTGCTGCGCGAGACCCTGGCGCGCCATGACGGCCTGGCCGATTTTGCCTTTGCCATGCAGGGGCTGGGCTCGGGCGCGATCTCGCTGGCGGGCAGCGACGCGCTGCGCGCGCGCTACCTGCCGCGCGTGGCCCGCGGCGAGGCGATTGCCGCGTTCGCGCTGTCGGAGCCGGAGGCCGGCTCGGATGTCGCCGCGATGCAATGCAGCGCGCGGCGGTCGGAAGACGGCAGCCACTATGTCATCGATGGCGCCAAGACCTGGATCTCGAACGGCGGCATCGCCGACTTCTACTGCGTGTTCGTGCGCACCGGCGAGGCCCCGGGCGCGCGCGGCATCACGGCCCTGGTGGTCGACGCCGACACGCCGGGCCTGACCATCGCCGAGCGCATCGACGTGATGGCGCCGCATCCGCTGGCGACGCTGCGCTTCGACCAATGCCGCGTGCCGGTGGCCAACCGGCTGGGCGAGGCGGGACAGGGCTTCAAGGTGGCGATGATGACGCTCGACATCTTCCGCGCCTCGGTTGCCGCGGCGGCGCTGGGCTTCGGCCGCGCCGCGCTGGACGATGCGCTGGCGCGTGCCCGCGCGCGCCCGATGTTCGGCGGCGTGCTGGCCGACCTGCAACTGACCCAGGCCGCGATCGGCGACATGGCCACCGCCATCGACGCGGCGGCGCTGCTGACCTACCGTGCGGCCTGGCTGCGCGATGTGAAGGGGCAGCGCACCACGCGCGAGGCGGCCATGGCCAAGATGGTCGCCACCGAGAATGCGCAACAGGTGATCGACCGCGCGGTGCAGATGTTCGGCGGCCTCGGCGTCAAGGTCGGCACGCGCGTGGAAAGCCTGTACCGCGAGATCCGCTCGCTGCGCATCTATGAAGGCGCGACGGAAGTGCAGAAGCTGATCATCGCGCGCGAGACGCTGGCCGGGCAGCAGGCCTGAGCCGGGACCGTGCACCCCCGCGCCCCCCACGAACTGCCGTACCGATACAGAGCAGACAGGAGACAAGCCATGGCGACCACAGCCCACCTCGACACCTTCGCGCGCGACCGCCTGCCGCCGCGGGACCAGTGGCCGGTGTTCCGCTTCAATGCCGACACCGACTACCCCGAGCGGATCAATGCCGCGGTGGAGCTGGTCGACCGCCACGTGCGCGAAGGGCGCGGCGAGCGCATCGCCGTCCGCCATCGGCGCGACGGCCGCATCGAGACCGTGACCTATGCACAGCTCGCCGCGCTGGTGAACCGGATCGCCCACGTGCTGGTCGAGGACATGCGGCTGGTGCCCGGCAACCGCGTGCTGCTGCGCGGCCCCAACAACCTGATGATGGCGGCCAGCTGGCTGGCCACGCTGAAGGCGGGCCTGGTGGCGGTGCCGACCATGCCGCTGCTGCGCGCCGGGGAGCTCAAGCAGATTATCGACAAGGCGCAGGTCAGCGCCGCGCTGTGCGATGTGCGGCTGCGCGAGGAACTCGACGCCAACCAGCAGGCCGGCGGCGCATGGCATTGTCCGAGCCTGGCGCGCACGCTGTATTTCAACGGTGCAGGCGAGGGCTCGCTGGAGGCGGCGCTGGCCGGCAAGCCGGAGACTTTCGACGCCTGCGACACCGCCAGCGAGGATGTCTGCCTGATCGCGTTTACCAGCGGCACCACCGGCCAGCCCAAGGGCACCATGCATTTCCACCGCGACGTGCTGGCCATGTGCGACCTGTTCCCGCGCCATGTGCTGCGCTCTGCGCCAGACGACATCTTCTGCGGTACGCCGCCGATCGCGTTCACGTTCGGGCTGGGCGGCATGCTGTGCTTCCCGTTGCGCATCGGCGCCAGCACGGTGCTGGCGGAGAAGCTCACGCCCGAATCGCTGCTCGAGCTGATCCACGACTTCCGCGCCACCATCGTCTTTACCGCGCCCACCTTCTACCGGCAGATGGCGGCACTGGCGCCGCGCTTCGATATCTCCAGCCTGAGGCACAGCGTGTCCGCCGGCGAGGCGCTGCCCGACGCCACCCGGCAGAGCTGGAAGGCCGCCACCGGCATCGAGATGACCGATGGCATCGGCGGCACCGAGATGATGCACATCTTTATCTCCAGCGCCGGCGCCGAGGTCAGGCCGGGCGCGATCGGCAAGGTGGTGCCCGGCTACGTGGCACGGATCGTCGATGAGGAGATGCGGCCGCTGCCGCCGGGCCAGGTCGGCAAGCTCGCCGTGCAGGGCCCGACCGGCTGCCGCTACCTGGACGACCCGCGCCAGGCCAACTATGTGAAGGCCGGCTGGAACCTGCCGGGCGATACCTTCGTCGCCGACCCGGACGGCTATTACTTTTACCAGGCGCGCTCCGACGACATGATCATCTCGGCCGGCTACAACATCGCCGGGCCGGAGGTGGAGAGTGCGCTGATGCAGCATGAGGCGGTGGCCGAATGCGGCGTGGTCGGCGCGCCGGACGACGGCCGCGGCCAGGTGGTGATGGCCTACGTGGTGCTGCGCGCGGGCGTGGCCGCCGACGACGCCACCCGCGCCGCGCTGCAGGACCACGTGAAGCGCCAGATTGCCCCGTACAAGTACCCGCGCCGCATCGAGTTCGTGCCGGCGCTGCCGCGCACCGAGACCGGCAAGCTGCAGCGCTTCAGGCTGCGCCAGATGGCGGAGCAGGGGCCGAGTGGGGGCGATGGTGGCAAGCCAGGCCAGGGGCAACCATGAGCGACGTGTTCCGCAATACCGTGCAGGTGCGCTTCAAGCACTGCGATGCCGCCGGCATCGTGTTCTATCCACGCTATTTCGAGATGCTCAACGACCTGATCGAGGACTGGTTCGGCGAAGCGCTGGGCTGGCCGTTCGATGCCATGCACGGCGAGGGCCGCGCCGGCGTGCCGACGGCCGAGCTGGAGTGCCGCTTTCTCGCGCCGAGCCGGCTGGGCGAGCAGCTCACGCGCGAATTGCGCGTGCTGAAGCTGGGCCAGTCCAGCTTCACGCTGGCGATCCGCTTCGCCGGCCCGCACGACGATACCCGCATGGAAGTGACGCAACGGCTGGTCTGCGTCGATACCGGCGCGATTGCGCCGCAGCCGCTGCCCGAACCCGTGCGCGAGGCCATGGCGCGCTATCTGGTGGCCGCGGCCTGAACCCGGATTTCCATCCATCCATACCAAGCAACCACAGGGAAACGACATGAAGATCCTGCAGCCGCCCGACTGGGCGCCGCCGCGCGGCTACGCCAACGGCATGATGACCGAGATCCAGGCCGGCAGCCGGCTGCTGTTCATCAGCGGCCAGATCGGCTGGAACAGCCAGTGCGAATTCGAGACCGACGACTTCGGCCTGCAGGTGGCGCAGACCCTGCGCAATGTGGTGGCGGTGCTGGCGGCCGGCGATGCGCGGCCCGAACATATCGCGCGCATGACCTGGTATGTGAAGGACAAGGCCGAATATGTCGGCGCCTATGGGGCGATCGGCGAACATTACCGGGCCATCATCGGCCGCCACTTTCCGGCGATGACCGCGGTCGAGGTCGCCGACCTGGTCGAGCCGCGCGCGAAGGTGGAAATCGAGGTGACTGCGGTGGTGCCACCGCAGCTGTGATTTGCACGCCGCCGGTACAACCGGGAGTGCACGGACCGCGTGCGCGGCCGGCGGTATTGCCGCCTGCCGCGCGCAAGTCCTTGAAAACTTGAGAAATTGGGTGGCGCGGGATATAATTCGAAAGTTTCGCTTTCAGAACCCTTCACCCTAGCGCCAACCGCTTTCCACCTTCCGCCGCCCCCATCCGCGCCGCTTTTGCCGTTCACACTTGATGTGATTCAAAAAGCATGCCGCAACCGGATCCGACCGCATCGGCGCAATGCCGCTGCCGCCGTCACGGATCCAGCCTGGGAGGCACGAGGCGTCGATTGGTCGGTCACGGGGTGAGTCCAGCAGGAGCCTACCCGTGTTACCGTCTTTTCCGTCCGCCATTCTCGCGCTAGCAGACGGCACGGTCTTTCGTGGCTATTCCATTGGCGCTTCCGGCCATACCATCGGCGAAGTGGTGTTCAACACCGCCATCACCGGTTACCAGGAAATCCTCACCGACCCGAGCTATTCGCGGCAGATCGTCACGCTGACGTATCCGCATATCGGCAACTACGGTGTCAATCCTGAGGATGTCGAAGCCACGAAAGTCCATGCCGCCGGCCTGATCATCAAGGATCTGCCGATCCTGGCCTCCAACTTCCGCAAGGAGCACACCCTTGGCCACTACCTGAAGCAGGAAAAGGTGGTGGCGATCGCCGGCATCGATACGCGCAAGCTGACGCGTATCCTGCGCGAGAAGGGCGCCCAGAACGGCTGCATCCTGGCTGGCGAGGACAACGTGCAGAAGGCCATCGACCTGGCCCGCTCGTTCCCCGGCCTGGCCGGCATGGACCTGGCCAAGGTGGTGTCGGTCAAGGAACCGTACCAATGGACCCAGTCCGAATGGAAGCTGGGCGAGGGCTACGGCAAGCAGCGGCAGCCGCAGTTCCACGTGGTCGCCTATGACTACGGCGTCAAGTACAACATCCTGCGCATGCTGGCCGAGCGCGGCTGCAAGGTCACGGTGCTGCCCGCCCAGGCGAGCGCGGCCGATGCGCTGGCGCTGAATCCGGACGGCGTGTTCCTGTCCAACGGCCCCGGCGACCCCGAGCCGTGCGACTACGCCATCGCCGCCACGCGCGAGTTCATCGAGCGCGGCATCCCGACCTTCGGCATCTGCCTGGGCCACCAGATCATGGCCCTGGCGGTCGGCGCCAAGACCCTGAAGATGAAATTCGGCCACCACGGCGCCAACCATCCGGTCAAGGACCTGGACGACGGCCGGGTGGTGATCACATCGCAGAACCACGGCTTCGCGGTCGATGCGGACACGCTGCCGGCGAACGTGCGCGTCACGCACAAGTCGCTGTTCGACGGCTCGCTGCAGGGTTTCGCGCTGACCGACAAGCCGGCGTTCTGCTTCCAGGGCCATCCGGAAGCCTCGCCCGGCCCGAACGACGTGGCTTACCTGTTCGACCGCTTCATCCAGCTGATGACCGACGCGCGCAAGTAAGCGCGCGGGCACAGCGAGCGAGACCCCGGGACATCCCATGAACGCCTTCATGCATACCGCTTTCGGCATTACCGACTTCTGGACCTATGTGCTGGGCACGATCTTCATCGTGCTGCTGCCGGGCCCGAATTCGATGTACGTGCTGTCGGTGGCGGCGCAGCGCGGCGTGCGCGCCGGCTACAAGGGCGCGTGCGGGGTGTTCCTGGGCGACGCGGTGCTGATGGTGCTGTCGGCGGCGGGCGTGGCCTCGCTGCTCAAGGCCAGCCCGGCGCTGTTCTACGTGGTGAAGTACGTCGGCGCCGCCTACCTGGCGTGGATCGGCTTCAACATGCTGCGCGGCGCGCTGCGCAGCTGGGCCGCGCGCGGCGATGCCACCAGCGCCGCGGTGCCTTCGGCCACGCCGGACCAGTCCGACCCGTTCCGCAAGGCGCTGCTGATCAGCCTGCTGAACCCGAAGGCGATCCTGTTCTTCATCTCGTTCTTCATCCAGTTCGTCGACCCTGCCTTTGCTTACCCGGTGCTGTCGTTCGGCGTGCTGGGGCTGGTGTGCCAGATCTGCAGCTTTGCTTACCTGACCACGATCATCTTCGTGGGCGCGAAGCTGGCCGAAGCGTTCCGGCGCCGCCGCCGGCTGTCGGCCGGCATGTCCAGCGGGGTAGGCGCGATGTTCATCGGCTTCGGCGCCAAGCTGGCGACGGCCACGATGAACTGAGCAAGACAATATTTTCGAATCCCGACGGATTCCCTGATTACCGGCGCGGTCCGCAGGCAAGGCGGGCCGGCCCATAAAGAGAGCGTGCAATGCCAAAACGCACAGACATCAAGAGCATCCTGATCATCGGCGCGGGCCCCATCATCATCGGCCAGGCGTGCGAGTTCGACTATTCCGGCGCCCAGGCCTGCAAGGCCCTGCGCGAGGAAGGCTTCAAGGTCATCCTGGTCAACTCCAACCCGGCGACCATCATGACCGACCCGGCCACGGCCGACGTGACCTACATCGAGCCGATCACCTGGGAAGTGGTCGAACGCATCATCGAGAAGGAGCGCCCGGATGCGATCCTGCCGACCATGGGCGGCCAGACCGCGCTGAACTGCGCGCTGGACCTGCACCGCCATGGCGTGCTGGACAAGTACAAGGTCGAACTGATCGGCGCGTCGCCCCAGGCCATCGACAAGGCCGAGGACCGCCAGAAGTTCAAGGACGCGATGACCAAGATCGGCCTCGGCTCGGCCAAGTCCGGCATCGCCCACTCGATGGACGAGGCCGTCGCCGTGCAGGCCCGCATCGCCCAGGACACCGGCACCAGCGGCTACCCGATCGTGATCCGTCCGTCGTTCACGCTGGGCGGCACCGGCGGCGGCATCGCCTACAACCGCGAAGAGTTCGAAGAGATCTGCAAGCGCGGCCTGGACCTGTCGCCCACGCGCGAGCTGCTGATCGAGGAATCGCTGCTGGGCTGGAAAGAGTATGAGATGGAAGTGGTCCGCGACAAGCAGGACAACTGCATCATCATCTGCTCGATCGAGAACCTGGACCCGATGGGCATCCACACCGGCGACTCGATCACGGTGGCTCCGGCCCAGACCCTGACCGACAAGGAATACCAGATCCTGCGCAATGCCTCGCTGGCGGTGCTGCGCGAGATCGGCGTCGACACCGGCGGCTCCAACGTGCAGTTCTCGATCAACCCGAAGGACGGTCGCATGATCGTCATCGAGATGAACCCGCGCGTGTCGCGCTCGTCGGCGCTGGCCTCGAAGGCCACCGGCTTCCCGATCGCCAAGGTCGCGGCCAAGCTGGCGGTGGGCTACACCCTGGACGAACTGAAGAACGAGATCACCGGCGGTGCCACCCCGGCCTCGTTCGAGCCCTCGATCGACTACGTGGTCACCAAGGTGCCGCGCTTCGCCTTCGAGAAATTCCCGCAGGCCGACAGCCACCTGACCACCCAGATGAAGTCGGTGGGCGAGGTGATGGCGATGGGCCGCACGTTCCAGGAATCGTTCCAGAAGGCCCTGCGCGGGCTGGAAGTGGGCGTCGACGGCCTGGACGAGAAGTCCACCGACCGCGACGAGATCGTCGAGGAGGTCGGCGAGCCGGGCCCGGACCGCATCTGGTACGTCGGTGACGCGTTCCGCCTGGGCATGTCGCTGGAAGAGATCTATCACGAGACCGCCATCGACCCGTGGTTCCTGGCCCAGATCGAGGACATCGTCCGCACCGAGGGCCAGGTCAAGTCGCGCACGCTCGACAGCCTGTCGACCGCCGAACTGCGCTTCCTGAAGCAGAAGGGCTTCTCCGACCGCCGCCTGGCGCGGCTGCTGAAGACCGACGCCCGCGCCGTGCGCGAGGCGCGCATCGCGCAGAACGTGCGCCCGGTGTACAAGCGCGTTGATACCTGCGCGGCCGAGTTCGCCACCAACACCGCCTACATGTACTCGACCTACGAGGCCGAGCATGGCGAGTGCGAGGCGGCGCCGACCGACAAGAAGAAGATCATGGTGCTGGGCGGCGGCCCGAACCGGATCGGCCAGGGCATCGAGTTCGACTACTGCTGCGTGCACGCCGCGCTGGCGCTGCGCGAAGACGGGTACGAGACCATCATGGTCAACTGCAACCCGGAGACCGTGTCGACCGACTATGACACCTCGGACCGCCTGTACTTCGAGCCGCTGACGCTGGAAGACGTGCTCGAGATCGTCGACAAGGAAAAGCCGGTCGGCGTGATCGTGCAGTACGGCGGCCAGACCCCGCTGAAGCTGGCGCTGGACCTGGAGCGCAATGGCGTGCCCATCATCGGCACCAGCCCCGACATGATCGACGCGGCCGAAGACCGCGAGCGCTTCCAGAAGCTGCTGCAGGATCTGGGCCTGCGCCAGCCGCCCAACCGCACCGCGCGTGCCGAGGACGAGGCGCTGCGCCTGGCCGAGGAAATCGGCTACCCGCTGGTGGTGCGCCCGTCGTATGTGCTGGGCGGCCGTGCCATGGAGATCGTGCATGAGCCGCGCGACCTCGAGCGCTACATGCGCGAGGCGGTCAAGGTCTCCAACGACTCCCCGGTGCTGCTCGACCGCTTCCTGAACGACGCCATCGAGTGCGATGTCGATGCGCTGTGCGACGGCAAGCGCGTGTTCATCGGCGGCGTGATGGAGCACATCGAGCAGGCTGGCGTGCACTCGGGCGATTCCGCCTGCTCGCTGCCGCCGTACTCGCTGTCGGCCGAGACCGTGGCGGAACTGAAGCGCCAGACCGCGGCCATGGCCAAGGCCCTGAACGTGGTCGGCCTGATGAACGTGCAGTTTGCCATCCAGCAGAACAACGGTGTCGACACCGTCTACGTGCTGGAAGTGAACCCGCGCGCGTCGCGTACCGTGCCGTACGTGTCCAAGGCCACCGGCATGCAGCTGGCCAAGATCGCCGCGCGCTGCATGGCCGGCCAGTCGCTGGACGAGCAGGGCGTCGCCGACGAGGTCATCCCGCCGTACTACAGCGTCAAGGAAGCGGTGTTCCCGTTCAACAAGTTCCCGGGCGTGGATCCGGTGCTCGGACCCGAAATGCGTTCGACCGGCGAAGTGATGGGTGTGGGCAAGAGCTTCGGCGAGGCCCTGTTCAAGAGCCAGCTGGCCGCGGGCTCGCGCCTGCCTGAGAAGGGCGCCGTGCTGATCACCGTGAAGGACAGCGACAAGCCGCGCGCCGTGGCCGTGGCCCGCATGCTGCACGACATGGGCTACCCGATCGTCGCCACGCGCGGCACCGCCTCGGCGATCGAGGCCGCCGGCATCCCGGTCAAGGTGGTCAACAAGGTCAAGGACGGCCGTCCGCATATCGTCGACATGATCAAGAACGGCGAACTGGCGCTGGTGTTCACCACCGTGGACGAAACCCGCGGCGCGATCGCCGATTCGCGCTCGATCCGTATCTCGGCGCTGGCCCACCGCATTCCTTACTACACCACCATCGCCGGCGCCCGTGCCGCGGTGGAGGGCCTGAAGCACATGCAGAGCCTGGAAGTGTATGACCTCCAGGGCCTGCACGCTTCGCTGGCCTGAGGTCCGCAAGTTAGGTAAACGCCACCTCGCAAAGGCCGGGCGCATGGGCGCCCCGCTATCCCAGGAAGCCCGCCGGAGTTGCTGCCGGCGGGCTTCCTGGCCTAAACTACGTCAAATTCGTCGATCGATGCGGCCTGCCCGCGTTCGATCCTGTCTGAAAGCCGCGGTTGAGCGGAAGTGTCCTGGCGGTGTATGCCGGGGATGGCTCCAGCTCCGCTGCGGCTCATTTTTTTGTTGAACCAAGACATGAGCACCATTCCGATTACCAAGCGTGGCGCCGAGCTGCTCAAGGAAGAGCTGCAGCGCCTCAAGGCTGTCGAGCGTCCGGCGGTGATCAATGCCATCTCCGAAGCACGCGCCCAGGGCGACCTGTCCGAAAACGCCGAATACGACGCCGCCAAGGAAAAGCAGGCTTTTATCGAAGGCCGCATCATCGAGGTAGAGTCGAAGCTGTCGACTGCGCAGGTCATCGACCCGACCCAGCTGGATACCGATGGCCGCATCGTCTTCGGCGCGACCGTCGACCTGGAAGACCTGGAGTCCGGCAAGCCGGTCAGCTACCAGATCGTGGGCGATGACGAGGCCGACCTCGAAACTGGCAAGATCTCGGTCAGTTCGCCGATCGCGCGCGCGCTGATCGGCAAGTTCGAAGGCGACGTCGCCACCGTGCTGGCCCCTGGCGGCGAGCGCGAGTACGAAGTCATTACCGTCCGCTACATCTGACGCCGGCCCGGCCGGCAGGCTTGCGCCCGTCCGGCCGCCGGAAAGACCGGTTCGTGTTCTCCAGTTCCTATAACAATCTGCCGCCGCTGCCGCATCGCATCTTCCTGTTGCTGACGGTGGTATGGGCGGGCAGCCTGTGGACCGTCGGCTACATGGTGGCGCCGACGCTGTTTTCGGTGCTGCCCAGCCGCGAGATGGCGGGCATGATCGCCGGTCACTTGTTCCATACCGAAGCCATCGTCGGCGTGACCATCGGCGTGCTGCAGCTGGTGCTGTGCAACGTGATGATCCGGCGCGGCGCCCACCGCTACCGCGGCCTGCGATGGCTGGTGCTGGGCATGCTGTGCTGCGTGCTGGTCGGCTACTTCGGTATCCAGCCGTTCATGGGCAGTCTGAAGGAAAAGGCGCTGGCGCTGGGCGTTGGCGTTTCGGACTCGCCTTACAAGGCGCAGTTCGGCATGCTGCACGGCGTGTCCAGCGCTTTCTATCTGCTGCAAAGCCTGCTGGCGCTAGTGCTGGTGTGGCGCGCTTCGGCGCCGCGTTCGGCCGGCGAGTAGGCCCGGCCGCCGGCACCGCCACGGGCGTGGCTTGCCGGCATCGGGGGCGCCGGGCGGCACCCCGTGGTGCGGGCAGCTGGCAGTGTTCAGCCCAGCGCCTTCTTCTTCTGGCTGGCCGGGCGGGCGCGCGAGCGCTTCACGTTGCCGCCGGCGGTGACGCGCTGGTTGCCCAGCACCGTGACTTCCTTGCGGGTCGGACGGCGGTTCGGGGCGGCGCTGGGCTTCTTCACCGTGACCGTGCGCGGGGCGGCGCCGCCGCGGCGGGCGGGCGTGTGCCGGCCGAGGTCTTCGGCCTGGTTTTCCTTCAGGCGGGCTTCGCCCGGACGCCAGACCACCAGCAGTTTGCCGATATGCTGGATCGGCGCGGCGCTGAGCTGGTCGCAGATTTCCTCGTAGATGGCGATGCGCGCTTCGCGGTCGTCGCCGAACACGCGGATCTTGATCAGGTCGTGGGCGGCCAGGCTGCGGTCGATCTCGGCCAGCACGGCGCGGGTCAGGCCTTCGGCGCCGACCATCACGACCGGATTCAGGGCATGGGCACGGGAGCGCAGGTCGGAACGCTGGGCGGGAACTAGTTGTAGAGCGGGCATAGGTTGGCGCCGGATAAGGCGCTTGAAATAGTGATAGAGCGCTTGGCGCTGGTAATCGGGCGCTGCCGCCCGCGCCGGTCGTGACACGGCGCGCAGAAACAGGCTGCCGGCGGCCACCGGATGGCGGCAAGCCGGGATGCGGATTGGCGCGTATTATCCGACAATCCGGCACTGTCGGGCAGCAAAATCATCAAAACAGTAGGAAAACCTGCGCCGCCGGCCCGGCCGGCGCCCGCGGGCAGGGAACAGGCTGGTATCTGGCATGGCAAAGAACAAGTTCAACCATTCGTGGCTGCACGACCACATCAACGATCCGTACGTGAAAATGGCGCAGCGCGAGGGCTACCGTGCCCGCGCGGCGTACAAGCTCAAGGAGATCGACGAGCAGGACAAGCTGATCCGCCCGGGCCAGGTCATCGTCGACCTGGGCGCGGCGCCCGGCAGCTGGAGCCAGTACGCCCGCAACAAGCTGGCCGACTCGCCCCGGGCCAGGGACGGCCGGATCGACGGCGCCGTCGTGGCGATCGACCTGCTGCCGATGGAACCTGTCGCCGACGTTACGTTCATCCAGGGCGACTTCCGCGAGGAATCTGTCTTCCGAGAACTCGAAAGTGTGGTGCTGGACGCCTCCGGCGGCCACAAGATCGACCTTGTTTTGTCCGACATGGCCCCCAATTTGTCCGGTGTGGCCTCCGCCGACGCCGCCCGGATCGAGTACCTGTGCGACCTGGCGCTGGAATTTGCCCAGGCCCACCTTAAGCCGGAGGGAGCATTGCTGGTAAAGTGTTTCCACGGGAGCGGCTACAGCCAGATCGTGGAAAAGTTCAAGCGGCAGTTCAAAGTGGTCGCGAAGCGCAAGCCCAAGGCGTCGCGCGACAAGTCTTCCGAAACCTTTATCCTTGGGCGCTACCTCAAGACAGTGGATTGACCGATCTCGATACAAGCCAGGGCGGAAGAAGAAATGTAGAGGGAAATACCCTCACCCGGTGCTATCGGCATCATAGTTTCTCTGTTTCCCCTCGAGGGCGGGGGCTGCATTACAATGCAGCTATCCGTTGGCAAGGCAATTGCAAAGGAGTTCGGCCTTGAATAACAACCTGTTTCAAAAGGCGGCAATCTGGCTCGTGATCGCGCTGGTGTTGTTTACCGTCTTCAAGCAGTTCGACAAGCCCCGTGCGCAGGACAGCGTCACCTATTCGCAGTTCATGGATGACGCCAAGAACGGCAAGGTGTCGCGTGTCGACGTGCAGGGCCGCAACCTGGTGGTCTCGCCCAAGGAAGGGGCCAAGTACACCATCATCTCGCCGGGCGACATCTGGATGGTCGGCGACCTGATGAAATACGGCGTCCAGGTCACCGGCAAGGCGGATGACGAACCCAACGTGCTGGTCCAGGCCCTGTACTACCTCGGGCCGACCCTGCTGATCATCGTGTTCTGGTTCTACATGATGCGTCAGATGCAGGGTGGCGGAAAAGGCGGCGCATTCTCATTTGGCAAGTCGCGTGCGCGGCTGATCGACGAAAACCAGAACGCCGTCACGTTCCAGGACGTGGCTGGCTGCGACGAGTCCAAGGAAGAAGTGGTCGAGCTGGTCGACTTCCTCAAGGATCCGCAGAAGTTCCAGAAGCTGGGCGGCCGCATCCCGCGCGGCGTGCTGCTGGTCGGCCCTCCGGGTACCGGCAAGACGCTGCTGGCGCGTGCCATCGCCGGCGAGGCCAAGGTGCCGTTCTTCAGCATCTCCGGTTCCGACTTCGTCGAAATGTTCGTCGGCGTGGGCGCGGCCCGTGTCCGCGACATGTTCGAGAACGCCAAGAAGCAGGCGCCCTGCATCGTGTTCATCGATGAAATCGACGCGGTCGGCCGCCATCGTGGCGCCGGCATGGGCGGCGGCAACGACGAGCGCGAGCAGACCCTGAACCAGATGCTGGTCGAGATGGACGGCTTCGAGGCCAACTCGGGCGTGATCGTGATCGCCGCGACCAACCGTGCCGACGTGCTGGACAAGGCGCTGCTGCGTCCGGGCCGTTTCGACCGCCAGGTCTACGTAGGCCTGCCGGACATCCGCGGTCGCGAGCAGATCCTGAAGGTCCATATGCGCAAGGTGCCGATCGGCAACGACGTCGACGCCTCGGTGATCGCGCGTGGCACCCCGGGCTTCTCGGGCGCCGACCTGGCCAATCTGGTCAACGAGGCCGCGCTGTTTGCCGCCCGCCGCAACAAGCGCGTGGTCGACATGCAGGACTTCGAGGACGCCAAGGACAAGATCTACATGGGTCCGGAGCGCAAGTCGACGGTGATGCGCGAGGAAGAGCGCCGCGCCACGGCTTACCACGAGTCTGGCCATGCGGTGGTGGCCAAGCTGCTGCCCAAGGCCGACCCGGTGCACAAGGTCACCATCATGCCGCGTGGCTGGGCGCTGGGCGTAACCTGGCAACTGCCGGAGCATGACAAGTATTCGAAGTACAAGGACAGCATGCTGGAAGAGGTCGCCATCCTGTTCGGCGGCCGCGCGGCGGAAGAGGTCTTCCTCAACGCCATGAGCACCGGCGCTTCCAACGACTTCGAGCGTGCCACCAAGATCGCGCGCGACATGGTGACCCGCTTCGGCATGAGCGACTCGCTCGGCGCCATGGTCTATGTCGATACCGAGCAGGACGGCATGTTCGGCAAGCTGTCGTCGAAGACCGTGTCGGAGGCCACGCAGCAGAAGGTCGACGCCGAGATCCGCCGCATCATCGACGAGCAGTATGCGCTGGCCAAGCGCCTGCTCGAAGAGAACCGCGACAAGGTCGAGGCCATGACCAACGCGCTGATGGAATGGGAAACCATCGACGCCGACCAGGTCAACGACATCATGGCCGGCAAGCCGCCGCGCCCGCCGCGCAGCGCGTCGGGCCCGAACGGTGGCGGCAGCACGCCTTCGGGCGGCTCGCCGGTGGCGCCGACCAACGCGCCTGCCACGGCCTGATCCGGCGCTCGTCTCACTGACGACGCTGTAGCGATGGCTGTGTAGTGTCTCCCTGAAGCCGGTGCCTGGTGCACCGGCTTTTACGTTTGCGCGGCAGGTCCGCGCGCATGCCGAAGCCTTCCTATCTTGCAGCAGACGACTCAGACCCGGCACTTCCAGTGCGGCCGTTTCCGCTTTGCCCTGGACCAGCGCCCGCTGGTGATGGGCATCCTCAACGTCACGCCCGACTCCTTTTCAGACGGCGGCCAGTATGCCAGCCGCGATGCGGCGCTGCGCCATGCCGAGCAGATGATCGCCGAGGGCGTCGACATCATCGACATCGGCGGGGAATCGAGCCGGCCCGGTTCGGCGGCGCTGCCGCTGGCAGACGAGCTGGCACGCGTGATCCCGGTGGTGGAAGCGCTGCGCGACTGCGGCAAGCCGCTGTCGATCGACACCTACAAGCCCGAGGTCATGCGCGCCGCGCTAGCTGCCGGAGCCGATCTCATCAACGATATCTGGGGTTTGCGCATGCCAGGCGCGGTCGAGGCCGTGGCGGGCGGACAGGGGGGCCTGTGCGTCATGCATATGCAGCGCGATCCGCAGACCATGCAGGAAGACCCGCACTACGACGATGTGGTCGCCGAAGTCGCGCAGTTCCTGGCCGGGCGCGTCGCCGTGCTGCGCGCCGCCGGGATCGACGAGGCCCGGATCTGCCTCGATCCGGGGTTTGGCTTCGGCAAGACACCGGATCATAATTTGCGCCTGCTCGGGCAGTTGCCGAAGCTGGCGCCGGACGGCCTGCCGGTGCTGGCGGGCATCTCGCGCAAGTCCACGCTGGGCGCCATCCTGGGCGGCCGGCCACCGCAGCAGCGCATCGCCGCCAGCATTGCCGCGGCCGTGTGTGCGGTGGAGCGCGGTGCTTTTATCGTACGCGTGCATGATGTGGAGCAGACCGTCGACGCCGTCAAGACCTGGTGGGCCGTGCGCAACGAATCGGTCCGCTCCGGCTGAGCTGACGGGGCACTGACAGGCGGCAGCGCCACTAGGACAGAACACAGAAGAGAAAGGAAACAAATGACACGCAATTATTTCGGGACAGATGGCGTGCGGGGCAAGGTCGGCGACGCGCCGATCACGCCGGACTTTGTCATGCGCCTGGGCCATGCCGCGGGCAAGGTGCTGGCGCATGGCGCCAGGACCGGGCAGGGCAAGCCCACCGTGCTGATCGGCAAGGACACGCGCATTTCGGGCTACATGCTGGAAGCCGCGCTGGAAGCTGGCTTTACCTCGGCGGGCGTGCATGTGCTGCTGACCGGTCCGCTGCCGACCCCTGGCATCGCCTATCTGACCCGGGCGCTGCGGCTGTCGGCCGGCGTGGTGATCTCGGCCAGCCACAACCCCTACTACGACAACGGCATCAAGTTTTTCTCGGCCAGCGGCGACAAGCTGCCCGACGCGGTCGAGGCGGCGATCGAAGCTGCCATCGACGAGCCCATGGTGTGCGCCCCGTCGGACGACCTGGGACGCGCCCGTCGCATCGACGATGCCGCCGGCCGCTATATCGAGTTCTGCAAGAGCACGTTCCCGTATGAGCAGGACTTGCATGGCCTGAAGATCGTGGTCGACTGCGCCCATGGCGCGGCCTACCACATTGCGCCGCCGGTGTTCCATGAACTGGGCGCCGACGTGGTGGCCATCGGCAACCAGCCGAATGGCCGCAATATCAACGCCGGCTACGGCGCCACCGCGCCGGAGAAGCTGATCGAAGCGGTCAAGGCCAACGGCGCCGACCTGGGCCTGGCCTTCGATGGCGACGCGGACCGGCTGCAGGTGGTGGACGCGGACGGCCGGCTCTACAACGGCGATGAACTGCTGTATCTGATCGTGCGCGACCGCCAGGCCGCGGGCCACGCGGTGCCGGGCGCGGTCGGCACGCTGATGACCAATATGGCAGTGGAACTGGCGCTCAAGCGTGAGGGCGTCGACTTCGTGCGCGCCAAGGTGGGCGACCGCTATGTGCTGGAGGAACTGAACAAGCGTAACTGGACGCTGGGTGGCGAGGGTTCAGGCCACCTGCTGTGCCTGGATCGCCACAGCACCGGCGACGGCATCGTGTCGGCGCTGCAGGTGCTGGGCGCGCTGCGCCGCAGCGGCAAGACCCTGGCGCAACTGCTCGACGGCGTGAAGCTGTTCCCGCAGACGCTGATCAATGTGCGCGTGCAGAAGGGCTTCGATTGGCAGACCCATGCCGGCCTGCAGGCGGCGCGTGCCGAGGTAGAACCGGCCCTGGGGGACCGCGGCCGGGTACTGATCCGCGCCTCGGGCACCGAGCCCGTGGTGCGCGTGATGGTCGAGGCGGAGCAGGCCGACATGGCCGAGCGCGCAGCCAGAAAACTGGCGGACGCGCTGGGTGCCTGATAGCCCCAGCCGGGAAACGAGCGCCGGGTTTGTCCCGGCGTTTTTTTTATCTTGTTACGCAATTAACCGCCGTCATATTCCGCGCGCGGCAGAGCCCGGGCATTCCGTCATTACCTTGCTGCAGGCCAGTTTCAAGAAGATTTGAAGATGTCACGGAATTGTCATAGAGGCAGCATAAAGTTCGTCTTGTCAAAAATTTGTCATTCCCAACCAATGTTCTCTGGAGGACATATGAAGCTGGTCAAGACTGCCGTGGCAGGCATCGTTTCGATGGTGGTGGCGGGTACTGCGTTCGCGGCGGAAATTACCGGTGCAGGCGCTTCTTTCCCGGCGCCCGTGTATTCCAAGTGGGCCGACGCATATAACAAGGCAACGGGCAACAAGGTCAACTATCAATCCATCGGCTCGTCGGGCGGCATCAAGCAGATCGGTGCCAAGACGGTCGATTTCGGCGCCTCGGACGCACCGCTGAAGGACGAGGACCTGAACAAGCAGGGCCTGGTGCAGTTCCCGACCGTGATCGGCGGCGTGGTGCCGGTGATCAACCTGCAAGGCGTGAAGCCGGGCGAACTGACCATCACCGGCGAGGTGCTGGCCAACATCTACCTGGGCAAGATCAAGAAGTGGGACGACCCCGCCATCAAGGCGCTGAACCCGCAAGCCAAGCTGCCGAGCCAGGACATCCTGCCGGTGCGCCGCGCCGACGGTTCGGGCACCACCTTCATCTTCACCAACTACCTGTCCAAGGTCAGCGCTGACTGGAAGGGCACGGTGGGCGAGGGCACCACGGTCAACTGGCCGGGCGGCGGCACCGGCGGCAAGGGCAACGAGGGCGTGGCCGCCTTCGTGCAGCGCCTGAATGGTGCCATCGGCTATGTCGAGTACGCCTACGCCAAGCAGAACAAGATGACCCACGTGAACATGAAGAACGCGTCGGGCGCCGTGGTCAAGCCGGGTGACGACGCCTTCAAGGCCGCCGCCGCCGGCGCCGACTGGAGCAAGAGCTACTACCAGATCCTGACCAACCAGCCGGGCAAGGACGCATGGCCGATCGCCGGCGCCACCTTCATCCTGGTGCACAAGAACCAGGACAAGCCGGCGCAGGGTGCCGAAGTGCTGAAGTTCTTCGACTGGGCCTACAAGAACGGCACCGGCATGGCCGCCGACCTGGACTACGTGCCGCTGCCGGAGAACGTCGTCAACCAGATCCGCACGACCTGGAAGACGATCGTCAAGGATTCCGCAGGCAAGGCGCTGTACTGATCTGACGGTATCGCCGGCTCGCGCGCACGCGGGAGCCGGCGAACCCTCCCGAATTCTCCGACATGGCGACTATCCCCTCCGACACCCGCAACGTCCGGCCCCCGAGCCGCATGGGCGACATCCTGTTCGGCGGCCTGACGCGGGGCGCCGCAATCGTGACGCTGCTGCTGCTGGGCGGCATCATCGTCTCGCTCGCGATCAGCGCGTGGCCCTCGATCGAGGCCTTCGGCGCGCGCTTCCTGTGGTCCGCGGAGTGGGATCCTCCCGCCGATGTCTACGGTGCGCTGGTGCCGATCTACGGCACCATCGTGACCTCGCTGATCGCACTGATCATCGCGGTGCCGGTCAGCTTCGGCATCGCCCTGTTCCTGACCGAGCTGTCGCCGGCCTGGCTGCGCCGCCCGCTCGGCACCGCCATCGAGCTGCTGGCCGCGGTGCCGTCGATCGTCTATGGCATGTGGGGCCTGCTCGTGTTCGCGCCGATCTTCGGCGAGTATTTCCAGAAGCCCCTGGCCGCCACGGTGGGCCAGCTGCCGGTGATCGGCAAGCTGTTCCAGGGCGCGCCGCTGGGCATCGGCCTGCTGTGCGCGGGCGTGATCCTGGCGATCATGATCATCCCGTACATCGCCTCGGTGATGCGCGACGTGTTCGAAGTCACCCCGGTGCTGCTCAAGGAATCCGCCTACGGCGTGGGCTGCACCACCTGGGAGGTGATGTGGAACGTGGTGCTGCCCTACACCCGCGCCGGCGTCATCGGCGGCGTGATGCTGGGCCTGGGCCGCGCGCTGGGCGAGACCATGGCCGTCACCTTCGTGATCGGCAACACCAACCTGCTGGACAGCGCCTCGCTGTTCTCGCCGGGCAACAGCATCACCTCGGCGCTCGCCAACGAGTTCGCCGAAGCCGGCGCCGGCCTGCATACCGCCGCGCTGATGGAGCTGGGCCTGATCCTGTTCTTCATCACCTTCGTGGTGCTGGCGCTGTCCAAGCTGTTGCTGCTGCGACTGGCCAGGAATGAGGGCACCAAATGAGCCAAATGACCCGAGCGAGCCAGGCCATGTCTTCCGTATCGATCCCTGCGGTCCGTCCAGATGCCGATGTCGTGCGCGCGCGCTTGCAGGGTCGCCGCCGCCGCGTCAACCTGTACGCACTGACCGCCTCGCTGGTGGCGATGGGCTTCGGCCTGTTCTGGCTGGCGTGGATCCTTTGGACCACGGTCACGCTGGGCGTCGGCGGGCTGTCGCTGGACCTGTTCACGCAGATGACGCCGGCCCCCAATACAGCCGGCGGCGGCCTCGCCAATGCGATCTTCGGCAGCTTCGTGATGGTCGGCATGGCCACGCTGTTCGGCACGCCGCTGGGCATCCTGGCCGGCATCTACCTGGCCGAGTACGGCAAGAGCTCGCCGCTGGCCAGCTTTATCCGCTTTATCAACGACATCCTGCTGTCGGCGCCGTCGATCGTGATCGGCCTGTTCGTCTACGCGCTGGTGGTGACACGCATGGGACACTTCTCGGGCTGGGCCGGCATCTGCGCGCTGGCGCTGCTGCAGGTGCCGATCGTGGTGCGCACCACCGAGAACATGCTGAACCTGGTGCCCAACGCGCTGCGCGAGGCCGCCTTCGCCCTGGGCACGCCCAAGTGGAAGATGGTGCTGTCGATCACGGTGAAGTCATCCTATGCGGGAATTGTGACTGGCGTATTGCTGGCGGTGGCCCGTATCGCCGGCGAAACCGCGCCGCTGCTGTTCACCGCGCTGTCCAACCAGTTCTGGACCACCGACCTGAACAAGCCCATGGCCAACCTGCCGGTGACGATCTTCCGCTTCGCCATGAGCCCGTTCACCGAATGGCAGCAACTGGCGTGGGCGGGTGTGTTCCTGATTACGATCGGCGTGCTGGCCCTGAATATCCTGGCGCGCATCCTGTTCAAGAAATAAGCGGCGCGCCCGTCAGCCGGACCGCCCCAAGACTGCAAGCGAGAAAACGCAATGACCTCCACCGTCATCGACATTCCCGATTCGGTTCGCGCCAAGATCGACGTGCGCAACCTGAACTTCTACTACGGCCAGTTCCATGCCCTGAAGGACATCAACATGTCGATCCCGGACCGCAAGGTCACGGCCTTCATCGGCCCGTCGGGGTGCGGCAAGTCGACGCTGCTGCGTACCTTCAACAAGATGTACGCGCTCTATCCCGAGCAGCGCGCCGAGGGCGAGATCAACATGGACGGCGACAACCTGCTGACCGCCAAGCAGGACATCGCACTGCTGCGCGCCAAGGTCGGCATGGTGTTCCAGAAGCCGACGCCGTTCCCGATGTCGATCTATGACAACATCGCCTTCGGCGTGCGCCTGTTCGAGAAGCTCTCGCGTTCCGAAATGGACGACCGCGTCGAGTGGGCGCTGACCAAGGCGGCGCTGTGGAACGAGGCCAAGGACAAGCTGCACCAGTCGGGCTACGGGCTCTCCGGCGGCCAGCAGCAGCGCCTGTGCATCGCGCGCGGCATCGCCATCCGCCCCGAGGTGCTGCTGCTGGACGAGCCATGCTCCGCGCTCGACCCGATTTCCACCGGCCGCATCGAAGAGCTGATCGCGGAACTGAAGGACGAGTACACCGTGGTGATCGTCACCCACAACATGCAGCAGGCGGCGCGCTGCTCGGACTACACCGCCTACATGTACCTGGGCGAACTGATCGAGTTCGGCGAGACCGAGAAGATCTTCATCAAGCCGCACCGCAAGGAAACGGAAGACTACATTACCGGCCGCTTCGGCTGACGTACAGGACAGGGACTAGCATATCCATAAGCGCCCAGGAGAATCCCATGACTGACAAGCACCTGTCGACCCAGTTCGACGCAGACCTCAACGCCATCAACACCAAGCTGCTGCAGATGGGCGGGCTGGTGGAGTCGCAGATCGGGCTGGCCATGCGCGCGCTCACCGACTTCGACGCCGACATCGCCGACCAGGTGATCGCCCGGGAGATCCAGCTCAATGCGCTGGAAGTCGAGATCGATGCCGATTGCGGCAACATCATCGCCCGGCGCCAGCCGACCGCGCGCGACCTGCGGCTGGTGATGGCGATTTCCAAGACCATCACCAACCTGGAGCGCGCCGGCGACGAGGCGGAGAAGATCGCCAAGCGCACCAAGCACATCATGGAAGATGCGTCGGCGCACAGCATCAACTACGCCGAGGTCAAGCTCTCGGGCGAGATGGCGATCGCGCTGCTGCGCCAGGCGCTCGACGCCTTCGCCCGCCTGGACACGGCCGCGGCGGCGCGCATCGTCAAGGACGACAAGGCCATCGACGAGGAATTCCGCGGCTTCGTGCGCAAGCTGATCACGTACATGATGGAAGACCCGCGCACGATCTCGGTCGCGCTGGACTTCCTGTTCATCGCCAAGGCCGTGGAGCGCATCGGCGATCACGCCAAGAACATCGCGGAATTTATCATTTACATTGTCAAGGGGACGGACGTCCGCCATGTCTCGCGCGAGGACATGGAGCGCGAAGCGCTGAGCTGAGTACATCCGCCCACGGAGAACCATACACATGCCTAGCAGTATTCTCGTTGTCGAAGACGAACCGGCGATTGCCGAACTGATCGCCGTGAACCTGCAGCACGCGGGGCATTATCCGATCCGGGCCTATAACGCCGAGCAGGCGCTGTCGCTGATGAGCGATGTGCTGCCCGACCTGGTGCTGCTCGACTGGATGCTCCCTGGCAAGTCAGGCGCGAACTTCGCCAAGGAGTTGCGCGCCAACGACCGCACCCGCCAGATTCCCATCATCATGCTGACCGCCCGTGGCGAAGAGCAGGACAAGGTGATGGGGCTGGAGGCCGGTGCCGACGACTATGTCACCAAGCCGTTCTCGCCCAAGGAGTTGCTGGCGCGGATCAAGGCCGTGCTGCGCCGCCGCGCCCCGCAGCTGACCGACGACGTGGTGGCAATCAACGGCCTGCGGCTGGACCCGGCCACGCACCGCGTCACCGGCCAGGACGAGAGCGGCCCGATCAAGCTGGACCTGGGGCCCACCGAGTTTCGCCTGCTGCACTTCCTGATGACGCATCCCGAGCGCGTGCACAGCCGCTCGCAACTGCTCGACCAGGTCTGGGGCGACCACGTCTTTGTCGAGGAACGCACGGTCGACGTCCACATCAAGCGCCTGCGCGCCGCGCTCACGCCTGGCGGCTACAGCAACATGATTGAAACCGTGCGTGGCAGCGGCTACCGGCTGGCGCGCACCCCTGGCGCCTGAGCCGTCGCACGGGGCTCGAGCCGCTGGCAGGGCGCGGCGAAATCGTGGCACACTCCGTCGCAACCCTGCAGCCAGCCGATTCTCCCGATACCGAGGCTGGCTGCGAGCCTGAACCCTGCGCATGAATGTCATCTGGGCCCGTTCCGCGGCCATCCTGATCAGCCTGCTGGTGCTGTCCGCCGGCGTCTACCTGGTCGCCGGTCCGGTGCCGGCGCTGGCGCTGGCCTGCGTTGCGCTGCTCGGGCTGCTGTTCTACTACCTGTACCAGATCAACCGGCTGTGGAGGGTCCTGGACGCTCCCGTCTACGGCGAGATCCCGAGCGCGCTCGGCCTGTGGGGCGAGGTGTATTACCGCCTGCACCGGCTGGTCAAGCGCTGGCGCACCCAGGTGCTGCAGGTGGAGCAGCAGCACACGCGCTTTATCCAGGCCATCCAGGCCTCGCCCAACGGCGTGCTGATGCTCGATGACGCCGACCAGATCGAGTGGTGCAACGACGTCGCCGAGCAGCATTTCGGCCTGAACGCGCGGCGCGACGTGCGCCAGCGCATTACGCACCTGATTCGCCGGCCCGAGTTCGTCCACTACCTGACGCGCCAGCAGTTCGACGACCCGCTGGTGATGCGCGACATGGGCGAGCACAAGCACAGCGTGATCGCGGTGCAGATCCTGCCGTATGGCGACAACCGCAAGCTGGTGATCACGCAGGACATCACCAAGCTGGAAAACACCGAGGCGATGCGGCGCGACTTCGTCGCCAATGTCTCGCACGAGCTGAAGACTCCGCTGACCGTGATGACCGGCTTCCTCGAGACCGTGCGCGACCTGCCGGTGTCGGAGGAGGACCGGCGCCGCTACATCGACATGATGCTGACGCAGTCGGTGCGCATGCAGAGCATCGTCGAAGACCTGCTGGCGCTGGCCAAGCTGGAAAGCGACGCGCAGCCGCCGGGCCATGAGGCGGTGCCGATCCGCGCCATGGTGGCGCACCTGATGCACGACGCCGAGGCGCTGTCGCAGGGCCGGCACCAGGTCGCGGCCGAGATCGACCCGACCGTGGGCATGCGCGGCGCCGAGACCGAACTGATGTCGGCGCTGGGCAACCTGGTGTCGAACGCGGTGCGCTACACGCCGGAGGGCGGTCGCATCACCATGCGGCTGGCCTGGGAAGACGGCCACGCGGTGTTTTCAGTGTCCGATACCGGCCTGGGCATCGCGGCCGAGCATATTCCCCGGCTGACCGAGCGCTTCTACCGCGTCGACCGCAGCCGCTCGCGCGATACCGGCGGCACCGGGCTGGGCCTGGCCATCGTCAAGCACGTGCTGTCGCGCCACCATGCGGAGCTGCGCGTCACCAGCGAAGAGGGCCGGGGCAGCGTGTTCCGCGTGGTGTTTCCGCTGGAGCGCAGCGTGCGTTCTGCCGCCGAAAGCGCCGACAGCCCGGTGCCGGGCGTGGGACCGACCGTCGCGCCGCAGGCGCCGGACAGTTCCCGGCGCGCAGCCTGATCAGAAAGAAAAGCCCCGCCGCGGCGGGGCTTTTCTTTGCCTGCGCTGCGCTCAGGGCATGCCGCCAAACATCACCAGCAGATCATTCTGGCTGACATGCGGATGCTTGGAGCGTGTCTCCTTGCGCATGTAATTGCCGTCCGACTGCATGATCCACGCGGAGGCATTGTCGCGCAGATGGACCTGCAGGCTTTCCTTGATGACGCGCGCCTTGAGCGCCTTGTCCAGCACCGGGAACGCGACTTCCACGCGGCGAAACAGGTTGCGGTCCATCCAGTCGGCGCTGGAGAGGTAGAGCACCTCGTCGCCGGCGGCATGGAAGTAATAGACGCGGTGGTGTTCGAGAAAGCGCCCGATGATCGAGCGCACCGAGATGTTCTCGGACATGCCCGGCACGCCCGGCATCAGCGCGCACACGCCGCGCACGATCAGGTCGATCTGGACGCCGGCGCGCGAGGCCTTGTACAACTCGTCGATGATCGACGGTTCCAGCAGCGCGTTCATCTTGGCGATGATGCGCGCCGGCTTGCCCGCGCGCGCGTTGCGGGCCTCGGCGCGGATATGGTCGACCAGGTTGCTCTGCATCGTGAACGGCGACTGCCACAGGTGGTTCAGCCGGATCGTGCCGGCGGTGCCGGTCAGCAGCTGGAACACATGGTGCACGTCTTCGCAGATGGCCTCGTCGGCGGTCAATAGCCCGAAGTCGGTATAGAGTCGGGCCGTGCGCGGATGGTAGTTGCCGGTGCCCAGATGGGCGTAGCGGCGCAGCTTGACCTGCTTGGCCTTGGGTCCGGTAGGCTCGCGCCGCACGATCAGCAGCATCTTGGCGTGGCACTTGTGCCCGACCACGCCGTAGATCACGTGCGCGCCGGCGGACTCGAGCCGCTCGGCCCAGTTGATATTGGTTTCCTCGTCGAAGCGCGCCAGCAGTTCCACCACCACCGTCACTTCCTTGCCGTTGCGCGCGGCGGTCATCAGTGCTTCCATCACCAGCGATTCGTTGCCGGTGCGGTAGACCGTCTGCTTGATCGCGACCACGTTGGGGTCGGCCGCGGCCAGCTGCAACAGGTCGAGTACCGAGCTGAAGCTCTCGTACGGATGGTGCAGCAGCACGTCCTGCTGGCGCATCACGTCGAACATCGACGCGCCGCCGGCGAAGGCCTTGACCGGCGCCGGCACATACGGCGGGAACTTGAGCGCAGGCCGGTCGACCATGTCGGGGATCTGCATCAGCCGCACCAGGTTCACCGGCCCGGAGACGCGATACAAGTCCTGTTCGGCAAGCCCCGATTCCAGCAGCAGCCGGCGCGCCAGCGGCGCCGGCGTATCCGACGAGATTTCCAGCCGCACCGTATCGCCGAAATGGCGCGCGGGCAGTTCGCCCTGCAGCGCTTCGCGCAGGTCAGTGATGTCGTCTTCCGAAACGAACAGGTCCGAGTTGCGCGTGACGCGGAACTGGTAGCAGCCATGCACGGTAATGGCAGGGAACAGCTCGTGCACGAATCCCTGCATGAACGACGACAGCATGACAAAGCCGTACGGATAGCCCGACAGCTTCTCCGGCATCTTGACCACGCGCGGCAGCGCGCGCGGCGCCTGCACGATGGCGAGATCGGCGTCGCGCCCGAAGGCGTCCTTGCCGGACAGTTCGACCACGAAGTTCAGGCTCTTGTTGAGCACGCGTGGGAAGGGGTGAGCCGGGTCCAGCGCGATGGGGGTCAGCACCGGCGCCAGTTCGCGCTGGAAGAACTCGCGCGCCCATTCGCGCTGGGCGTCGGTCCAGGTGGTGGTCAGGTGGAAAAAGACCCCTTCTTTTTCAAGTAGTGGAAAAATGGTGTTCTGCAGCATGTCATACTGCGAGGCCACAAGCCGTTGCGTGCGCTCGGTGACAAGCTGGTAGGTCTGCTGGAAGGAAAGACCATCCGGCGTCAGGCCCGAGGCAGTGTCGCGCATCTGTTCCTTCAGGCCCGCCATGCGGATTTCAAAGAACTCGTCCAGGTTGCTGGACACGATGCAGATGAACTTGAGCCGTTCCAGCAGCGGGACTTTCGGGTCCGCGGCTTGCGCCAGCACGCGGGCATTGAATTCCAGGATGCCCAGTTCGCGATTGAGCAGCGTACTGGACGGAGTCGTCGACATGGTCATGACCTTCTTTTGGTAATGTGGCGACTTTTTCATAGAATCGTGTCACTTTCATGACAGTTTGATTTTGTCATGATGCGGACATGACCACGACATATTTTCTCCGGGCCCGAATCGCGGCAGGCCCAGCCACCAGCGCGACCCTGCCGTGCTACGCAACGCCAATGCGAACCCGCCCTCCGAGCACACGATGAACAACACTCCACGCCTGCTGGCCGCCGTCGACATGGGCTCGAACAGCTTCCGCCTGATGATCGGGCGGGTGGACGAGACCCTGACGGCCAATGGCCCGGCCAGCCAGATCTTCCAGGTGGACGCGCTGCGCGAGCCGGTGCGGCTGGCTGCCGGGCTGACCCCCGACAAATACCTGGACCAGCCCGCGCGCCGGCGTGGCATCGATGCGCTGCGTCGCTTCGGCGACCGCCTGCGCGAATTCGCGCCCGGCCAGGTGCGCGCGGTTGCCACCAATACGCTGCGGGTAGCAAAGAACGCGTCCGAATTCCTGATCGAGGCCGAGGGAGCCCTCGGCTTTCCGATCGAGGTGATCGCCGGGCGCGAGGAGGCGCGGCTGATCTACCTGGGCGCCTCGCACGATGCGCCGGCCTGCCAGGGCAACCGCCTGGTGGTCGATATCGGCGGCGGCTCGACCGAATTCATCATCGGCAATGGCTACCAGTCCAAGCTGATGGAAAGCCTGTATATCGGCTGCGTATCGCACAGCCGCCAGTTCTTTCCCAGCGGCAACGTCGACGACTACGCGATGAAGCAGGCGGAGCTGGCAGCGCGCCGCGAGATCCAGGTGCTGGTGCGCCAGTACCGCGCCGCGGGCTGGGAGCAGGCGGTGGGCTCGTCAGGCACCGCGCGCGCGCTGGCCGAGCTGATCGAGCTCAACGGCATGAACGACAGCAATGCCGAGCACGGCATCACGCGCGAAGGGCTGGAACGGCTCAAGCGCGCGCTGATCAAGGCCGAGAACACCAACCGCGTCAGGCTGACCGGGCTCAAGCCGGATCGCATTCCGGTGCTGCCGGGCGGGCTGTCGATCATGCTGGGCGTGTTCGCCGAACTCGATATCGAGCGCATGGACGTGACCGACGGCGCGCTGCGGCTGGGGGTGCTGTACGACCTGCTCGGGCGCAGCCACCATGAGGACATGCGCACCGTCACGGTGGACCAGTTCATGCGCCGCTATGGTGTGGACCGCGCCCAGGCCAGCCGCGTGCGGCGCACCGCGCAGACGCTGCTGTCACAGTTCCCGGATCCGGCCAATGAGCGGCGCGAGGACAACCTGGCGCTGCTGGGCTGGGCCGCCAGCCTGCATGAGATCGGCATGTCGATCTCGCACAGCGGCTACCACAAGCATTCCGCCTACATCGCCACGCATGCCGACATGCCGGGCTTTTCCAAGACCGACCAGGCGCGGCTGGCGACGCTGCTGCTGGGCCATGCGGGCAAGCTGGGCAAGCTGTCGGGCAGCGGCAAGTTCGTCGACTGGCGCATGCTGTTCAGTCTGCGCCTGGCCTTTGTGCTGTGCCGGCGCCGCTCGGACGTGGCGCTGCCGGACATCCGTGTCACGCAATTGGCCGAAGCGCTGGACGAAGGCTTTACCGTGCGCCTGCCGAAGTCGTGGATCGACGCCAATCCGCTGATCGAATACAGCCTGGCGCAGGAAGCCGACGAATGGCAGCGCATCGGCAAGCGCTACAAGGTGGTCTACGACTGAGCCGGAAGCGGTCTTGCGGCCGCCGATGGGCGGCCGTGACCGGGAAGGGCTGTTTGTTGGGGACGCCGCTCAGGCGGCGTTGTTCAGGCCGAGGAAGTGGCGGGCGTAGCGCGGGTTCATGTCGTTCACGCGCAGCAGCGTGAGGAAGTCCGCCACGTTGAAGTCCGGGTCCCAGGCGGGCTGGCCGCAGATCTTCGCGCCCAGGCGCAGGTAGCCCTTGATCAGCGCGGGCGGCTCGACCGCCAGCTGCTGGTTCAGGTCTTCCACCGGCAGCGGCAGGCGCGGGAACGCGTGGTACTCGATCGGCGCGAGCGAGCGCTCGGTGAACAGACGGTGCAGGCTGGCCGCGTAGTGACCGCCGTCGCTCATCGGCACGCTGGCGCAGCCCAGCATGGATTCGATGCCCCAGCGCTGCAGGTACTCGCCCAGCCCGCCCCACAGGGCCATGATGACGCTGCCGGAGCGGTAGTCGCGGTGCACGCACGAGCGGCCCAGTTCCAGCATCTTGGGGCGCAGGTGCGACAGGCGCACCAGGTCGAATTCCGATTCCGCGTACAGGCAGCCCAGGCGCTTGGCCTGGTGCGGCGGCAGCACGCGGTAGGTGCCGACCACGCGCAGCGTGGCCAGGTCGCGCACGATCAGGTGGTCGCAGTAGCCATCGAACATATCGATGTCGAGTTCAGGCACCGAAGACGTCAGGCGCGCGCCCATTTCCTCGGCAAAGACCTTGTAGCGCAGGCGCTGGGCCTCGACTACTTCATCCTGGTGGCGCGCCCACGCCACGCTGAGAACAGGCGACTCATGTGCCGCTGTATCCGATGGGCGATGAAGACGCCTCCGCGCCGTCTGGCCGCCGAGGCCATTGGGCAGGGAGTCGAAGAGCGGCTGGGTAGGCGTCGGCAGATCTCGCATCAGTATGTCCCTTTGGTGACGAAACTGTTGCGATGCAATGTAGTGAGGGCCGGTGACAATGCCGTGACCCGGCGATGACGGTTGCGTGAACGTCGACGGCCGGGCCGGTCCGGGAAGACTTCAGGGGCATGCCGGGCGGGGCCGCGCCCCGGCCGGTCTCAGAGGAATTCGGGGTTGATGACGGCGCGCAGCACGGTCTGGGCCTCGCTCTCGCGGGTACGGCCGGTCAGCCACCAGACGCCACCCTTGCGCACGCTCCAGTCCATTTCGGCCCCCGCCAGCAGCAGGCTGACGACGCGGCCGATCCAGGGCTGATGCCCTACCACCACAACGTGCTCGGGGCGCTCCGGCCATTCGACCGCGGCGAGCACGGCGCTGACGTCGGCGCCGGGGGCAAGCGCATCGAGGATCTGCGCCTCGCCGGTCAGCGCCGCCGCCGTCTCGCGGGCGCGCACGGCAGGGCTGCACAGGATGCGGGTATCGGCTGGCAGGTGGGCGCGCAGCCATTTGGCCGAGGCCTCGGCCTGCTTGCGGCCGCGGCGGGTCAGCGGCCGCTGCAGGTCGGCATGGCGGCTAAGGCTGAGGGCGTCGGGCAGGTCTTCGGCTTCGGCATGGCGCCACAGGATCAGGTTCATGTCGGACAGGGCAATGAGCTTGCTTCGAGTATGGTGAAGCGGCCCGACCGGCGCAAGCGCGGCGCAAACAAAAGCGGGCTGCCGGTCAAGGCAGCCCGCAAGTGTCTCCGGGCGCGGTGTCAGCGGCGTGACAACGCGTCGGCGCAATACAGCGGCGGCGCCGATGGCAATGCGTTGCCATCGGCGCCGTAGGGAAACTCAGGACTTGTGGCGGAAGTTGATGCGCCCCTTGGTCAGGTCGTAGGGCGACATTTCCAGGGTCACGCGGTCGCCGGCCAGGATGCGGATGCGGTGCTTCTGCATCTTGCCCGAAGCGTATGCCCAGATTTCGACGCCGTTTTCCAGCGTGACACGATAGCGGTTGTCAGGCAGGGCTTCCGACACCACGCCGCCAAATTCAATGAGTTCTTCCTTAGCCAATCTGTCTTCCTTTTCGGCAGCCCGCGAAGGCTGCATGGTTACGTTTTCAAAAAATCCTGTTCGGTTCGCCCGCCACGGCGTCCAACCGCGGCACCTTGCGCCGATATGGCCAATCTCGCCTGAGGCGGTCGGGGGCAGGGCGCGCACGCTGCGGCGGCTGGCGCCCGCATGACCGGTTCAGTCAGCGGCGTCAGCGGTGTCGCCTGCGGGCGCGGATTGCTTGGGCGAAAACCTGGTCGCTGACAGCCGGAGAGGCGGTGTGCTTCGCGGAGCAGGCGGGCAGGTGTACCCGGTGGTTCGCCAGTTCGGTGTCGTCGCGGATGGCCGCGCCGGCGGCTGCAGTTCGCTCGCAGGAGCGCGCTGGTGGGAACGCCCGGTTACAGGGATGCTCGGACACCCCGGGGCTACTGCGACATTGTATCACGTACGCGGATGCAGCATTGCCGGCGCGTCGGTTGCCCCTGCCGGGGATCCGGCGCAATAAAATGGCGATAAGGCCGCAAACCGCGTCGCGGTCCGCTTGGTATTTGTGCCATATGAGCTAGAACTAACGCGTACGGCCGTGCCGGGCCGGATCTCGCAAGGAGACTGCCATGGAACTCCATCTGGAATCGCACCGCTATGTCCGCTGCCGTCCCGACTGGCGCGCCGCGGTGCTGGCGGGGTGATTGCGGGCGCGGTCTACATGGTGCTGGAGCTGCTGACCGCGCGCTTTCTGCTGTACCAGGGCGCCTGGGGCACCGTGAAGATGGTCGCCGCGATCATCCTGGGCCGGGAGGCGCTGTCGGCCGATGCCT
Source organism: Cupriavidus taiwanensis (assembly GCF_900250115.1). Classification (NCBI taxonomy): domain Bacteria; kingdom Pseudomonadati; phylum Pseudomonadota; class Betaproteobacteria; order Burkholderiales; family Burkholderiaceae; genus Cupriavidus; species Cupriavidus taiwanensis. Next base: position 2,149,179 of record NZ_LT984803.1, on the reverse strand, counting down.
TCAACTGGACCATCGTGCTGGCCGCTGGCACGGTGCATTTTGCCTTGTCGATCATCCTGGCGGCGGCGCTGGCGCTGATACTGTCGTCGTTCCGGCTAGATACCAGCCTGGGACTGGCCTCGGTGGTCGGCATCGTGTTCGGCGTGGTGGTCTACCTGGTCAACTTCTATGTGCTTGGTCGCTATATGAACTGGTTCGACGAAGCGCGCGGCTGGGAGAGCCTGTTCGCGCATGCGCTGTTCGGACTGGTCGCGGCCGACGTGTACTGCAACCTGGAGCGGCGGCGCGGCGGGGCCCAGGCGCAACCTTCCGCCTGAACCGTTTAGCCCATCTGGTTGATATGACGATTAACGCGCTCGCACTACGCTAGAGGCAAACCACCCTAGCGCCTGGCGCCTGGCACGTCCGCGCACAGCCACACCGGAGTGCCCATGCGGGTCGCAATCGTCAGTACCGAAACCACCGGGCTCACGCCAGCCGACGAGCCCGTCAGCATCGGCTTGCTGCTGGTCGAGGTGTCGCCGCGCGCCGGCGGCCTGCTGCGCGAAGTGGCGGAGTACTACGGTTCGCAGGAGCCCACCGTGCCGATCAGCGCGGCGGCCACCGATACGCACGGGCTGACCGCCGAGATGCTGCGCGGACGCCGCTTCGACCTCGGCGCCATCCGCGCCATTGTCGATGATGCCGAGGTGCTGGTAGCCCACGGGGCCGCCTTCAACGCCTGGATGCTGGAAAAAGTGCTGCCCGGCATCCAGCACAAGCGCTGGCGCTGCTCGGTGCGGCAGGTGCGCTGGTCCCAGTATTTCCACGCCGCCAACCATAAGCTCGATACGCTGTGCGAGCACCTGCATATCTTCCGTCCCCGGCCGCAGGTGGCGTTGGATGATTGCCTGGCGCTGTCCAAGCTGCTGTTCCGGCCGATCGGCGCCACCCAGCAGGCGACACCGATGGGATTCCTGCTGGCCGAAGCCGATTTCGCGACGAGCGCCGCCCCGCATGCCGGCGGCGCGCCCGCTCCGCCGCCCGCGGCGGCGCCGCCCACGCAGGCCGCCTCTTCATGGATGCCGCAAGTCGAAGCCAGCCAGCATGGCCCCGGGCGGGGTCTGGTCATTGCGGCCGTGATATTGATGCTGTTTGCCGGCGCGGTGATCTGGCCCGACCTGTTCCCGTGGTGATAGGGGTTCGCGAAGTTCGCGTGATGAGAGGGCAGTGCAAGCGCCGCATGCCGCACGGCAGGGCATGGCGCAGCTGCCCGGCGCAAGCGCAGCCGGAAAAGAAAAACGGCCCGGATCTTGCGATCCAGGCCGTTTTTTCCATTACATATTTCTGGTCGGAGCGATAGGATTCGAACCTACGACCCTCTGATCCCAAATCAGATGCGCTACCAGGCTGCGCTACGCTCCGAAGCCGGCCATTGTAGCCGCGCTGGCGCCCCCCGGTCAATGTGCCCGACGCAGGCCGGCCGGAAGGCAGGGTACGGCTGTCGCGCTGCTCCCCCTTCTGGCGGGGGCGCCTTGTCTTGACTTGGGTTTGCGCGCTGCGATAATCCGCACACCGCTCCAGTCCGACCGGCGTGCGGTTGTAACGCCCGGTTTTGCGTATTTCCTTCCGGACTGACCAGATCACCAGAACAAGAACGGCGCTCGCGCCCTGGGGGCGAGCGGCTCGGTTTGCCCGCGTTGGCCGGATGGCTGCACGGGCGGCCTGAAACAGGAAGTGCGGCATTCGATAACAACGATCCGGCACAGGATCGGCAGAGAAGCAGGGAAGAGCGGTGGCATGCGGAGCGCCGCTGGTTGCCTTGGACGGGAATAAAGATGTTTCAGTCGCACGTGGTAGTGCTCATCGCAGGGCTGTTTGCCCTCCAGATGGCAGTGGTTTGCGTGGTGTTGCGCCGGTCGTCGGGCATGGAGCGCAGCGGCCTGACATCCTGGGCGCTGGGCAGCGTGCTGGCGGCTGGTGCCGCGGCGCTGGCGGCGGTGCAGGCATTGCGGCCGATGTGGCTGGTGCCGGAGTCGACCGACCTGGCCTTGCTCGCCGCGCTCTCGGTGATGGCGGTGGGGGCGCGGCACTTTGCGCAACGGCCGGGCCGTGGCGCGGGCTTGCTGGGACTGAACCTCGCGGCCGCGGCAGCGGTGGCCTGGGGCGACCTGGCGCCGCGCTACCTGGCCCACGCGGTGGCGCCGCCCGATCTGGCGCCGGTCCTGAGCGCCTGCCATATCTTGCTGCTGCTGGACCTTGCCCGCAGCGTGGTGCCATCGCTACCGGCCACGCGCGGCATCGGCCGGCTGGCGGCGTGGTCGCTGGCGGCGATCGTGAGCGCCGCCGCCGCGATCAATGCCTGGACCATGCTGGGACCGCTGGCGGCGATGGCGCAGGGCGGCGCCTGGCCGCGGCCGATGCCGTGGGACGGCGAGCTGGCGATGTTCAACGTCTTTGCCCTGGTCGGGGTCTCGGTCAGCTTTGCGCTGATGGCGCACGACCGGCTGCGGCGGATGCTGGAGCGGCGCGCGCGGCACGACGACCTGACCGATGTGCTGCTGCGCGGCGCCTTCTGGGAGGAGTTGGAGGCCGCCTGCCTGCAGGCCGAGCGGCAGCGCAAGCCGATCACGGTCGCGTTTGTCGACCTCGACCACTTCAAGGCCATCAACGATGTCTATGGCCACCTGGCGGGAGACAGCGTGTTGCGGCACTTTGCCGGCCTGCTGCGCAAGACGCTCGGCAACGGGCACCTGGCAGGGCGGCTGGGCGGCGAGGAATTTGCCATCGTAATGCCGGATACCGCGCTGGAGACCGGACGGCTTGCCTGCCTGCGGCTCGCGACGGCGGTGCGCGCCACGCCGTGCCCGTCCGAACCCGATCCGATCGCCTATACCGTCAGCATCGGCGTGGCGGCGCGGCAGCCCGGCGAGGGCGCCGATGCGCTGATGCGCCGCGCCGATCGTGCCCTGTATGACGCCAAGCTGAAAGGGCGCAATTGCGTGTCGCTGCATCCGGCAGGCGCCGATGCCGCCGAAGCTGCCGATGGCGCAGGTGCCGGGCGCTTCGTCACGCGCGCCCAGGCGCGCGTGGCGTCCTGACACGCACGGCTTGTCACCGCGGCCGGGCGCTGCGGTAGAATGCACGCCTTCGCGTCCTTAGCTCAGTTGGATAGAGCACTCGCCTTCTAAGCGAGCGGTCAGAGGTTCGAGTCCTCTAGGACGCGCCAGCAGGCCATCGATTCGCAGCGCCGCATCGTCCTGGCGCCATCCGCGCTTGCCCACTTGACCGTCCGACGGCCACTCCACTCCCCCAGCGGCATGGCCTCGCACGGCATCCCCATGTAGCGATAAGCGTACCTTTTGAGGTTGTGCCGGCCTCACCCCTCATCTAGACTGGATTCCATCCGTGCAAGCGGTCAGTACTTAACCTGATCTGCCGAATGGGCGGCGGCGAGGTTGCCGGTCCTGGGTCTTGGTGGTGATCTGCAGGGAGACAAGCGATGATGCCCACGCCAATATCGGAGCGCGTGCTGTCGCGCGGACTACTCGATGTGCTGATCCGCGCGGGACTGATCGCGGTGCTGGCGATCTTCTGCTTCCAGATATTCCGGCCCTTTCTCGACCTCATTGTCTGGTCGGTGATCCTGGCGGTGACCATCTATCCCCTGCAGGTCAGGCTCAGGCGCAAGCTCGGCAACAGGGACGGACGCGCCGCCACGCTGATCGTCGTGGCCGCGATTGCCATCATCGCGCTGCCGGCATACCTGCTGGGCTCGGCCATGGTCGACTCGGTGGCCAATGCCATGGCCATGGTCAAGAAAGAGGGCCTGCATATTCCGCCGCCGGCCGAGTCGGTCGCCAGCTGGCCGCTGGTTGGCCAGCGCCTGTACGACGTCTGGCTGCAAGCCGCCTCGGACCTGACCGGCGTCATCCAGGCGCATGCGCCCCAGGTCCGCGAAATCAGCCTGGCGGTGCTCGGCGCCGCCGCTGGCATCGGCAAGGGCCTGCTGGTATTCGTCTTCGCATTGATTATCGGAGGCATCTTCATGGCGTACGGCGAGGCCGGCAACCGCAGCGCCGTGCAGATTGCCGCGCGTGTGTTTGGCCCGGAACGTGGTCAGCGCATCGCCTCGCTGTGCACGGCGACGATTCGCGCGGTGGCCCAGGGCGTAGTCGGCATCGCCTTCATCCAGATGCTGCTGATCGGCGTCGCCTTCGTGATCAAGGGCGTCCCGGCCGCGGGCGTGCTGGCCATGGCGGTGCTGCTGCTGGGCATCGCGCAGTTGCCGGCCACGCTGATTACCGTGCCGGTGATCATCTATGTATTCGCCAGCGAAGGGGCCAGCGTGGCCACGGTCATCTTCGCCATCTATGTCTTCGTGGCAGGGTTGGCCGATAACGTGCTCAAGCCGCTGATGCTCGGGCGTGGCGTCGACGTGCCGATGCCGGTGGTGTTGATCGGGGCGCTGGGCGGCATGGTGACGGGCGGCGTGATCGGCCTGTTCATCGGACCGGTGGTGCTGGCGGTCGGCTACCAGCTGTTCTGGCAATGGGTGGAAGATCCGCCGCCGCAGCAGACCGAGGCTGGCAACCAGCAACAGACCTGACGCCGTCCGGCCCCCATGCCGCGCTGGCGCCATCTTTTGCGCGCATTGCTGGCCGGTGTCTGCTGCGTGGGCGGCTGCGCGCGCCTGGGGCCTGACTTCAAGTCGCAGCATGAGTCCTGGACGCAGCAGTGGCGCACGCCGGCGCTCGAGCAGGCCACCGTGCAGCGGACGCTGCCCGACATCCGCGAGTGGTGGCAGGTCTTCGGCGACCCCGCGCTCGAACGGCTGATTGCCGAAGCCGATGCGCACAATGCCGGCCTGAAGATCGCCGGCCTGCGCGTGATGGAGGCGCGCGCCCAGCTGGGTATTGCCCAGAGCGGGCGCTTCCCGCAGCTGCAGCAGGCCAGTGCCGATGTCCTGTACACGGAACGCCGGCAGGCCGGTGGCCGTAACCCGCAGAACAGTCGCTTCTGGCAATACAGCGCCGGCTTCGACATCGGCTGGGAGCTGGATTTCTGGGGGCGCTTCAGCCGCGCCATCGAATCCGCCGATGCCGCCTACTTTGCGGCCAGCGCCAACCGCGACGATGTGCTGGTGCTGCTGCGCGCCCAGGTGGCGGAGACCTACTTTGCCTTGCGCACGGCCGAGGCGCGCCTGCGCATCGCGCGCGACAACGCGGCGCTGCAGCGGCGCAGCCTCGAAATCACCGAGCGCCTGTTCAAGAGCGGCGAGACCGACGAGCTCGACCTGCAACAGGCCAAGACCCAGTACCTGGGCACCCTCAGCACCATCCCGGAATTTGAAAGCCAGATCACGCGCACCCGCAATGCCCTGGCGGTACTGATCGGCCGCCCGCCGGGACCCTTGCCGGAGTTGCCGGAACTGACCGGCCAGGAAGGCGTGATTCCGCTGATCGATCGCGCCGTGCTGCAGGACGTGCCGGCCAGCCTGCTGCAGCGCCGTCCGGATATCCGCGCCGCCGAGTGGCAGATCGCCGCGCAGTCGGCGCTGATCGGCGTGGCCGAGGCTGATCTGTATCCGTCGGTGACGCTCCTGGGCAGCATTGTCTGGTCCGCCAGCACGCTGGCGGGCACGCCCAACAGTCTGGCGCTGGTCGGCGGCCCCAGCCTGCGCTGGAACGTGTTCGACTATGGCCGCATCAGGAACACCGTGCGCGTGCAGGACGCCAGGCTGCAGCAGTTGATCGTCGCCTACCAGGATGCCGTGCGGCAGGCGGCGCGCGAAGCCGACGATGCCGCCAGCGCGCTGATCAAGGCGCTGGAGCGCGAGCAGATCCTGCGCGACAGCGCGCTGGCCGCGCGGCGTTCGCTGACACTGGCCAACGCGCTTTACCGCGAGGGCTATTCGGACTTCCAGCGCGTGCTCGATGCACAGCGTGCGCTGGCGGCCCAGCAGGATGCTTACGTGGTCAACCGGAGCAATGCCGTCAGCGACCTGATCGCCGTGTACAAGGCGCTCGGCGGCGGCTGGTCGAGCGTGCCGCCGCTGCTGGACCCGGCCACCCGCCGGCAGATGCAGCAACGCACCGACTGGGGGACGCTGCTGGACGAGCCCGCGCCGGCTCCGGCTTCCCTGTCAGTCAACGGTAACCCTGAGCGAGCGCGATGAGTGACCTCCCGCAACCTTCCCCAGCACCCGCGGTGCCGAAAGCTCCGGCGCCCGCGCCGCCGCCACCCGCTGCCGACGCGTCGGGAAAGGGCGTGCGCTGGGTCCTGCTGCTGATCGTGATCAGCCTGGTCTGGTACCTGCTGGCCGACCGCCTGACCCCCTACACGCAGCAGGCGCGGGTGCAGGCCTTCGTGGTGCCGGTTGCCGCGGAGGTGTCCGGGCGCGTGACCAGGGTGCATGTGCGCAACAATCAGGACATCGCGGCTGGCACGGTGCTGTTCGAGGTCGATCCGCAGCACTACAAGATTGCGGTGGATCGCGCCCGCGCTGACCTGGAATCGACGCGCCGGCAGGTCGGCGCCAGCACCGCGGGCATCGAATCGGCGCAGGCCTCGCTGCGCGCGGCCCGTGCCAACGAAGTCAAGGCGCGGCAGGATAGCGAGCGCCTCGAGCGGCTGTACCGCGAAGACCCGGGCACCATTTCGCTGCGACGCCTGGAGGTGGCGCGGGCCAGCCTCGAGCAGGCCGTCAGCCAGGTCGCCGCCGCCCGGGCCGAGGTGCAGCGGGCGCGCGAGCAGCAGGGCGGCAGCGAGGACGAGAACGCCAAGCTGCGCAGCGCCGCCACGGCGCTGGAAAAGGCCGAGCTGGACCTGGCCAATACGCAGGTGCGGGCGCGCACCGCCGGGCTGGTCACCGACCTGCGCACCGACGTCGGCCAGTTCGCCGCAGCCGGCAATCCGGTGATGACGCTGATCGCGATCCACGATGTGTGGGTCAGCGCCGAAATGACCGAGAACAACCTGGGCCGCGTCGAGCCCGGCACGCCGGTTGCCGTCGTGCTGGATGCCTTGCCGGGCCGGGTCTTCGATGGCCGCGTGCGCAGCGTCGGCTATGGTGTCAACGTGGGGCCGGGCACGCCGCCGGGCAGCCTGCCGACGGTGCAGAACAGCCGTGACTGGCTGCGGCCGGCGCAACGCTTCCCGGTCATTGTCGAGATCGATCGGGAGGAACTTGCGGCGGTTCGCGGCATTCGCGTGGGCGGGCAGGCCGAAGTCATGGCGTTTCCCACCGAGGGCAATCCGCTCAATCCGCTTGGGCGGGTGTTCCTGTACCTGATGAGCTGGCTTTCCTATGTCTACTGACGGCCAGGCGCCGCCGTTGCCCGCGCGCGATCCACGTGGCCGGCGTTGCCTGCGCCTGGCCAGCGGTACCGCGCTGTGCCTGGCGGCCAGCTTTGGACTGGGCCTGCCGGTCCCCATGGTCGCGCCGGTGCTCGGCGTGTTCCTGCTGGCCAGCCTCAACCGCCCGATGTCGCCCAAGGCCGGGCTGGGCCTGGCGCTGGTGGTGATGCTGACCACCGGTACCGGCCTGCTGCTGATTCCGCTGCTGCGCTATTACCCCGCCAGTGGCGTACTGCTGGTGGCCCTGTGCCTGTTCCTGGCCTTTCGCTACGGATTGCGCGGCGGCAACGGCCTGGTGTCGACATTCCTGGTGGTGGGCGTGACCATGATCTCGGCGGCGGGCACTTTTGATTTCGGCCTGGCGGTCACGGTGATCGAAGCGCTGGTCAAGGGGCTGCTGGTCGCCCTGGTCGCGCTCGGGCTTGGCCACTGGCTGTTTCCGGAGCCCGCTGGCGCGGTCGCCGCGCCCCACCCCGGGCCCTGCCGGAAGACCAGGCCGCCCGCATCGCGCTGCGCGCCGCGCTGGTGGTCATGCCGGCGTTCCTGCTGGCCCTGAACGATCCGGCGGCGTACCTGCCGATCATCATGAAGGCGGCCACGCTGGGCCGCCAAACCTGCACCACCTCGGCGCGCGGCGCGGGGCGGGAACTGCTGGGCTCGACCCTGCTTGGCGGTGTGCTGGCAATCCTGTTCTGGGGCGCGCTCAGCCTGTTCGTGCATTTGTGGATGTTCTTCCTGTGGATGCTGCTGTTCGGCCTGCTGGCGGCGCGCAAGCTGTATGGCCTCGTTCCGTCGCGGTACCCGCCCGGCTTCTGGGTCAATACCCTCGTGACGCTGATCATCCTGCTGAGCCAGTCCGTACAGGACAGCGCCGCCGGCAAGGACGTCTATACCGCCTTTGCCGTGCGCATGGGCCTGTTTGTCGGCGTCACGCTGTATGCCTGGCTGATGGTCGCATGGCTCGATCAGCCGCGCGGCGCACGGCAGCTCTCCGGCTGAAGGGGGCGATCAGGCTGCGCAACCTGGTGGGCGGCCTTCCCGTGATGTCCGGTTCCGTGATGACCGCGGCGGTGCTGGACCTGATCCGGTTCAACCTGGCCAGCCTGGGCGAGGACGCCCAGCCCTGGCGCAAGGATGCCGCGCCGGGCGCGGGCGCGTCGCGGTCCTGGCCAGGGTGCCGGGACGCGGGTGCGGCGCCGGCAGGATTCCCGTTTTTGCCGCACAATAATGCCTGCGCGCCGCACAGGAGCACGCTGGATCGATCAGAGGCGAGGACACTACCTCGCCCGTCAGCGGGCGGCATTTCGTTGAACTTCCTGCAATCCTGTACATGGCCGCCCCACATGCACAATCCGCCGCGGCTCCAGACCGCGGCGCCGACGCTTCCCTGCCTTCACGCGATTCCGGCACGGCCGGCCGGCTGCCGCTGCTGGCGCTCGGTGTCGGCAGCTTCGCCATCGGCACCGGCGAGTTCGTCATCATGGGCCTGCTGCCCGATGCCGCGACCGACCTCGGCATCTCGATCCCGCAAGCCGGCCACCTGATCAGCGCCTATGCGCTCGGCGTGGTCGTCGGCGCGCCGCTGCTGGCGGTACTCGGTGCGCGCTGGCCGCGGCGCAACCTGCTGATCGCACTGATGGCAGTGTTTGCCGCTGGCAATATCGCCAGCGCGCTGGCGCCATCGTATCTGACGATGATGGTGGCGCGCCTGCTCACGGGCTTTCCGCATGGCACGTACTTCGGCGTCGCGGCGCTGGTCGCGGCCAGCCTGGTGCCGCGCGCGCGTCGCGCGCAGGCGGTGGGGCTGGTGATGCTGGGCCTGACCACCGCGACGCTGGTCGGCGTGCCGATCGCCGCGGCGGTCGGCACCTGGCTGGGCTGGCGTTCTGCCTTCGTGATCGTGGGCGCGCTCGGCGCGCTGACGGCGCTGCTGGCATGGCGCTGGGTCCCGTTCGTGCCGGCCGACCGGCGTGCCAGCCCGCTGCGCGAGTTGTCCGCGCTCGGGCGCAAGCAGGTCTGGCTGACGCTGGGTATCGGCGCGATCGGGTTTGGCGGCATGTTCTCGGTGTTCAGCTATATCAAGCCCACCATGCTGGAGCTGGCGCGTATGCCTGCGGCCGGCATCCCGGTGGTGCTGGCGCTGTTCGGCATCGGCATGGTGGCGGGCAACCTGGCCGGCGCCAGGCTGGCCGACAAGGCCCTGATGCCCACGGTGGGCGGGGTGCTGGTGTGGACCGCGCTGGTGCTGGGCGCCTTTACCTTTACCGCGCCGCATGCCTGGCTCGCGGCGTTCAATGTGCTGCTGGTCGGCACCGCCGTGGCGCTGGGCCCGGCGCTGCAGATCCGGCTGATGGACGTGGCCGGCGATGCCCAGACCCTGGCCGCGGCGCTCAACCATTCGGCTTTCAACCTGGCCAATGCGCTGGGCGCGTGGCTGGGCGGGCTCACCATCGCCGCCGGCCTGGGCTGGGAATCGACCGGCTGGGTCGGCCTGCTGCTGGCGCTTGGCGGGCTGGTGATCTACGCCTGGTCGATGCTGAGCATGGAGCGGCGCGTCCCCGCCGCGGCGTAGCACCCTGGCGCGCGCCTGGTCGGAATCCCGAAGCAAAAAGGGGGTGCCATCGCGGCACCCCCTTTTTTATTGCGCGCGTTGCCGGCGCCGGATTTACTCCGCGTCCGCGACGCTGGCGCCGACCACGTTGAAGCCACCGTCGACGTAGGTGATCTCGCCCGTCACGCCGCTGGCCAGGTCCGACAGCAGGAAGGCGGCGACGTTGCCGACCTCTTCGATGGTGACATTGCGGCGCAGCGGCGCGGCTTCCTCGAAGTGGCCGAGCAGCTTGCCGAAACCCTTGATGCCGGAAGCAGCCAGGGTCTTGATCGGGCCGGCCGAGATGCCGTTGGCACGGATGCCGCGCGGGCCGACCGATGCGGCCAGGTAGCGCACGCTGGCCTCGAGCGAGGCCTTGGCCAGGCCCATGGTGTTGTAGTTGGGGACCACGCGCTCGGCGCCCAGGTAAGTCAGCGTCAGCAGCGAGGCCTGGTCCGACAGCAGCGGCAGGGCGGCCTTGGCCAGCGCCGGGAAGCTGTACGCGGAAATGTCGTGGGCGATGCGGAAGCCTTCTCGCGACAGGCCGTCGAGGAAATCGCCGGCAATCGCTTCACGCGGCGCGAAGCCGATCGAGTGCACCAGGCCGTCGAACTTTTCCCAACGCTGGCCCAATGCGGCGAAGGTGGCGGCAATCTGCTCGTCGCTGCCGACGTCGCATTCGAAAATCAGGTCGCTGCCGAATTCCTTGGCAAAGTCGCTGATCCGGTCCTTGAACCGTTCGCCGACGTAGGTGAAGGCCAGTTCGGCGCCTTCGCGCTTGCACGCCGAGGCAATGCCATAGGCGATCGAGCGGTTCGAAAGCAAGCCGGTGATCAGGATCCGCTTACCTGCCAGAAATCCCATAAATTCTCCAAGGTGGTGTATCAGGCACGCTTCGTGCGTCCGCCGTGCGGCCGTGCGGGTGCCGGGCTGTCTTGCGGCCCTTTTATTGCGCCGCGCAGAGGGAATGTCCGGATGGCTGGGGCCACCCCGGACGCATGTAAAATTGTCTCATACTTGGCCCGGCCGCAGAACGCCGGGCCCCACAGGTGACAGTGGAGGAATCCAACAGGATGCCTATTCAAGCACGTTGGCCGCTTCAGGCGGCATGGCAGTGCTTCCGGCGGGATGCAGTACTGCGTGGTTGGGCGGCAATGAAGCTGGCGCTGTCGCTGGCGGCGGGGGTCTCGCTCTTTTCTGATCCGGCATGGGCGGCCCATGGCTTTGCGCTGCACGGTGACCTCAAGTACCAGCCGAATTTCTCGCACTTCGAATACGCCAATCCCAACGCGCCGGTCGGCGGCACGCTGACGCTCGCCAATCCTGACCGGCGCACCAGTTTCGACAAGTTCAATCCGTTCACGCTGAAGGGCACCTCGGCGCCCGGACTGAACGCGCTGATGTTCGAGTCGCTGCTGATCAGCAGCGCCGACGAAAGCGCCAGTGCCTACGGCCTGCTGGCCGAGGACGTCACGGTGGCGCCGGACGAGTTGTCGGTCACCTTCACGATCCGCCCGCAGGCGCGCTTTTCCAATGGCGATCCGGTGCTGGCCTCGGACGTCAAGTATTCCTATGACATGCTGATGAGCAAGGCCTCGAGCCCAGGCTATCGCAGCATGTGCACCGACGTGAAGGCGGTGGTCGTGACCGGCGAGCGCACCGTGCGCTTCGATTTCAAGCAGCGCAACCGCGAGCTGCCGCTAATCGTCGGCTCGCTGCCGGTGTTCTCGCGCAAGTGGACCGCCAAGGTCCCGTTCGAGAAGCTCACCTTCGAGGCGCCGGTGGCCAGCGGCCCCTACCTGATCGAGCGCTTCGACGCCGGCCGCGGCATCATCTTCCAGCGCGACCCGAAGTACTGGGGCAAGGATCTCGCGGTGCGGCGCGGCACCTTCAATTTCGCGCGCGTGGTCTACCGCCTGTACAAGGACGAGACCGCCCGGCTCGAGGCCTTCAAGGCCGGCGAGTTCGACGCGATCGTCGAATACAAGGCCAAGAACTGGTCCAAGAGCTACCAGGGCACGCGCTTTCGCAACGGCGAACTGCTCAAGACCGAGTTCCCGCACCGCAACGGCGCCGGCATGCAGGGCTATGTCATGAACCTGCGCAAGCCGGTGTTCCAGGACGTGCGCGTGCGCCAGGCGCTGATCCTCGCGCTCGATTTCGAATGGCTCAACCGGCAGCTGTTCTACGGCGCCTACAAGCGCCTGGACAGCTGGTTTTCCAACAGCGAACTGTCGGCCAGCGCCACCTTCGACGGCCGTCCCGGTCCCGGCGAACTGCTGCTGCTCGAACCGCTGCGCGCGCAGCTGCCGCCCGAGGTGTTCGGCCCCGACGTGGTCCAGCCCAGCACCGCGCCGCCGCGCTCGCTGCGCGACAACCTGCGCCTGGCGCGGCGTTTGCTGGCACAGGCCGGCTGGACCTATACCGACGGCGCGTTGCGCAACGCCAAGGGCGAGCCGCTGGTGTTCGAGTTCCTCGACGACGGCGGCGCCATGAGCCGCGTGATCACTACCTACGTGCGCAACCTGGAGAAGCTCGGCATCCAGGTGCACCAGCGCACCACGGATTTCGCGCTGTACCAGAAGCGGCTCGAAGACTTCGACTTCGACATGGTTTCGATCCGCTTCCCCGATTCGCAAAGCCCCGGCAATGAACTGCGCGACCGCTTTTCCAGCGAGGCCGCCGGCACGCCGGGCTCGGACAACCTGTTCGGACTGAAGTCGCCGGTGGTCGACAAGCTGGTCGACAACGTGCTGCGCGCCGATACCCGCGCCGAGCTGGTCACGGCCGGCCGCGCGCTGGACCGGGTGCTGATGCATGGCTATTACATCGTGCCGAACTGGTACAGCGCGTCGCACCGGGTCGCCTACCGCAAGACGCTGGCGTATCCGGAGCGGCTGCCGTATTTCTACACGGCGGAAGGCTGGATCCTCAGCCACTGGTGGCGCACCGACGTGCAGGCGCAAGCCCGCTGAGGCGCCCAGGCGCTGGCGGGTTCAGCGCGGACAAGGAAAGAGACGGCCCCCATGCTTGCCTATCTGCTCAAACGCATCTTGCTGATGATCCCGACGCTGGTCGGGGTCATCACGCTGACCTTCGTCGTGATCCAGTTCGTGCCGGGCGGTCCGGTCGAACAGATGATGATGGAGCTGAAAGGGCGCGGCGGCGCTGGCGAAGCCAGCGGCGGTGGCGCCGAGTACCGCGGGCGGCGCGGCGTCGACCCCGACAAGATCAAGGAAATCCAGGCCCTCTACGGCTTCGACAAGCCGCCGCTGGAGCGCTACTTCCTGATGCTCAAGCGCTTTGCCCAGTTCGACCTGGGAGAGAGCTATTTCCAGCACCGCAGCGTGTGGGAGCTGGTCAAGTCCAAGCTGCCGGTATCGGTCAGCCTCGGCTTGTGGACCTTCTTCCTGACCTACCTGATATCGGTGCCGCTCGGCATCTCCAAGGCGATCCGGGCGGGCAGCCGCTTCGACGTGGTGACCAGCGTCATCGTGCTGGTGGGCTATGCCATTCCCGGCTTCGTGCTGGGCGTGCTGCTGCTGGTGGTGTTCGGCGGCGGCACCTTCGTGCAGTGGTTCCCGCTGCGCGGGCTGACCTCCGACAACTGGGAGCAGCTGTCGCTGATGGGCAAGGTGATGGACTACCTGTGGCACCTGGTGCTGCCGATCACGGCGTCGGTGGTGGGCAGCTTTGCGGTCGTGACCATGCTGACCAAGAACGCCTTCCTCGAGGAAATCCGCAAGCAGTACGTGCTGACCGCGCGCGCCAAAGGCCTGGGCGAGCGCCGCGTGCTGTGGAAGCATGTGTTCCGCAACGCCCTGATCCCGCTGGTGACCGGCTTCCCGGCGGCATTCATCGGCGCCTTCTTCACCGGCTCGCTGCTGATCGAGACGCTGTTCTCGCTCGACGGGCTGGGCCTGCTTTCGTATGAAGCGGTGCTGCGGCGCGACTATCCGGTGGTGCTGGGCACGCTCTACCTGTTCACGCTGATCGGGCTGGTCACGCGCCTGATCTCCGACGTCTGCTACGTGCTGGTGGACCCGCGCATCCATTTCGAGGGCTTGCACCGATGAAATCGTTCTCGCACGCGGCGCCCAACGGCCTGCCGCATTCGCCTTCGCCGCGCCAGCGTGCCTGGCAGCGCTTTCGCCGCAACCGGCGCGGGTACTGGAGCCTGGTGATCTTCGTCTTCATCTTCGTGCTCAGCCTGGGCGCCGAGCTGCTGTCCAGCAACCGGCCGCTGGTGGTGCACTACAAGGGCGAATGGTATTTCCCCATCGTCAAGGTCTATCCCGAAACCACCTTCGATGGCGATTTCGCCACGCCCGCCGATTACCTGGACCCGTATATCCGCGACCGCATCACCACCAATGGCAATTTCGCGGTGTTCCCGCTGAACCGGTATTCGTACGACTCGCTCAACTACTTCGCCAAGGAACCCAATCCGGCGCCGCCCTCGGCCGAGAACTGGCTCGGCACCGATGACCGCGGCCGCGACGTGCTGGCGCGGCTGCTGTATGGCTTTCGCGTCTCGGTGCTGTTCGCGCTGGCGCTGACCGTGATCGGCGTGCTGGTCGGCACGCTGACCGGGGCGCTGATGGGATTCTTCGGCGGGCGCTTCGACCTGTTCTCGCAACGCGCCATCGAGATCTGGAGCTCGATGCCCGAGCTGTACCTGCTGATCATCTTCGCCTCGATTTTCGAGCCCAGCCTGGCGCTGCTGATCATCCTGCTGTCGCTGTTCGGCTGGATGGGCTTGTCCGACTACGTGCGCGCCGAGTTCTACCGCAATCGCTCGCTCGACTACGTCAAGGCCGCGCGCGCGCTGGGCCTGTCCAACGTGCAGATCATGTGGCGCCATATCCTGCCCAACAGCCTGACCCCGGTGATCACCTTCCTGCCGTTCCGCATGAGCGCCGCGATCCTGGCGCTGACCAGCCTGGACTTCCTCGGCCTGGGCGTGCCGCCCACCACGCCCAGCCTGGGCGAGCTGCTGGCGCAGGGCAAGGCCAACCTCGATGCGTGGTGGATCTCGCTGTCGACCTTCGCGGTGCTGGTGGTGACGCTGCTGCTGCTGACCTTCATGGGCGACGCGCTGCGCGATGCCTTCGATACCCGGCTGGGCCTGGCCGCGCTGCGCGGCCGGGTCGAGCCCAAGGTCCCCGCGGGCGCGCCCACCGGCGCGGCACCGGAGGCCACGCCATGACCGCGGTGTCGCCGATGACCTTGCCGGACGTGGAGCCGGCACCGATGCCCGCGCCGGGATCCACGCTGATGTGCGTCGACAAGCTGTCGGTCACCTTCGGCCACGGCGAGCATGCCACCCGTGCCGTGCGCGAAGTCAGCTTCGACCTGCGCGCCGGCGAGCGCTATGCGCTGGTGGGCGAGTCGGGCTCGGGCAAGACCGTGACCGCGCTGGCCATGCTGCGGCTGGTGGAAGACGCCTACTACGATGGCGCGATCCGTTTCGAGGGCAAGAACCTGCTGGAGGTCTCCGACCGCGAGATGCGCGCGATCCGCGGCGCCGAGATCGCGATGATCTTCCAGGAGCCGATGACCGCGCTGAACCCGCTGTACACCATCGGCAACCAGATCGTCGAGACCCTGGCCCTGCACGAGGGCCTGGACCGCCGCGCCGCGCGCGAGCGCGCCATCGCGCTGCTGGAGCGCACCGGCATCAGCGATGCCGCGCACCGCTTCGACAGCTTCCCGCACCAGCTTTCGGGCGGCCAGCGCCAGCGCGCCATGATCGCCATGGCGCTGGCGTGCCGGCCCAAGCTGCTGCTGGCCGATGAGCCGACCACGGCGCTGGACGTCACCATCCGCGCCCAGATCCTCGACCTGCTGCGCGACCTGCAGGCCGAGTTCGGCATGGCGGTGATGCTGATCACCCACGACCTCAACCTGGTGCGCGCCTTCGCGCAACGGGTCGGCGTGATGGAGAAGGGCGTGCTGGTGGAGACCGGCGAGACCGCCAGCGTGTTTGCCGCACCCCAGCACCCTTATACCCGCAAGCTGATCGACAGCCGCCCGCGGCGCGAGGTGCTGCCGCTGGTGCCGCTGGCGCCGGTGCTGCTCGAGGCAAACAAGCTCGGCGTCAGCTATGCGCGCAAGCGCCGTGGCCTGGCCGGGTGGTTCGGCAAGGACCAGTTCGCGGCTGTCAAGGATGTCGACTTCCAGCTGCGCGAGGGCGAGACCCTGGGCATCGTCGGCGAGTCCGGCTCGGGCAAGACCACGCTCGCGCATACCGTGCTGGCGCTGCAGCGCAAGAGCGCGGGCACCATCCATTTCCTCGGCCGCAGCTTCGACAGCGCCACCCGCGACGACCGCCGCAAGCTGCGCGCGCGCATGCAGGTGGTGTTCCAGGACCCGTTCGGCTCGCTGGCGCCGCGCATGACCATCGAGCAGATCGTCGGCGAAGGCCTGGCGCTGCACCAGCCCGGACTGTCGCGCGAGGCCACGCGCCAGCGCGTGATCGAGGCGCTGCGCGAGGTCGGCCTCGACCGTACCGCACTCGGCCGCTATCCGCACGAGTTCTCGGGCGGGCAGCGCCAGCGCATCGCCATTGCGCGCGTGCTGATCCTCAAGCCGCAGATACTGGTGCTGGACGAGCCCACCTCGGCACTCGACGTGTCGATCCAGCAGCAGGTGCTGGCGCTGCTGTCCCAGCTGCAGCACAAGTACAACCTCAGCTACCTGTTTATCAGCCATGACCTGGCGGTGATCCGCGCCATGGCGCACCGGGTCATCGTGATGAAGGCGGGCGAGGTGGTCGAGACGGGCGATACCGAAGTGGTGCTCGACGCACCACAGCATCCCTATACGCGCAAGCTGATGGCGGCGGCGCAGCTCGGTGCCGCCTGATGCGGCACGGCTTGCTGTTGGGGCGCGGCGACATTCCTGCCTGCCCGGCTAGCACCGAACCATGGGATCATTCCGATAAAGAAGATGCGAAAAATGGTCTATATCGTTGATTCGGAAGCCAAATCCGCCGAATTTGTAACGAACTTTGACATGGGAATGACAACCCTTTACCATCCCGCCAGAACTAGTTTTGGGGGTGGTCCGTCCGGCGCATTCGCGCCTGCCGCGCACGCTTGCGGTGCGGCAGCCGACACCAAGGCCTGGCGCGGAGATTGCGTCGGCGGGTTGCATAAGATTCGCCCCTGGTTCACACGATGATCGCGCGACGTCACTGAATCGCTCGCGCGACATCCATCCAATACCCAGCCGCCCCGGACCTTGTGCCGGGGCTTGCTTTGGAACGATCAACAGGAGAACCAATGCAGCGATCGGTGCTTCATTTCCTGGCGCGCGTCGCCGTCGGATTTGCCCTTGCCTGCGGTGCGACTGTGTCGAATGGAGTGCTGGCGGATACGGTATTCAAGGATGCCGACACCCGTATCGAATCCGCGGCCCAGGCCGTGGATGCGCATCCGGAAGGCAAGCGTGGCTTGCTGTCGTCGGTGGTGAATTCCACCAGCAACGTCGCCAGCAAGGCTGGCGACCTGGTCATGAATGCGCTGGGCCTGATCGGCGTGCGTTACCGCTTCGGCGGCAACACCCCCGAATCCGGCCTGGACTGCAGCGGCTTCGTCCGCTACGTGTTCCATGACACCTTCGGCTTCATGCTGCCGCGCCGCTCCGTCGAAATCAGCCGCGTCGGCACCACCGTGGCCACCAGCGACCTGCGTCCCGGCGACCTGGTGTTCTTCAACACCATGCGCCAGACCTTCTCGCATGTGGGCATCTATATCGGCGACAACAAGTTCGTGCATGCGCCGTCCACCGGCAGCAAGATCCGGGTCGACGACATGCGCGCGGCCTATTGGGTGACCCGCTACAACGGCGCCCGCCGCATCGACGAAGGCAAGGAGCGCAGTGCCGAGGGCCTGGGCGACATGGTCGAGACGCTCAAGCGCTACGATCCCAAGGCGGCGCGCGCGTCCCTGTACGGCGGCTGACGGTTGGCGACGCGTTAAACAAAAAAGGACTGCTGCGGCAGTCCTTTTTTGTTTTCCGAGGCTGCGGCGGCGGCTACTGCGCGGCGACCTTGCCGGGCGGAGCCAGCCGCGCCTGTTCCAGCCGCTGGCGCAGCGTTGCCATGACCGCCGCGGTCGCCTGCTCGCCCGCCAGCACGGCGCGGTTGCGCGCGTTGAAGTCGCTGCCGCCCATGTCGGGCAGCTCGGGCCGGATCACTACGTCGGCGCGCGCCAGCGCCATCTTGTTGATCGACTGGCCCATGATCGCGGTGGTCTGCAGCAGCACGCCGCTCTGGCCGGCGTGCTGTTGCGCCGACGGCTCGGCCGAGATATTGACCGCAATGACAAAGTCGGCGCCCATGCTGCGCGCGGAATCCACCGGCACCGGCTCGACCAGGCCGCCATCGACATAGTCATGACCCTGGATCGAGACCGGCTGGAATACGCCCGGGACACTGCTGGAAGCGCGCACGGCCTGGCCCGTGTTGCCGCGCCGGAACAGGATCTTGTCGCCGCTCTTCAGGTCGGTGGCGACGATGCCCAGCGGCAGCTTCATGGCTTCGATGGGGCGGTTCTGCACCAGCCGGTTGACGTAGTTCTGCAGCGCCTCGCCCTTGAGCCAGCCGCCGAAGCGGGTGCCAAACGGCAGCGCCCAGTCGGCGATGGCGGCCTCGTCCATGGTGAGCGCCAGCTTGTTCAGCTGGAAGCCGTCGAGCCCGCTGGCGTACAGCGCCGCCACCACCGCGCCGGCGCTGGTGCCGGTAACCAGGTCGGCACGGATGCCCTGGGCCTCGAGCGCCTTGATCACGCCGATATGGGCAAAGCCGCGCGCCGCGCCGCCGCCCAGTGCCAGGCCGATCTTGACGGGCCGCGGGGCGGGTGGCGTGGCCGCGACCGGCGGCGCCGAGCGCGGGCCGAAGGCGCAGCCCGCCAGCAGGGCGGCGGCGGGAATGCCGAGAAAATGACGTCGTTGCATGCAGCGGGGAATCGGTAACAAAGGGGGGGGCAGGGGCAGCAAATGCGCGGCGGGTGCTTCTGCATCCACGTTCGCATCGCTGGCCTGGCTGCCGGCCACACCTCAGACCGGCGCAAGCATAAATGATTCCGCGCGGCGCCGGTGCGCGCTGCGGGGCGGGCGAGGGGGGGCGAGGCCCGGCAATACGCGTTGGTATAATGCAGGGCCCGCACATACACCAGCCTGCGCGCCGCGTCGCGCGGGCTTTCTTGTTTTCCCCTGACCATGACTCAACGCGTCCGCACCCGCTTTGCGCCGAGCCCGACCGGCTTCATCCATCTCGGCAACATCCGCTCCGCGCTCTATCCCTGGGCCTTCGCCCGCCGCATGCAGGGCGACTTCATCCTGCGCATCGAGGACACCGACGTCGAGCGCTCGTCGCAAGAGGCGGTCGACGTGATCCTCGAAAGCATGGCCTGGCTGGAACTGGATATCGACGAAGGGCCGTTCTACCAGATGCAGCGCATGGACCGCTATCGCGAGGTGGTGGCGCAGATGGTCGAGGCCGGGCTGGCCTACCGCTGCTACATGAGCACGGCAGAACTGGACGCGCTGCGCGAAGCCCAGCGCGAGCGCGGCGAGAAGCCTCGCTACAACGGCTTCTGGCGGCCGGAGCCGGGCAAGGTGCTGCCCGAACCGCCGGCGGGCGTGGACCCGGTGATCCGCTTCAAGAACCCCATCGGCGGCAGCGTGGTGTGGGACGACGCGGTCAAGGGCCGCATCGAGATTGCCAACGACGAACTCGACGACCTGGTGATCGCGCGCCCCGACGGCACGCCCACCTACAACTTCTGCGTGGTGGTGGACGATCTCGACATGCGGATCACGCACGTGATCCGCGGCGACGATCACGTCAACAACACGCCGCGCCAGATCAACATCATCCGCGCGCTGGGCGGCACGCCCCCGGTCTACGCCCACCTGCCGACCGTGCTCAACGAGCAGGGCGAGAAAATGAGCAAGCGCCATGGCGCGATGAGCGTGACCGGATACCGCGACGAGGGCTACCTGCCGGAAGCGGTGCTGAACTACCTGGCACGGCTGGGCTGGGCCCACGGCGATGCCGAGATCTTCTCGCGCGAGCAGTTCGTCGAGTGGTTCGACCTGGAGCACCTGGGCAAGTCGCCCGCCCAGTACAACCCCGAGAAGCTGGCCTGGCTCAACAACCACTACATCAAGGCTGGTGACAACCAGCGCCTGGCCACGCTGACGCAGCCCTTTATCGAGGCGCTGGGCGGCAAGGTGGAGGGGGCGGATCTGGTCGGCGTGATCGCGCTGGTGAAGGACCGCGCCAACACGCTGAAGGAAGTGGCGCAGGCCGCGCTGCTTTTCTATCGCGGCGAGCCGCAGGCCGAGGCCGGGCTCAAGGCGGAGCACCTGACCCCAGAGATCCAGCCGGCGCTGGCGGCGCTGTCGACCCGGCTGGCCGCGCTGCCGGCGTGGACCCGCGCAGAGATCAGCGCCACCTTCAAGGCCGTGCTGGCCGAGTTCGGCCTGAAGATGCCCAAGCTGGCCATGCCGGTGCGGCTGCTGGTGGCGGGGCAGCTGCAGACGCCGAGCATCGACGCGGTACTGGAACTGTTCGGCCGCGACACGGTGCTGCGCCGCCTGGCCGCGGCAGGCTGAGCGCTGGCTGAAAGGGCGCAAAAAAAGTCCGCGCCGGGGCTTGCGCTTCGGCCAGGACTTGCGCATAATCTCGTTCTCCCTGCAGCGCGGCAACGGCCAAGCGGGCCGGCGGATCCGCAAGGATTCTCGTTTTCTCTGAGCGGATTATTGAAGCTCAGAGCAGGCGAAAAAAGCTGAAACGGGAACTTGCAAAGATTAATGATTGATATATAATCTTGGCTTCGCTTGAAACGGTAGTTAATTCAAGCGAAAGCGAAGCAAGTGGCGGTAAACAGAAGTACCATGGGGCTATAGCTCAGCTGGGAGAGCGCTTGCATGGCATGCAAGAGGTCAGCGGTTCGATCCCGCTTAGCTCCACCAAGATTCAGGCGTCAGCCAGGCAGTATCGGTTGATGCAAGACGGAACGTGTTGAAAGACAAGTTTCTGTCCCCTTCGTCTAGAGGCCTAGGACATCACCCTTTCACGGTGAGTACAGGGGTTCGAATCCCCTAGGGGACGCCAAAACAGCCGGGCGTAATCAGACGTCCAGCATGTCGTCTCAGGCAGTAGCCTGAGGTGGCAGCCGACTAAGGAGTGGTAGTTCAGTCGGTTAGAATACCGGCCTGTCACGCCGGGGGTCGCGGGTTCGAGTCCCGTCCACTCCGCCAAAACTAAACCCGCATGGTTTTAACACCATGCGGGTTTTTCTTTGGGTGAGGGATTATGTTGGGAATCGCGGTAAATGCAATAAAATATGTTGCATTCGTTGCGAAAATTGCTATATAATCCTGTCTTCGCTGCAAACGCTGCGCAAGCGGCGGCGGCGGCGGAAGAATCCAGCAGTAACCGTCCAGATTACCGGATACGGGGCTATAGCTCAGCTGGGAGAGCGCTTGCATGGCATGCAAGAGGTCAGCGGTTCGATCCCGCTTAGCTCCACCAGAATCTGGGAAGCGTCTGAAAAAAGAAGCTTCCCAAGCGCGAAAAAGCCTGCTATAATGGCGGACTTTCCAGCGCAAGACAGAAAACGCGTTGAAGAACAAGTTTCTGTCCCCTTCGTCTAGAGGCCTAGGACATCACCCTTTCACGGTGAGTACAGGGGTTCGAATCCCCTAGGGGACGCCAAAACAGCCGGGCGTAATCAGACGCCCAGCATGTCGTCTCAGGCAGTAGCCTGAGGTGGCAGCCGACTAAGGAGTGGTAGTTCAGTCGGTTAGAATACCGGCCTGTCACGCCGGGGGTCGCGGGTTCGAGTCCCGTCCACTCCGCCAACTTTGAAAAGCCCGCGCAAGCGGGCTTTTTCTTTTCTACGGAGTGGAGCGAGCCGCCTGCGCGGCTCGCGGCGGGACGAGAAGGGCTGCGCCTGCAGGCGCAGCAGCGGCCTGCGGCACGTAGGCGAGTCCCGTCCACTCCGCCAACTTTGAAAAGCCCGCGCAAGCGGGCTTTTTCTTTTTCGCTCGTCGAACTGAGCGCCGTCATTGTGGCGGGCCCGTACTGATCAATTTCCCGGATTCCTGCTGATCCGGCTGAAATACCGCACCAGCAACACGCCCGCGATGGCCAGGCTGACGCTGTTGGCCAGCCAGAAGCCGCTCGCGCCGCGCGTGAAGGCCGGCATGCCGTCGATCAGGCCAAAGCCCAGCACGTAGCCGCCGCCCAGGCCGATGCCCCAGAGCGAGCCGGCGTAGATCAGGGTCGGGATCAACGCGATCTTGTATGCGCGCAGGATAAAGGCCGTCATCACCTGCACCGCGTCGAAGGCCTGGTAGAACGCCACGAACAGCACCAGCGGCAGCGCCGCGGCAACTACCGCGGGGTCGCTGGCATAGGCGTCCAGCACGGGCTTGCGCAGCAGCCACAGCAGCGCGCCGGTCAGCATGGCGAGCACCACCGCCATGCGGATGCCGCGCCAGGCCAGGCGGCTGGCGCCGGCGCGGTCGCGCGCGCCGAGCTGCTGGGCCACCAGGGTCGAGGTGGCAATGCCCAGCGACAGTGGCAGCATGTAGGCCACCGCCCCGAGGTTGGCGATGATCTGGTGGCCGGCGAGCGTCACCGTGCCCAGGCGCGTAATGAAGATCGACATCAGCGTGAACGATGTGATCTCGATCAGGTACGTCAGCCCCATCGGCACGCCGAGGCGCAACAGGGCACGCAGCGGCGCGGCGGCGGGCCAGCTCCAGGTGTCGAAGATGCGCAGCGCACGATAGGCGCTGCCATGGCGCAGGATCAGCAGCCCGGCGATGCACCAGGTCCAGCTGATCAGCGTCGAGGCCAGGCCGCAGCCGGGCCCCCCCATCGCCGGCACGCCCAGGCCGCCGTGGATGAACCACGCATTGAGCGGTACCTTCAACGCCAGCCCGGCGACCTGCAGCACCGTCACCATGATCGGCCGGGACAGCGCATTGTTCAGCGCCGAGTAGATGCGAAAGGCCAGTGCCGCCGGCAAGCCGAAGGCGCCGAAATGCAGGTAGGCGGTAGCCTTCTCGACCAGCTCCGGCGGCGCCTTGGCGAAGGCCAGCAGCGGTCCCGGAAACGCCAGCAGCAGCACGCCCGGCAACGCCAGCGCCGCGCCCAGCCAGGCGGCCTGCCGCACCTCCGCGCCGATGGCCTCGAGGCGGCCGGCGCCATAGAGCTGGCCGGCGATGGGTGACAGTGCCTGCAGCACGCCCATCAGGCTGATATAGATGGTGACGTAGATCGATCCGCCCAGCCCCACGGCGGCGAGGTCGGTGGCGGACGCGCGACCGGCCATCACGGTATCGATCACGCCGAAGGCGATCACGGCGAGTTGCCCGGCCAGCACGGGCGCGGCCAGGGCGGCAATGCGGCGAAGGTCTTGGAACAGTGTCATGCAGGGCTCGGCAGGGGCGGGCTGGAGGTCCAGCCACGCAGCCGCCTGCGGCCGGAATGGTGCGTGGGCGCGTCAGGCGCTGCGGTGTATCGGGTGCGGCTAGTGGCGGCTGCCAGCAGGCAAGGTTCAGGGCTGCCGCGGCAGGCGGCGTCGCGGCAGGTCGGGGCGCGGGTGGACGGCGCGTGCGGTATCGACCAGGCGGTACATGCGGAAGCGTTCGTCGCGGTCGGCCGGGCGCCGGCCTTCCCAGATCAGCCGCCACTCGAAGTGCGAGATATTGCCCGGCTCGCCGTAGTCGACCGAATCGTGGCGCAGCAGCACGTCGCAGCCGTCGTTGGGCCCGCCGAAGCGGATGTGGCCGAAGTAGGCGAACGACGCCAGCTGCGCATCGCCCATGCGGATTGGCTGCACGCACTGGTAAGCCGGCGGCAGCGCCATCGACGCCGCCTGGGCCACGTCGCGATAGGTCTTGCCGTAGTTGATCGACGGCAGCCACAGCGTCATCGCCATCACCCACATCAGCGTGGTGCCGGCCGCTGAAATCACCACCGGGCGCCAGATCTGCTTGGGCGCGCGCGACAGGCGCCAGCGCACGATCAGCACCCATGCCAGCGTCGCCGCCAGCGCGAACACCACCGCGGCAATGGTGAATTCATGCTGGTAGCCCGGCAGCTGGCGGAACACATTGCGCGCGATGCGCGGCGGCCAGCCGGTGGTCTTGGCGATCCACATGAACCAGACCGTGCCGCCGAAGATGGTGAAGAACAACAGCGCGAACCAGTCGATGGCGTTGATCACGCCGCGCGCCAGCGTCGGCAGGGCAAAGGCGGCCAGCACGGCCATCGGCGGCAGCAGCAGGATGAACTGCACGTCGCCGGCACTGCGCTGCAGGAACAGCAAAATCAGCACCGGCAGCAGCAGCGCCAGCGGCGCCGCGACATGGGGCGCGCGGCGCATGCCG
Source organism: Cupriavidus taiwanensis (assembly GCF_900250115.1). NCBI lineage: Bacteria > Pseudomonadati > Pseudomonadota > Betaproteobacteria > Burkholderiales > Burkholderiaceae > Cupriavidus > Cupriavidus taiwanensis. Next base: position 2,124,833 of record NZ_LT984803.1, on the reverse strand, counting down.
GTCCAGGCGATCCAGGCCCAGCCCGCGATCGGCCATACCGGCCAGGTGTACAGGAACAGGTTGCGCATGTTGAAGCCGAACGTCGCCATATTGGGCGAGCCGTAGCTGCGGCGGTCATAGCGCGACCATTCGCGGATAAAGGTCACGGCCTCGTTGCGGTCGGCCGCGCCGAAGTAGGCAGCCGCCAGCCATGCCGCCACGATCAACAGCGCCAGCGGAAGGGCGACGAGTGCAAGCCGCTGCCATGGCAGCGGCTTGCACACCAGCGCGCAGACCGTCGTGCCAAGCAGCAGCGCCAGCGCCAGCAGCGGCCCGCTCGCCAGCGTCAGGCCGCCCAGCGCGGCGCCATAGATCAGGCTGCCCTGGGTGGGCTTGTCGAGGCTGCGCACCATGCCGTACAGCGCCAGCGCGATGAACGCGACCTGGCCGACCTGTGGCGTGGTTTCATGCCCGCGCATGGCCAGGCCCACGCAAGCGAGGAAGATCAGCAGCGCGCCGTCGGCCAGCGTGCGGCCGTAGTCGCGCGCATTGGGCTGGCCGCCGAAGGCATAGGCAAAGGGCTGGACTTCATCGCGCCGGCCCAGCAGGTAGGTGGTGTACCAGATGCAGGCGCAGGTGGCGAAGAAGAACAGCGCGGTCGCCAGCCGCGCCGCGTCGGTCGCACCCAGCCAGCCGCCAAATCCGCGGATCATCAGCGCGCCGATCCAGAACACCAGCGGGCCGTCCTCGCTGTACGGGCGGCCGACGATGTTCGGCATCAGCCAGTCGTGGGTGCTGCCGGTGGCGAGCTGCCACATCACGCCGAAGCCCGCGGCATCCTCGTTCTTCCACGGGTCGCGCCCGAACAGGCCGACCAGGCCGTAGATGATGCAGATCGCCAGCAGCAGCGCGCGCGGCAGGGCGCCGGTGGCGGCTGCGGTCAACTGGACGGGTGAGGTGTTGGCTTGACGCATCGATGCTCAGGTCGGGCCGTGGCCCCATGGCGCGAAGGCCACAGTATCGCGCATGCGGCGGCCGCGTGGCCGTGGCATGGCGTGGAAGCCTCACGGAATGTGGGGGTAAATCCGAATGGCGGAGGGTGCGGGCAGCGCCGGCCAAGGCGCTCCGGCACAAATGCAAAGAGGCAGCCGATGCTGCCTCTTTGCTGGTTCGCGCACGCCCGGAACTGTCCTCGGCATGCGTGAAGCGGGGTCGCTGAAAGCGATTACTTTGCAGCCTTGCCCAGTTTGTTGCCGAACTTCTGGCGGAACTTTTCCACGCGGCCGGCGGTATCCATGATCTTCTGGGTGCCGGTGTAGAACGGGTGCGATTCCGACGAGACTTCGATCTTGGCCAGCGGGTATTCCTTGCCGTCCTTCACGATCGTGTCCCTGGTCTGGATGGTCGAGCGGGTGATGAAGCTGAAGTCGCTGGACATGTCCTGGAACACGACTTCGCGGTAATTCGGGTGAATGCCTTCTTTCATGATGAGTCCTTTCTGGTTGGGTAGCCAGTCCGTTGCGATCCGCAGTTCTCCGCCAGGGAGAATACATGGCGCGGCCACGAACGAACCACTTGCCGGTTACGGGCAAACCGGGATTATGGCAGAAAAACAATGACTTGGGGAAGGGCGCCAAGCTACCGGCCCAACAAAGTGTCGTGCCGGAAAAGATGCCTTTGATTCACATCGCGGCCGGATCCTGCCGATAGAACACCGCCAGCGACTGGTAAACCACCGGCCAATGCCGTGCGAGTCCGGCAGGTTCGACAAAAAAGGCTTCCGACGTCACCGCAAAGAACTCGCTGGGCGCCTCGCTGCCGTACGGGTCGATGATGCGCAGCGCCGCGGGCAAGCGCTCCGGATGCTCCCAGTCGGCCTCGTCGCGCGCGTCCCAGGCTTCGGCGAAGCGGTCGTATTCGGTGAGGAAGGTCTCGGCCCAGGCCTCGGCGTCGACCTCGGGGTGCAGCACGCGCGAGAATGCCGGCACGCCGTCGGGCTCGCCGTCGAGCATGTCCAGCTTGTGGGCGAATTCGTGGATGACCACGTTGTAGGTGTCCGCCGGCAGCTCATGGTCGCTTTCGATACCGGCGCCGGGGCTGTGCACGTCGGGCCAGGACAGGATCACCGGCCCGTGCTCCCACGCTTCGCCGCTGGCTTCCTCGACCACGCCATGGACCAGGCCGATCTCGTCCTGCACGGTCCGGCGGATGATGAACTCGCCGGGGTAAAGCACGATGCCATGCCAGCCGCGGTACCACGGCAGCCCCAGTTTCAGGATCGGCACGCAGGCCTGCACCGCGACGCTGACCACCATGTCATCGTCCAGCGGCAGGTCGTGCGCGGTGGAGTATTCCTTTTCGGCGATGAACAGCGTGGCCAGCTCGCGCAGCGCCGCGAGGTCGGCGCTGCCGTAGCGCTGCACGAACGGCAGCCTGGCCACGGTGCGCGACCAGAGCGCGTCGGGGATGGCGTAGTGTTCGAGCTTGCGGGCGCGCGAGCGCGAGCGCAGGAATGTGGTCAGTTTGCCCAGCATGACGTCGTCGAAAAACAAAAAAGGCGTGCCGCGGCACGCCTTCCTGTCTGCGTTGCGGCACCGCCGCAGCGAGGCTTAGCCGCCTCGGCGCATCATATCGAAAAACTCTGCGTTGTTCTTGGTGGCCTTCATCTTGTCCATGATGAATTCCATCGCCTGCACTTCGTCCATGTCCGAGATGAACTTGCGCAGCACCCAGATCTTCTGCAGGATGTCCGGCTTGATCAGCAGCTCTTCGCGACGCGTGCCGGACTTGTTCAGGTTGATCGACGGATAGACGCGTTTCTCCGCCAGGCGGCGTTCGAGGTGCACTTCCATGTTGCCGGTGCCCTTGAACTCTTCGTAGATGACGTCGTCCATGCGGCTGCCGGTTTCGATCAGCGCGGTGGCGATGATGGTCAGCGAGCCGCCTTCCTCCAGGTTGCGGGCGGCGCCGAAGAAGCGCTTCGGGCGCTGCAGCGCGTTGGCGTCGACACCGCCGGTCAGCACCTTGCCAGAGGCCGGCACCACCGTGTTGTAGGCGCGCGCCAGGCGGGTGATGGAGTCCAGCAGGATCACCACGTCGCGCTTCAGCTCGACCAGGCGCTTGGCTTTCTCGATCACCATTTCGGCGACCTGCACGTGGCGGATGGCGGGTTCGTCGAAGGTGGACGCCACCACCTCGCCGCGCACCGAGCGCTGCATCTCGGTCACTTCTTCCGGACGCTCGTCGATCAGCAGCACGAACAGGTCGGCTTCGGGATGATTGTTGGCGATCGCGTGTGCAATGTGTTGCAGCATCACGGTCTTGCCCGACTTGGGCGACGCCACCAGCAGCGCGCGCTGGCCGCGGCCGATCGGCGCGATCATGTCGATGATGCGCCCGGTGATGTTTTCTTCGGCCTTGATATCGCGTTCGAGCGTGAGCGGCCGGTTCGGGTGCAGCGGCGTCAGGTTCTCGAACATGATGCGGTTCTTGACCGCTTCGGGCGCCTGCCCGTTGACCTTGTCCACCTTCACCAGCGCGAAATAGCGTTCGCCGTCCTTGGGCGTGCGCACCTCGCCCTCGATCGAATCGCCGGTGTGCAGGTTGAAGCGGCGGATCTGCGACGGGCTGATGTAGATGTCGTCGGTGCTGGCCAGGTAGGAGGTCTCGGGCGAGCGGAGGAAACCGAAGCCGTCAGGCAGAACTTCCAGGGTGCCGTCTCCGTAGATGGTTTCGCCCATCTTGGCGCGCTTCTTCAGGATCGCAAACATCAGTTCTTGTTTGCGCATCCGTTGTGCATTGTCGATCTCGAGCGTAGCCGCCATTTCGAGAAGCGCAGACACGTGAAGCGATTTGAGTTCTGTCAGGTGCATAGACGAGGGGTACAGATGGGCCCGGACGGGCGAGACCTAAAGGAAGGGGGAGAAAATGAGCGAACGCTCGGGGAGTTGTTGGTGGCATCTTAGCACAATCCGACCGGCACGCCAGGGTGTGGCGCACGCACGTCGGATCGTGACGAAACCGGGACCGCGGGTCGGGTCCCGGCGCGCAGCTTACAGGTTGCCGTCGAGGAAGGCAGTCAGTTGCGACTTGGACAGCGCGCCGACCTTCTGGGCCGCGACCGCGCCGTTCTTGAACAGGATCAGCGTCGGGATCCCGCGGATGCCGAACTTGGCCGGCACCTGCTGGTTCTCGTCGACATTGATCTTGGCGATCTGCAGCTTGTCGCCATAGTCCCGGGCGACTTCGTCCAGAATCGGCGCGATCATCTTGCAGGGCCCGCACCATTCCGCCCAGAAATCGAGCAGGACGGGCTTGTCGGACTGTAGGACGTCAGCGTCGAACGAGGCGTCGCTCACATACTTGATTTGTTCGCTCATGGCGGAAAACCTCTGGTTTCGCTCTGTTTATGTTGAAGGCGGGACGGCCGAACCGTTACCTTACACGAGATTGCGCGGACCCGTCGGGCCGCCTCTTTACGCCTGAAGCAGGTGGTGGAGGCCGCTACCGCGCCCGGTGCTGTCGATATGTTACCAGTTTGCCGATTTTCAAGACCGGCCGCCGGCACCTTCGGCAAACCTGCGGTAACGTGGCATATGGGCCCGCAATCAATGCCGTCATTCTGGTGCAAAGGTTTAATTCATTGAAATGCTTATTTTCAATGGCGGCGAGAGATTTGCCCAATCGCCATGCCCGGCCAGTGGCGGGTGTCATGCAATGCACTTATGCGCGCCGGGGTGCCGGATGCGTGCGGCGTGCGCGTAGAATAGAAGCGGTCCGCACGACGCCCGCCGGGCGACCCGCGGCGCACCATCCATGCCCCTGCGCCCCTGACTAGGTCATCGACATGAACACCGATCCCCGCAAGCCTTCGCAGCCCGAGCCCGGCCAGGCGCCCGACGTCGACCACCTGAGCGATGCGCTGGACCATCTCAGCAGCGCCGTGGAGACCAACAGCATCGCCAGCGGTGCCGCCCGCGGACTGGTCTACAGCATCATCGAAACGCTCGGCACGCTGGTGGGCGACCCCGACCTGCCCGAGCATGCGCGCTCAGGCTACGAAGGTCTGCTCGAAACCGCGCGCGAAATCCGCGCCCGCCTGGAAGGCGGTTCTGACTGAAGCCGCACGGCCCGTTCGCGTATCGCGGTGCCGTCGCCGCCGGATGCGCCGGCTGGCGGCGCCGCGTCATTGCTGCTCTCGTTGTTCCTGATGTGTTCCAACCCGACGCCGTTCCCGCACCCTTGCGGCCAACGCCCCAATGACGGTCCATGACGTCGCTAAGCTTTCGCCCCGGTCCTGATTTTCTCGAGCAGGCGGCCACCGCTGCCTGGTATTTCCTCGACCGCTGCGGTGCGTCCGAGGCGGGGGCGCACGTGGTGGTGCCGACCGCCGCGCAGATTCCGGGCGTGCGCCAGGCGCTGGACGCCGCGGCGCGCGCGGCCGGACGGCCACGGCTGCTGCCGCGCGTGCTGACGCTGGGCCACTGGCTGCTCGACCTGCCGCCCGAGGGCGCGCCGGTGCGCAGCCCGGCCGCGCGCCTGCTCGCGGTGCAGCAGGCGGTGCGCGGACAGGACTGGCTGCGCCGTGCCTTCGGCGCGCAGAACGAAACCGCGGCATGGGGCCTGTCGCAGACGCTGCTGGCGATCTGCGACGAGCTCAGCGCGCGCTGGCTCGAAGACGCCGCCATCCGCGACGACGACGAGATCGACGGCGACGATCGCGCGGGCCTGCTGCAGGGCGCGCTGGCGCGGACCTATGCGCGCCTGTCGGAACGTTTCCTGGGCGAGGAGGCCCGCATCGTGCTGGCATTCTGGCAGGCGCTGTCCGGGCCCGACGATCCGCTGCCGGCGAAGCGTCGCGCGCTGCGCGAACTGTCGCAGCAGTTGCGCGGCCCGGTGGTGTGGATTGCGCCGAGCCCGCCCACGCCGCTTGAAGCCGCGTTCCTGCGCGATGCCGCCGAGCTGGTGCCGGTGCTTCAGGTGGGCTATGACTGGAGCGGGCACGGTCAGGGCGAGGCCGGCTGGTACCACGCGCTGCTGGCGCTGTGGCCGGAAGCCAGGATCGCTGGCGACGACGAGTCCCTGGCCCCTGCCGCGGCGCCTGCGCTGCCGCCGCAGCGCCCGTCGGTGCGCGTGGTCGGCTGCGCCCGCTTCGAGGATGAAGCCGCCGCCGCGGCGGCGCAGCTGGTGCAGTGGCTCAATGCCGGCCGTCGCCAGGTGGCGCTGGTCGCGCACGACCGCGTGGTGGCGCGCCGCGCGCGCGCGCTGCTGGCCCGCGCCGGCGCGCCGGTGCGCGACGAGACCGGCTGGAAGCTCTCGACCACGCGTGCCGCCGCCGCGCTGATGCGCTGGTTCGACCTGCTGGTGCGAGATGGCGATACCGCGGCGCTGCTGGACCTGCTCAAGAGCCCGTTCTGCCTGCCCGAGGTGGCTGCGCGCGGCGCGGCCATCGCGCTGCTCGAGCGCCAGGTGCGGCGCGAGGGCATTACCGGCGGCTGGGCGCGGCTGCGCCAGATGTTCGCCCACGCACCGGCAAACACGCAGCGGGCCGCCGGTGACGACGAGGTTGCCGACCAGGCGCCGCGCCGCGCGGCCCATGGGCTGGTGGCCGTGCTTGCCGACGAGGCCGCGCGCTGGCCGCGCGGTCGCGCCCAGCATCCGCTGGCGACCTGGCTGGAACGGCTCGACGGCATGCTCGATGGCCTCGGCATGCGCGCCGCGCTGGCCGCGGACGATGCCGGCAGCCAGCTGCTCGATGCCCTGGCGCGGCTGCAGGAGCTGCCGCGCGACGAGACCGGCGGCCATGCCACGCTGTCGCAGGGCGAGTTCCGCGCGATGCTGGCGGCGCTGCTGGAATCGGTGGCCTACAAGGAGCCTTCGGCCAGCGGGGCCGCGCGCATCACCATCCTGCCGCTGAACGGCGCGCGCATGCGGCGCTTCGAGGGCGTGGTGATCGTCGGCTGCGACGATGCCCAGCTGCCGTCCAGCGCCGCCGAGCTGATGTTCTTCTCCAACCAGATGCGGCGCGAGCTGGACCTGGAAGACCGCGAGGCACGCTTTGCGCAGCAGGCGCGCGACCTGGCCGAGGTGCTGCTGAACAACGACGACGTGGTGCTGACCTGGCAGCGCTATGGCAGCCGCGGCGAGCCGCACCACGTGTCGGGCTGGATCGAGCGGCTGGCGGCGTGCTGCGCGCGCGCCGGCGCCAGCATCGAAGGCGCGGCCGCGCCGCAGGCGCACCAGACCTTCGCCGATGTGCGCGGCATGCCGGCCCCGGCGGCCGAGCCCGCGCTGGTGCCGGTGCGCTGGAGCGCGCAGGCGTACAACGCGCTGCGGCGCTGCCCCTACCAGTTCTTCGCCGGCCGCATGCTGGGCCTGGCCGGGCTGGAAGTGGTCAGCGACGAGCTCGAGAAGCGCGACATCGGCGAGACCCTGCACCGCGTGCTGCTGGCCTACCACAAGGACCTGCAGGCGCGGCGCGAGAGCGGCGAGACGCTGTCCGAAGCGCAGCGCCTGGCGCGCCTGGGCGAGATCTCCGACGAGGTTTTCGGTGCGCTGATGGCCGAGGACGGCAACGCCATTGCCTACTACCGGCGCTGGCGCGAGGTGTTGCCATCGTATGTCGCCTGGCAGTCCGCGCGCGAGGCCGAGGGCTGGTTCTGGCGCGGCGGCGAGCTCGACGCCGGCATCGACCTGCCGATGCCCGACGGCCAGCCGCTGCGCCTGACCGGGCGCATCGACCGGCTCGACCAGGGTCCCGGCGGCGCGCATGCCGTGCTCGACTACAAGACCCAGAGCGCAACGCGCCTGAAGCGCAAGCTGGCCGAGGTCGAGGAAGACTGCCAGCTGCCGTTCTACGGCCTGCTGCGCGCCGATGCCGCGGCCGGCAGCTGGGTTTCGCTCGAAGGCGCGCGCGAAGGCGCGCCGGCGGCGCAGCGCGAGGTTGGGCTGCCGGACTTCGAGGCCGCGGTCACCTGGCTGGAGCGCCAGATGCGCGACGACGTGATGCGGTTGCGCCAGGGCGCCAGGCTGCCGGCCTTCGGCGACGCCTCGGCGTGCATGTATTGCACGGCCCGCGGCCTGTGCCGCAAGGGTTTCTGGGACTCCACCGCCGTGCCGGCGCTGACATCATGACGCCTCACGATCTGCCCGAGGTCCAGCCTTACCAGCGCGATGGCGCGCCGGTTTCCGAAGCCGAATTCACGCGCGCGGCCTGCGATCCGGCGCGTTCGGTGGTGGTCGAAGCCTGCGCCGGCAGCGGCAAGACCTGGCTGCTGGTGGCGCGGCTGGTGCGGCTGCTGCTGGCCGGCGCGGCGCCGCACGAGATCCTCGCCATCACCTTCACGCGCAAGGCCGCCGAAGAAATGCGCGACCGCCTGCTCGAGGTGCTGGCACAACTGTCGCGCGACAGCGATGACGACGTGATCGCCGCGCTGGTGCAGCGCGGCCTTTCCGCTGACGCCGCGCGCGCGGCGCTGCCGCGCGCGCGCGGGCTGCATGCACAGGTGCTGGCGGCACCCGGGCGCATGGCCATCGATACCTTCCATGGCTGGTTCGGCACGCTGCTGCGCGGCGCGCCGCTGGCGTCAGGCATCGTGCCGGGCGCGGCGCTGCGCGAGGATGCACTGCGCATGAAGCGCGAGGCCTGGGCCCCGGTATGGCGCGCGCTGGCCACGCCGCCCTACGCCGAGTTGCGCACGGCCTGGGAAACGCTGGTCGATACCGTCGGCGACTTCCAGGCGCGCGCGCTGCTCGACGCGATGTTCCATGCTCGCAGCGAATGGTGGGCGATGCAGGAGGGTGGCAATCCGCTGCAGGCGCTGTCCGACTGCCTGGGCGAGGACGCGCAGGGCGACGTGCTGCTGCAGGCGTTGGCCGACGAAGGCTGGCGCGATGCCTGCGAAGCGCTCGCGGCCCGCCTGGGCGCGGCCGGCAAGAGCGAGCAGGCCCACGCCGGCCGCATCACCGAGGCGCTGATGGCGATCGCCGCCTGGCGCGAGGCCGGCGCCGCGCCGGGCAAGCCCGCCGAACGCGTGTTCGCGCAGCTGCGCGCGGCGTTCTTCACCGCCACGGGCGGGCCGCGCTCGCTGCGGCGCACCGCGGCGCTGGCCCGGGCCGCGGGCGGCGAAGGCATGGTCGATGCGCTGCTGGACGAGCATGCCGCGATCTGCGCGATGCTCGATGACATCAGCGCGCGCTGCTGCGAAGCCGCGGTGCTGGCGATCAACCAGGCCCTGTTCCGCATCGGCGATGCGCTGCTGACGCGCTACCAACAGCACAAGGACGAGCAGCGCGCGATGGACTTCGCCGACCTCGAATGGCAGGCCGCGCGGCTGATGTCGGACGAGGAGACCGCCACCTACCTGCAGGTGCGGCTCGACGCCCGCTACCGCCATTTGCTGCTCGACGAGTTCCAGGACACCAACCCGCTGCAATGGCGCATCCTGCAGGGCTGGCTGGCCGGCTATGCGGGGCTGGGCGAGCGCCCGACGGTATTCCTGGTGGGCGATCCCAAGCAATCGATCTACCGCTTCCGCCGCGCCGATGCCAGGCTGTTCGGCGCCGCCGGCGAGATGCTGCGCGACGCCTTCGGCGCCACCGTGCTGCGCACCAACCGGACCCGGCGCAATCGCGCCGAAGTGCTGGACTGGGTCAACGCCGTGTTCGACAGCGCGCGCGCCGAGGGCCGCTATCCCCTGTACTCGACCCAGACCACGGCGCTGGGCGGCTGCGGCGGGCCGGTCTGGCTGCTGCCGCTGGTGGAGCCCGATGAAGCCAGTGAGTGCGCGGCGGAGGATGAGGACGAGGAACCGGCGCAAGCCGCCTCCGCGCATCGCGACACGCTGCTGCAGCCACGCCGGCAGGCCGGCGATTCGCTGCGGCTGGAAGAAGGGCGGCGCGTGGCGGCGTGGCTGCGGCTGGTGCGCGATACCGTGCCGGTGCACGAAGGCAACACGCAGCGGCCCGCGCGCTGGAGCGACATGCACCTGCTGGTGCGCCGCAAGACCCATCTGGCCGACTATGAGCGCGCCTTGCGCGAGGCCGGCATCCCATGCCTGAGCCCGCGCCGCGGCGGCTTGCTGGCCACGCTCGAGGCGCTCGACCTGTCGGCGCTGCTGGCGTTCCTGATGACGCCCGAGTCGGACCTGGACCTGGCGCACGTACTGAAAAGCCCGCTGGTGGGCGCGACCGACGACGACTTGCTGGCCCTCGCGCAAATGGAGGGCGAAGGCGGCTGGTGGGCGCGCCTGGAGGCCGGTGGCCTGCCGGCGCGGGTTTCCGACGCGCTGCGCAAAGGCGTGCCGCGGCTGCGGCAGTGGCTGCGCATCGCGCCGCACCAGCCGGTGCATGACCTGATCGACCAGATCTTCCATGGCGGCGAGGTGCGGCGCCGCTACGCCGAGGCCGCGCCGCCGGATATCCGCGAGCAGGTGCTGGCCAACCTCGACGCCTTCCTGAAGCTGTCGCTCGACCTCGACGGCGGGCGCTATCCGAGCCTGCCGAAGTTTATCGACGAGCTGCAGGAAATCCGCCGTGGCGATGAAGGCGAAAGCCCCGACGAAGGCGGCATGGGCGAGCGCGCCGAAGACCTCGAGCCGGCCGGGGACGATCCGGCCTGCGCCGGCCTCGACGCGGTCCATATCCTGACCGTGCATGCCGCCAAGGGACTGGAGGCGCCGTTCGTGGTGCTGCTCGATGCCAATCACAGCGAGCCGGCCGCGGACCGCGGCGGCATCCTGGTCGACTGGCCGCCATCGTCGCCGGTGCCGCGCCATTTCTCCGCGTACGGCAAGCGCAGCGAGCGCGGGCTGGCGCGCGCGCCGCTGTTCGAAGCCGAGGCGGCGCTGGGCGAGCGCGAGAACTGGAACCTGCTTTACGTGGCCATGACGCGCGCGCAGCAGGGCCTGCTGGTCAGCGGCGTCAAGGGCCGCACCGGCCGCGCCGGTGCGGGCGAGGGCAATGCCGAGATCGCCGGCAGCTGGTATGTGCGGTTGCAGGCCGCGGGCGTCGGCGAAATGGTGCCGGCCTATCCGGACGCGCAGGGCGATGCGGCCGATGCGCAGGCACTGCTGCCCGCGCGACTGAGCGAGCCGGTGCGCTTCACCGACTTCCGGCTGCGCTACCGCGATGCCGTCGAGGACCCGCGCCAGGCAGGCTTTGCCGACGCCGAGGCCGAGGTGGAGGAGGAGGCCGACGGCATCGTCTTCAACGCTGCCGCGGCGCGCCATGGCGAACTGGTGCACGCGTTGCTGGAACGCCTGACGCGCTATCCCGAAGCCTTTGCCGGCGTGCCCGCGCTCGATACGGTATTGCGGTGGTTCCCGCTGACCGGCGCCCACACCGCGGCGGCACGGGACGCCTGGCGGCAACAGGTGGAAGAGGCGATCGCTGCAGTGGCGGCGATGCTGCGGGCGCCGGAGCTGGCGCCGCTGCTGGGCGCGGACGAGGCGCGCAGCGCGCGCAACGAGGTCGAACTGTACGACGCGCGCGGCCGGCTGCTGCGTATCGACCGGGTGGTGGAATTCGACGACCGCGTCGTCGTGATCGACTACAAGCTGCGCCTGCTGCCGCAGGAGCATGCCGCCTATCGCGCGCAACTGGGCCGCTACACCGCGGCGGTCGCGCCGATGTTTCCGGGCAAGCGCATCGAGGCGGGCGTGGCCACCGCCGAAGGCGAATGGATTGCCGCCGAGCGCCTGGCGCCGCAGGTTCCGCAACAAGGGTCGCTGTTCTGAATGCCGGCGCGGCGCGCCGGCAAGGGCCGCGGAATCGGCGCAAAATGGGGCGCATGGCGCGCGCGATGGCGGCCCGGCTGTACTAAAGTGACAGGGACTGCCCTGCGAGCCGCTGGCGCGCGCGATAGACAGGCTGGAGGGAAGGGGTGCTACCGAAGGGAAGTGTGAGGTGGACGAGCCTGACCCTCGGCACTGGCGGAAAACGGCTGTGGCTGCTTCGTTCCCGACCTGACCAGGTTGACCGCGCCACCATGCGAGGAGGCCCGTCCGAGCGGCATTGTACCCCAGAGCGCGGGCGCGCGCAGAAATTGCATCGAATGCCCTTGGCACGCGCGGGTCATTGGCCGCGCCATGGCGCCCGGTTGATCTGGCGCAGGCAATGCGGGCCGCGCTGGCCCGACCATTCACCAACCCGCACACGTGGTGAACCAATACATGAACGCAAACGACCAGATCATTCGCGGCGCGCTGGCGCCGCAGGAAATCTCCAGCGAAGTCCTGCTCGAAAAATATGCCAAGGGCGAAGAGCGCAGCATCGCCGATGTCAGGCAGCGCGTGGCGCGCGCGCTGGCGCAGGCCGAGCCCGAGGACCAGCGCGAAGCCTGGAGCGCGCGGTTCCTGTGGGCGCAGGAAAACGGCTTCGTGCCGGCCGGGCGCATCAATTCGGCGGCGGGCACCGGCATCCAGGCGACGCTGATCAACTGCTTCGTGCAGCCGGTGGGCGATTCGGTGTCGGAGCCGCGCGACGGCCGCCCCAGCATCTACACCGCGGTGGCGCAGGCCGCCGAAACCATGCGCCGCGGCGGCGGCGTGGGCTATGACTTTTCCGCGATCCGCCCGGCCGGGGCGCTGGTGCGGGCCACGCATTCGCGCGCGTCGGGGCCGGTGTCGTTCATGAAGGTGTTCGACGCCTCGTGCGCGACGGTGGAATCGGCCGGCGCGCGCCGCGGCGCGCAGATGGGCGTGCTGCGCTGCGACCATCCCGATATCGAAAGCTTCATACACGCCAAGGACAAGGGCGAGCTCAGCAATTTCAATATCTCCATCGGCGTCACCGACGACTTCATGCAGGCGGTACAGGCCGACGCCGAGGTCGAGCTGGTGCACGAGGCCGAGCCGGGCGCCGACGTGATCGCCGCCGGCGCGTACCGCCGCGACGACGGGCAGTGGGTGTACCGGCGCGTGCCGGCGCGCAACCTGTGGGACCAGGTCATGCAGGCCACCTACGACCATGCCGAGCCGGGCATCCTGTTCCTGTCGCAGATCAACGCCGACAACAACCTCTATTACTGCGAGCGCATCGAGGCCACCAACCCGTGCGCGGAACAGCCGCTGCCGTCCTACGGCTGCTGCTGCCTGGGCTCGATCAACCTGACCAGATTCGTGCGCCAGCCGTTCACGCCGCAGGCCGCGTTCGATTTCGACGCCTTTGCCGAGGTGGTGCGCGTGGCCACGCGCATGCTCGACAACGTGCTCGACGTGACTTTCTGGCCGTTGCCCGAACAGCGGGCCGAGGCCCACGCCAAGCGCCGCGTCGGGCTGGGCTTCCTCGGGCTGGGCAGCGCGCTGGTGATGCTGGGCCTGCGCTACGACACCGAGCCGGCGCGTCAGCTGGCCGCGCGGATCTCGGAACGCATGCGCGACGAGGCCTACCTGGCCTCGACGGAACTGGCGGCGCAGAAGGGCGCCTTTCCCCTGTTCGATGCCGGCGCCTACCTGCAGAGCGGCTTCGCCAGCCGGCTGCCGGAGCCGGTGCGCGAGGCCATCGGGCGCCATGGGCTGCGCAACTCGCACCTGCTGTCGATCGCGCCCACCGGCACCATCACACTGGCGTTTGCCGACAATGCGTCGAACGGCATCGAACCCGCTTTCTCGTGGACCTACAACCGCAGGAAGCGCATGCCGGACAACAGCTATCGCAGCTTCGAGGTGGCGGACCATGCCTGGCGGCTCTACCGTCACTTGGGGGCCGACATGGCGCTGCTGCCGGACGCCTTCGTCACCGCGCTGCAGATGTCGGCGCTGGACCATATGCGGATGCTCGAAGCGGTACAGCCGTACATCGACACAAGCATCAGCAAGACCGTCAACGTGCCGGAGGACTATCCGTACGAAGCCTTCCGCAACCTGTACCTGGAGGCCTGGAAGGCCGGCCTCAAGGGGCTGGCGACGTATCGGCCGAACTCGGTGCTGGGCGCGGTGCTGTCGGTCGCGACGCCCGCCGCGCCCGACGTGCCCACGGCGCCGGCGGCCGACGACAATCCGCTGGTGCGGCCGTTCGGCAGCCGGCCGGTGGGCGACCTCGAAGGGGTGACGTCCAAGGTCGAATACCTGACCTACGAGGGCCACAAGACCGTCTACCTGACTGTCAACTTCATGCGCGTGGCGGGCGTCGCCGACGGCAAGCCGGTGGAGATCGAGCGCCCGGTGGAGTTCTTCATGCCGGCGGGCCAGCGCAGCGAGGGCCAGCAATGGATCACCTCGACCATGCGGCTGCTGTCGATGGTGGCGCGCTCGGGCGGCTCGGTGGCCAAGGCGCTGGCCGACATGCGCAACGTGGTGTGGGACAAGGGCACGGTGCGCTATGGCACGCTGGTGCGCCAGGACGGCACCGAGGTGCCGCGCTTCCATGATTCCGAGGTCGCGGCGCTGGGCTATGCGCTGCAGCGCATCCTGATCAAGCGCGGCTTCCTCGATGCCGACGGCGGCCAGGTGCCGGTGACGGCGCTGGCCGCGCGGCTGGCGCAGCGCGACGGCGGCGCGCAGCTGGCGCCCGGCGCGGACCTTGCCGGGCCGGCCAGCGCCGCGCCGGGCGCGCCCGGCGTTGGCACCGGCAAGCCCTGCCCGGAGTGTGGCGCACACGCCTTGCACAAGGTCGACGGCTGCGCCAAATGCGCCAATTGCGGCTACGTCGGCGAGTGCGGCTGAGCCGCGCCGCAGGGCGCCGGCGGCCACCGGCGCGGGCCGCCGGCGCCGGGGCCGGATAAAGACGCCGGGACCGGCGCCGGGGCGGCCGGAGCGGGGCCGCCTTTTGCTACAATCGCCGCCATGAGTTATCAAGTTCTAGCGCGCAAATGGCGCCCCAGGGATTTCACCACGCTGGTCGGCCAGGAGCACGTGGTCCGCGCGCTCACGCACGCGCTGGAACAACAGCGGCTGCACCACGCCTACCTGTTCACCGGCACGCGCGGGGTCGGCAAGACCACGCTGTCGCGGATCCTGGCCAAAGCCCTGAACTGCACCGGCGCTGACGGCAGCGGCGGCATCACCGCCGAGCCGTGCGGGCAGTGCAAGGCCTGCCAGGAAATCGACAGCGGCCGCTTCGTCGACTACATCGAGATGGACGCCGCCTCGAACCGCGGCGTCGACGAGATGGCGCAGCTGCTCGACAAGGCCGTCTACGCTCCCACCGCCGGGCGCTTCAAGGTCTACATGATCGACGAAGTGCACATGCTGACCAACCACGCCTTCAACGCCATGCTGAAGACGCTGGAGGAGCCGCCCGGGCACGTCAAGTTCATCCTCGCCACCACCGACCCGCAGAAGATCCCGGTCACGGTGCTGTCGCGCTGCCTGCAGTTCAACCTGAAGCAGATGCCGCCGGGACATATCGTCTCGCACCTGGACCATATCCTGGCGCAGGAAGGCATTGCCCACGATGGCAACGCGCTGCGGCTGCTGGCCCAGGCCGCGCATGGCTCGATGCGCGACGCGCTGTCGCTGACCGACCAGGCCATCGCCTACAGCGCGGGGCAGGTATCCGAGGAAGCCGTGCGCGGCATGCTGGGCGCGATCGACCAGAGCTACCTGGTGCAGTTGCTGGATGCGCTGGCCGCCGAGGACGGCGCCGCCATGCTGGCGATCGCCGAGGCCATGGGCGACCGCAGCCTGTCGTTCGCCGGCGCGCTGCAGGACCTCGGCTCGCTGCTGCACAAGGTGGCGCTGGCGCAGGCCGTGCCGGCCTCGGTGCAGGACGAATGGCCCGAAGCCGACGAGGTGCGGCGCCTGGCCGGCGTGTTCGACGCGCAGGAAGTCCAGCTGTTCTACCAGATCGCCAACCTGGGCCGCAGCGAACTGGCGCTGGCGCCAGACGAGTACGCCGGCTTTACCATGACGCTGCTGCGCATGCTGGCGTTCCGGCCGGCGTCGGAGCCGACCGCAACCGCGGGGCAGGGCGGCGGAGCAGCAGCGCCCGCGCGACCGCGCAGTGCCGGCACGCCGGCCGCGGCGCGACCGGCCGAGGCACGCCACGCGGCGACTGCCGCCGCTGCACCGGCGTCCCCGGCTGCCTCCGCTGCACCGGCTGCATCCGTTATCGAATCCACACCGGCGCCGGCCTTGGTGCCGTCCATGGTTGCGCCAGTCGCGCCCGTGGCCGCGCCGGCGGCTGCGCCTGCAGCGGCCGAGCCCGCGCCGGCGCGCGCGGCAGGCGGCGCCATGTCGCCTGCGGCCGCGGCGCTGGCCGCCGCGCGCCAGGCTTCGGCTGCCCGCGGCGGCGCGCGCAAGGCGCCGGCGCCATCAATGCCCGCCGCGCCAACCGCTGCGCAGCGGCCGCCGGCACAACCGCTGCGCGCACCCGCGGCCGCGGCCGCGAGCCGTCCCGCCGCGGCCCCGGCCCCGGTTGCACGGCCGGCGGCGCCGCAGCCATCCGCACCGGCGGCAGCGCCGGCGGCGCGCCCCGTGGCCGCCAGGCCGCAACAAGAATCCGTGCCGCCCTGGGAAGTCGCCGGTGGCAGCGATGTGCCGCCGTGGGAAGAACTGCCGCCCGACCTGCCGGTCATCGGCCCCTATGACAGCGATCCGGGCTACAACGACTACGGTTTCAGCGAACCCGCGGCGCGCGCCGCGTCACCGCGCAACGCCTCGCGCCCGGCGCCGTCCCAGGCGCGCGAGCCCGAGCCCGCGCGCGAGTCCGCTGCCGTGGCGCCGGCCCCGGCCGCGCCGGAGTCGACCAGATTGGTCGCGCCGCGCCCGCCCGCCGCGGGCGAGGACGGCACCCCGCCGGCCTTTACCGGCGACTGGCCGGTGCTGGCCGCCGGCCTGCCGCTGAAGGGCCTGGCGCAACAGCTGGCTTACCAGAGCGAACTGACGCAGGTGGTGGGGCGGACCTTCCACCTGCGCATTCCGGTCGCGGCGCTGGGCGAGAACGGCGTGGCCGAGCGGCTGCAGCAGGCGCTGGGCGACCACCTCGGCGCGCCGGTGCGCGTGGTCTGCGAAGTCGGCGGGGTCACGGTCACCGCTGCCGCCGCCGACGCCGAGGCCCGTGCCGAGCGCCAGCGCCAGGCCGAGGCCGCGATCGAGGCCGATCCCTTCGTGCAGGGGCTGCTGCGCGACTTCGGCGGCCAGATCGTGCCAGGCTCGATCCAGCCGCGCGCCGCCTGACCGGCGGCCAGGCTGGCGTTACCGAATTTCCGTCACCGAACTCTTACCGAATCCAGGAGCATTCCATCATGATGAAAGGTCAACTCGCCGGGCTGATGAAGCAGGCCCAGCAGATGCAGGAAAACATGAAGAAGATGCAGGAGCAGCTGGCCCAGATCGAGGTCGAGGGCCAGTCCGGCGCCGGTCTCGTCAAGGTGGTCATGACCTGCAAGAACGACGTCAAGCGCGTCACCATCGACCCCAGCCTGCTGGCCGAGGGCGAGGACAAGGACCTGCTGGAAGACCTGGTCGCCGCGGCCTTCAATGACGCCGTGCGCAAGGCCGAGGCCACCACGCAGGAAAAGATGGGCTCGATGACCTCGGGCCTGCCGCTGCCCCCGGGCTTCAAGCTGCCGTTCTAAGGCCATTGTGAAAGCGTCGTCGCCGACTTCGCTGCAGGCGCTGGTCGAGGCGCTGCGGGTGCTGCCCGGCGTCGGGCCCAAGTCCGCCCAGCGCATGGCCTACCACCTGCTGCAGCACGACCGCGAGGGCGCGCGCAAGCTGGGCGATGCGCTGCGCGGCGCGGCCGACCATATCCGCCACTGCCAGCGCTGCAACACCTTCACCGAGCAGGAGATCTGCGAGACCTGCCTGGACGACCGCCGCGACGCCTCGGTGCTGTGCGTGGTGGAAACGCCGGCCGACCAGGTCATGATCGAGCAGACCCTGACCTACCGCGGCAAGTATTTCGTGCTGATGGGACGGCTCTCGCCGCTGGACGGCATCGGCCCGCGCGAGATCCACCTGGACCGGCTGCTGGCGCGCGCCACCGAGCCCGAGCTGGGCGGCCCGGTCGGCGAGGTCATCGTCGCCACCAATTTCACCAGCGAGGGCGAGGCCACCGCGCACTACATCGGCGAGATGCTCAAGGCGCGCGGCCTCAAGGTGTCGCGCCTGGCGCGCGGCGTGCCGGTGGGCGGCGAGCTGGAGTATGTCGATGCCGGCACCATCGCCCGCGCGGTGATGGACCGCCGCAACCTCTGAGCGCGTCGCGCCGGCCGGCGTGCCTGGCGCAGGCACTGCCACCGGCGCGTCCGCTTTCATTTTTCCGTCCGCTCCCATGAACCTGGCCCGCTTCGATCTCGTCACGCTTGGCTTGTTCGTTGCCGTGGCCCGGCAGGGCAGCATCTCGGCCGGCGCGCGCCAGTCGCACCTGGCGGTGGCGGCGGCGAGCAAGCGCATATCGGACCTCGAAACGGCGGTCGGCGCGCCGCTGTTCTTCCGCCACGCCGCCGGCGTGCAGCTGACCGAGGCCGGACAGGCCTGCTTCCACCATGCGCTGACCATCCTGCAGGACGTCGAGCGCATGGCCGGTGTGATGTCGGACTACGCCAGCGGGGTGCGCGGCCAGGTGCGCGTATGCGCCAACACTTCGGCGATCACGCAGTTCCTGCCCGATGACCTGGCCTCGTTCATGCAGCGCCATCCCACCATCCGCATCGAGCTGGAAGAGCAGAACAGCCGCGACATCGTTGCCGCGCTGGTCGAGAACCGCGCCGACGTCGGCATCTTCGCCGACCGGACGCCCGCCGCCGGGCTGATGACGGTCGAATACCGCCAGGACGAGCTGGTCATCATCACCCCGCCCAACCATCCGCTCGCCGCGCGCGGTCCGGTGCACTACGCCGACACGCTCGAGTTCGATTTCGTCAGCCTGCCGCAGGAAACCTCGCTGGCCGCGCGCCTGCTCGAGGAAAGCAGCCGGCTCGACCGGCCGTTCCGGCTGCGCATCCAGGTGCGCAGCTTCGACGCCATGTGCCGCATGGTGATGGCCGGGCTGGGGGTGGGCGTGCTGCCGCGCATCGCGGCCGAGCCGCACGTCAAGTCGATGGGGCTGTCGCTGGTGACGCTGCAGGACGCCTGGGCGCGGCGCTCGCTGCTGATCGGGCTGCGCGATCCGGCCGGCCTGACGGTGTCGGCGCGGCTGCTGATCACGCACCTGTGCAAGGACCGCGCGCCGTTCTGACGCGCCCGCGCCGAGGCTGCAGGCAGCCTTTCGCGTTCCGAGAAAGCCCGCTTCTCCGATTGCCGATTCCTGGCAGGCCCCGCGCTGGGGCAAACTCCGTTCGAACGCAATGTATGGCAAGCCAGTCAATGGCGCTGCCGCACTGCAACAAGACTGCCGCATCGCACGGAGACACCCATGGCGCAACAGATCCTTGAGGGCATTCGCGTCCTCGAACTCGGACAACTCATCGCCGGCCCCTTTGCTGCCAAGACCCTGGCCGACTTTGGTGCCCACATCATCAAGGTGGAGCCGCCCGGACAGGGCGACCCGCTGCGCAAATGGCGCATGCTGCATGAAGGCACCTCGGTGTGGTGGGAGGCGCAGTCGCGCAACAAGGAATCGGTCTGCATCGACCTGCGCCAGCCGGAAGGCCAGGCGCTCGTGCGCAAGCTGGCCGCCGAGGCCGATGTGCTGATCGAAAATTTCCGTCCCGGCACCATGGAGAAGTGGGGCCTGGGCTGGGACGTGCTGCATGCCGACAACCCGCGCCTGATCATGCTGCGCGTGTCGGGGTACGGCCAGACCGGGCCGAAGAAGGACGAGCCCGGCTTTGCCGCGGTGGCCGAGGCCATGGCCGGCCTGCGCCACCTGACCGGCGAGCCCGGCCGCGCGCCGGTGCGCGCCGGCCTGTCGCTAGGCGACACCATCGCCGGCCTGCATGGCGCCATGGGCGTGCTGCTGGCGCTGTACCAGCGCGATGCGCGCGGCGGGGAAGGGCAGGTGATCGACGTGGCGCTCTACGAGTCGCTGTTCAACCTGAGCGAAAGCCTGCTGCCGGAATACTCGGCGTTCGGCGCGGTGCGCCAGCCCGCCGGCGGCGCGCTGCCGGGCATCGCGCCATCCAATGCCTATCCCTGCGCCAGCGGTGAATACGTGCTGGTGGCGGCCAACGGCGACGCCATCTTCAAGCGCATGATGCTCGCCATCGGCCGCGCCGACCTGGCCGACGATCCCGCGCTGGAGCGCAATGACGGCCGGGTGGCGCGCGTCGACGAGATCGATGCCGCGATTGCCGACTGGACCCGCACGCAGACGGTAGAGTCGGCGCTGGCGGTGCTGCGCGACGCGCAGGTGCCGTCGGGCCGCATCTATACCGTCAAGGACATCGCCGAAGACCCGCACTATCGCGCCCGCGGCGTGATCGAGTCGGTCACTTCCGCAGGCGGCCTGACCGTGGAGGTGCCGGGCGTGGTGCCCAAGCTGTCGGCCAGCCCCGGCGCCATCCATGACCGCGCGCCCGCGCTGGGCGAGCATACCGATGCGGTGCTGAAGCAGGCCGGCTTCGATGACGCCGCCATCGCCGACCTGCGCGCGCGCAAGGTGATCGCATGAGCGCCGCCGCCAGCCCCGCCGCCACCGTCGTGGGCGGCCCGGCCCGCGTCGAGATCAATGAAGTCGCGCCGCGCGACGGGCTGCAGATCGAGCCGGTGGTGGTGCCGACCGAGGCCAAGGTCGCCTTCGTCGATGCGCTTTCGGCCTGCGGCTTCGCGCGCATCGAAGCCACCTCTTTCACCTCGGCCCGCGCCATTCCCGCGCTGGCCGATGCCGAGGCGCTGATGCACCGCATGCGGCGCCAGCCCGGCGTGCGCTACACCGCGCTGGTGCCCAACCTGCGCGGGCTGGAACGCGCGCTGTCGTGCCGGCCGGACGAGGTCAACCTGGTGATGTCGGCCAGCGAGACCCACAACCGCGCCAACCTGCGCATGACGCGCGCGCAGTCGCGGCAGCAGCTGCTGGCGATGATTGCCGAGGCCGGCGCGGCCGGCGTACCGGTCAATGTGTCGCTGTCGACGGTATTCGGCTGCCCGTTCGAGGGCGAGATCGATGCCGCCGAGGTGATGGCGCTGGCCAGCGCCTTCGCCGACGCCGGCGCGGCCGGCATCACGCTGTGCGACACCACCGGCATGGCCTATCCGAACCAGGTCGCGGCGCTGTGCCAGGGCTTCCAGGCCACGCTGCCCGCCACCGGCCTGACCATCCACCTGCACAACACCCGCGGCATGGGCCTGGCTAATGCCGTGGCCGCCTGGCAGGCCGGCGTGACGCGCTTCGACGCGGCCGCCGGCGGCCTGGGCGGGTGCCCCTACGCGCCCGGTGCCAGCGGCAACGTCAGCACCGAAGACCTGGTCCACATGTTCGACTGCATGGGCGTGCAGACCGGTGTCGAGCTGGGGGCGCTGCTCGACGTGGTGGCCGGCATGCCGGAACTGGTCGGGCGCGATCTCCACAGCCAGCTGCTCAGCGCCGGCCCGCGCCTGCGCACGCACCAGCCGCCGGCCTGGATGGCCGGGCATTTCGCCGGGCAGGCATAGCCCGGCACCCGCACAACAACAACGCATTGACGACATCATGGAGACCCTGATGAAACAAGCCCTTCACCTCAAGCCAGCCATGCCCGCACGGCGCCGGGCCGTCGCCGCCACGCTGGCGGCACTCGGCGCGGCGTGGTTTGCTCCGGCGGCCCTGGCGCAGGACGGCAGCTATCCTGCGCGCCCGGTAACGCTGGTGGTATCGGCCGCGGCCGGCGGCACCACCGACCTCGCTGCGCGCATGATCGCCGAGCCGCTGTCCAAGGCGCTCGGCCAGCCGGTGGTGGTCGACAACCGTCCCGGCGGCAATGGCGGTATCGCCGCGAACCTGGTGGCGCGCGCCAAGCCCGATGGCTACACGCTGATGCTGCAGTACTCGGGCTTCCATGTGATCACGCCGCTGCTGGTGAAGAACCTGTCGTGGGACCCGGTCAAGGACTTTGCGCCGGTGGCCAATATCCTGTCGGCGCCGCAGGTGCTGGTGGTGCGCCCGAGCCTGCCGGTCAAGTCGCTGAAGGAACTGGTGGCCTATGCCAAGGCTAATCCGGACAAGCTCAACTACGCCTCGTCGGGCAACGGCTCGCTGCAGCACGTGTCGACCGAGCTGCTGAACCAGATGGCCGGCACCAGGATCACGCACGTGCCGTACAAGGGCACCGGCCCGGCCATGACCGACCTGCTGGGCGGCTCGGTCGACCTGACCATCACCACGCCGCCGCCGCTGATGGGCCATATCGCCGCCGGCAAGCTGCGTCCGCTGGTGGTGACCAGCAAGACCCGCCTGCCCAGCCTGAAGGACGTGCCGTCGGCACCCGAGGCCGGCTACCCCGACCTCGACGTGTCGTCGTGGTTCGCGATGTACGCGCCCGCCGGCACGCCCAAGCCGGTGATCGACAAGCTGACCGGCGAGATCGACAAGATCATGCGCACCGAGGCCTTCCGCAGGAAGGCCGAGGAACTGGGCGCCGAGGCCAAGTACATGAACCCGCAGCAGCTGGCGCAATACCAGAAGGCCGAGCTGGCGCGCTGGGCCAAGGTGATCAAGTCCGCCGACATCCACGCCGAATGATGCCAGTGGCCGTGGCAAGGTGATCGAAAGGTAAGGGCGCTAAGCTGGCGGGCTTGCTAGGTATTGATACCGATGCGGTGCGCCGCACCGTCCGGTAGCATCGCAAATTGCCGCACCGCGGCGCGCCCCATTCGGCGCCCCCCGCCGGCGGGCCTTTGCAGCGCCTTTTTTCAGCGCCCCTGTTCCTTCGCATCTGCCGCGGCGCCAGTCCACACGGGTAGGAGATCTCGCATGTATAACAAGAAGTTCTGGAAGCAATTCCTGATCGCGCTGGCACTGTTCCTGGCCGGCTGGTTCACCTTCGGCCAGGCCCAGGCGCAGGGCAAGCCCGAGAAGACCAAGGTCACCATCGCGGTGGGCGGCAAGAACCTGTTCTATTACCTGCCGCTGACCATCGCCGAGCGCCTCGGCTACTTCAAGGAAGAAGGGCTCGAGGTCGAGATCGTCGACTTCGCCGGCGGCGCCAAGGCACTGCAGGCGGTGGTGGGCGGCAGCGCCGACGTGGTTTCGGGCGCCTACGAGCACACCATCAACCTGCAGGCCAAGGGCCAGCGCTACCAGGAGTTCGTGCTGCAGGGCCGCGCCCCGCAGATCGTGCTGGTGGTGTCGAACAAGACCATGCCCAACTTCAAGTCGATCGCCGACCTGAAGGGCAAGAAGATCGGCGTGACCGCGCCGGGCTCGTCGACCAACATGATGGCCAACTTCGTGCTGGCCAAGGCCGGCCTGAAACCGTCTGACGTGTCGTTCATCGGCGTGGGCGCCAGCGCCGGCGCGGTGGCGGCGATGCGTTCTGGCCAGATCGATGCCATGGCCAACCTGGACCCGGTGGTGTCGATGCTGACGCAGAAGAACGAGGTGCGCATTGCCTCGGACACGCGCACCCTCAAGGACACCCAGGCGGTGTTTGGCGGCAACATGCCGTCGGGTTGCCTGTATGCGTCGCAGGCCTTCATCCAGCAGAACCCCAACACCACGCAGGCGCTGACCAACGCCATGGTGCGCGCGCTCAAGTGGCTGCAGAAGGCGGGCCCCTCCGACATCGTCAAGACCGTGCCGGAAAGCTACCTGCTGGGCGACCGCGCGCTGTACCTGGCCGCGTGGGACAAGGTCAAGGAAGCGATCTCGCCGGATGGCACCATGCCGGCCGACGGCCCGCGCACCGCGCTCAACGCGCTGGGCCAGTTCGACGCCGAACTGAAGGGCAAGTCGATCAAGCTGGAAGAGACCTATACCAACGCGTTCGTGCAGAAGGCCAACGCCAAGTACAAGTAATCGATCCGCCGTCGACGCCATCGGCCCGCTGCCCGCAGCGGGCCTTTGCTTTGCGGCAGCGACGGCCCCTCCATCATCACTCGCCCGCGCCGCTGCCTGCGCGGCCGCGGCGGGTACGAGACGGTTCATCATGAGCATTCCCGCACTTTCACTCGAGCAGGTCACCTGCACCTTTGTCTCGCGCGATGACCGCAGCCAGCGCTATACCGCGGTCAAGGACGTCACGCTGTCGATCCAGCCTGGCGAGTTCGTATCGGTGGTCGGCCCCACCGGCTGCGGCAAGTCGACGCTGCTGAATGTCGGCGCCGGCCTGCTGGAGCCTTCCAGCGGCGAGGTACGCGTGTTCGGCGAGCCGCTGCGCGGCATCAACCGGCGCGCCGGCTACATGTTCCAGACCGAGGCGCTGATGCCGTGGCGCAGCGCGCTCGACAACGTCGTCGCCGGCCTTGAGTTCCGCGGCACCGCGCGCGCCGAGGCGGTGCAGCAGGGCGAGGAATGGCTGCGCCGCGTGGGCCTGGGCGGGTTTGGCGACCGCTACCCGCACCAGCTCTCGGGCGGCATGCGCAAGCGCGTGGCGCTGGCGCAGACCCTTGTGCTGGACCCGGACATCATCCTGATGGACGAACCCTTCTCCGCGCTCGACATCCAGACCCGCCAGCTGATGGAAAACGAAGTGCTCGAGCTGTGGGCCGCCAAGCGCAAGGCGGTGCTGTTCATCACCCACGACCTGGACGAGGCCATCGCCATGAGCGACCGCGTGGTGGTGCTGTCGGCCGGGCCGGGCACACATCCGATCGGCGAGTTCGCGATCGACCTGCCGCGCCCGCGCGACGTCGCCGAGATCCGCAACCATCCGCGCTTTGTCGAACTGCACGCCGCGATCTGGGACGTGCTGCGCGAGGAAGTGCTCAAGGGCTACGCCCAGCAGCGCAAGGTCGCCTGAAGCGTTGCACCGTGCGTTCCAATTCCAACAAGAGCTGAATCCCGATGGCATTCCGTACTGATTCCAAGGGCATGCTGCGCGTGTGGCAGCTGCTCGTGCTGGTGGTGATCCTCAGCGTGTGGCACGTGGCCACGCGCTCGCAGCAGGTCGCCTTTTTCTTCGGCGAGCCGCTGATGGTGGCGCAACGCATCTGGAACTGGTTTATCGTCGAGCGCGATATCTACCTGCATCTGGGCGTGACCCTGATCGAGACCGTGCTGGCCTTCGGCATCGGCACGGTGGCGGGGCTCGGCGTCGGCCTGTGGCTGGCGCTGAGCCCGCTTACCTCGGCCATCCTCGATCCCTACGTCAAGGCCATGAACTCGATGCCGCGCGTGATCCTGGCGCCGATCTTCGCGGTCTGGTTCGGCCTGGGCATCTGGTCGAAGGTTGCGCTGGCAGTGACGCTGGTGTTCTTCATCGTCTTCTTCAACGTCTACCAGGGCGTCAAGGAAGTGAGCCCGGTGGTGCTGGCCAATGCGCGCATGCTGGGCGCCAGCCAGAAGCAGCTGCTGCGCCATGTCTACCTGCCGAGCGCGACCAGCTGGGTGTTCTCGTCGCTGCATACCTCGGTGGGGCTGGCCTTCGTCGGCGCGGTGGTGGGCGAGTACCTGGGCTCGGCGCGCGGCGTGGGCTACCTGATCCTGCAGGCCGAGGGCACCTTCGACATCAATACCGTGTTCGCCGGCATCGTGGTGCTGACCGCATTTGCGCTGGTGCTGGACTGGATGGTCGGCATCGGCGAGAAGCGGCTGATGAAGTGGCAGCCGAAGACCGGGGAGACGGAGAAGCTTTAACGCTGGCTTCGGTGGCGGTTTGCTTCCCTCTCCCGCAAGCGGGAGAGGGAGTGCCCAAATGGCCAAGGACATGGCCGGGTGCTGAAGTTCACCGACACCGTCAGTTCACCTCCCCGCACTGCCTGCGCCTTAGTTTTTCGGGGCCGGCACCAACGCGTCAGCCGGTGCTTCGCTGCCCCGCGGTGGTTACGGCACGATCACGATCTTGCCGGTGACCTTGCGCGCTTCCATGTCCTTGAGCGCCTGCGCGGCCTGCTCCAGCGGATAGCGCGCCGAGATATGCGGGCGGATCTTGCCTTCCTTCATCCAGCCCAGCATCTGCGCCATGTTGGCCTGGTTGGCCTTGGGCTCGCGCCGCACGAAATCGCCCCAGAACACGCCGACCAGCGACGCCCCCTTGAGCAGCGCCAGGTTCAGCGGCAGGCGGGGAATCTCGCCGTTGGCGAAGCCCACCACCAGGTAGCGGCCGCGCCAGCCGATCGAGCGGAACGCGGGCTCGGCATAGATGCCGCCGACCGGGTCGTAGATCACGTCCGGGCCCTTGCCGTCGGTCAGCGCCTTGATGCGCTCGCGCAGGTCTTCGGTGCTGTAGTTGATCAGGGCGTCGGCGCCGTGCTGCTTGCACACCGCCAGCTTTTCATCGGTCGATGCGGCCGCGATCACGCGCGCCCCGATGGCCTTGCCGATCTCGATCGCCGCCAGGCCCACGCCGCCGGCCGCGCCCAGCACCAGCATGGTCTGGCCGGCCTTCAGCTCGCCGCGGTCGATCACCGCGTGGTGCGAGGTGCCGTAGGTCAGCGTGAAGGCCGCCGCGGTCTCGAAGTCGATGCCGGGCGGCATCGGCACCACCGACGCCGCCGGCGCCTTGGCCTGGCTGGCGAAAGCACCATTGCCCAGGTAGGCGATGACCTTGTCGCCGGGCTTGACGTGGGTGACGCCTTCACCCACCGCGTTGACCACGCCGGCGAGTTCCGAACCCGGGGTGAACGGCAGGTCGGGCTTGGCCTGGTACTTGTTCTGGATGATCAGCACATCCGGGAAGTTGACCGCGGCCGCCTTGACGTCGATGACCACTTCGCCCTTGCCGGGCACCAGGTCGGGCAGGGTTTCGAGGGTCAGCGAATCGGGCGGACCCCAGGCTTTGCACAGTACGGCTTTCATCTTGTCTCCGGTGGTGTGGTTGGCATGCCGCGCCAGTCAAGCTTACGCGGGCCGGCGGGGCAAGTGTAGCGCACGAATAGCACGGTCGTTCTGTTTCATGCTGAAGCCGTGGAGGCGGTCATTTGCGGCCTGCATACCGCGCCGGGGCCGCCCTCGCTGAAGGCCGGATCGGGCGGCGCGCAGGCCGCTTGCGCGCCTGCGCTCAGGTACAATCGCGGCATGCATATTCTTCTCGCCAACGACGACGGTTATCTCGCGCCGGGACTGGCCGTTTTGCATGCTGCGCTCGCGCCGCTGGGCCGGATCACGGTCATCGCGCCGGAGCAGAACCATAGCGGCGCTTCCAATTCCCTGACCCTGCAGCGCCCGCTGTCGATCTACGAGGCGCGCGAAGGCGTGCAAAAAGGTTTTCGCTTCGTCAACGGCACGCCAACCGACTGCGTGCATATCGCGCTGACCGGGCTGCTCGACGAAAAGCCCGACCTGGTGGTGTCCGGCATCAACCAGGGGCAGAACATGGGCGAGGACGTGCTCTACTCCGGCACCGTCGCCGCCGCGATCGAGGGCTACCTGCTCGGGATTCCGTCGGTGGCCTTCTCGCAGGTCGACAAGGGCTGGGAACACCTCGACGCCGCCGCGCGCGTCGCGCGCACCGTGGTGGAGCGCATCATCGGCACGCCGCCAGCCGAGCCGTTCCTGCTCAACGTCAATATCCCGAACCTGCCGTTCGAACATATCCGGGGCTATCGCGCCACGCGCCTGGGCAAGCGCCATCCGTCGCAGCCGGTGATCACGCAGGTCAATCCGCGCGGCGACACCAATTACTGGATCGGTCCGGCCGGCGACGCGCGCGATGCCAGCGAGGGCACCGATTTCCACGCGACCGCGCAGGGCTATGTCTCGCTCACGCCGTTGCAGCTGGACCTGACCCACCGCGGGCAGCTCGACGCGCTCGACCAGTGGCTGAAGTAGGGCCGCCGGTCCCGAGCCGCCCGAGCCGCCGACTTGCCGCGCCGCGCCCCCGATGAGTTCCACGCCCCCTCGCAACAAGTTCCCGCTGCCGCTCGATGCGGTGGTCGAGCGCAAGCCCGCGCCCGCGCGCACCGCCGGCATCCCGCCCGTGGGCGCGCCGCGCCCGGCCGCGCCAGTGCCCCCTTCCGCCACGCCGGCCAAGCCGCGCCTGCCGCGCACCGCGGCGCCGGCGCCCGCGCCGGTGCCTGCCAGCGCGGTCGAGCAGCGCGCCTCGGCGGCCTCCGCCGGCGGCGGCGGCATGGCCTCGGCGCGTGCGCGCGCGGCACTGGCGGCGCGGCTGCGCGCCGCGGGCATTCGCGACGAGCGCGTGCTGTCGGCCATCGCCACGGTGCCGCGCCACCTGTTCGTCGAGCCCGGGCTGGCGTCGCAGGCGTATGAAGACGCGGCACTGCCGATCGGCCACCAGCAGACCATTTCCAAGCCGTCGGTGGTGGCGCGCATGATCGAGCTGCTGCGCGAGGGCCTGGGCGCCGAGGCGCCGCTGGAGCGCGTGCTGGAGATCGGCACCGGTTGCGGCTACCAGGCTGCGGTGCTGGCCCAGGTGGCGCGCGAAGTCTTTTCAATCGAGCGCATCCGGCCGCTGCACGAGCAGGCCAAGGCGAACCTGCGGCCCTTGCGCGTGCCCAACCTGCGCCTGCATTACGGCGACGGCATGCTGGGCCTGCCGCAGGCCGCGCCGTTCTCGGCCATCATCCTCGCCGCGGCCGGCATGGAGGTGCCCGAGGCGCTGCTGGAGCAGCTGGCCATCGGTGGGCGCCTGATCGCCCCCGTGGCGGTGATGCCGCCGGCAGGTGTGCCCGGCCAGACCGTGACGCAGCAGCTGCTGTTGATCGAGCGGCGCAACCGCCATCGCTTTCACCGAACCGCGCTTGAAGCCGTTTTCTTTGTGCCCTTAAAATCGGGCACCATCTGAGTCGAACTATGCACAACATCGTGAAATCGCAAAATTTCGCACGCGCCGGACAACTGCTTGCGGCGACGTCGCTGGCGGCCCTGCTGGCCGCCTGCGCCAATTCGCCGATGCCGGCGCCGGTCGTCGACCGTACCTCCACCTCCGGTACCACTGCGGCGACGCTGGAACCGGCGCCGCCCGGATACTATCGGGTCAAGCGAGGCGATACCCTTTACCGTATCGCGCTGGAGAACGGCCAGTCGTATCGCGATGTGGCGGCGTGGAACAACCTGACCAATGTGAACCAGATCGAGGTTGGCCAGCTGCTGCGCATCGTGCCGCCGGGTGCCGACGTCAACACTGCGCCGGGCGTGGCCACCACGCCGGTAGCGCCGGGCACGGTGCAGGCCCAGCCGATCGACCAGGCCCGCCCGAACGGCACGCCGGTGGCGCCGCCGGCCACGCCCGCGGCCGCGGCTTCGGTGCCGGCGGCAGCGCCGGCAGCGACCGCAGCAGCGACTGCGCCGGCCTCGGCGCCGATCGCCGACGGCTCGATGAAGCTGAGCTGGCCGGCGACCGGCCAGATGGTCGGCAAATTCGACGACAAGGGCAATAAAGGCATCGATATTGCGGGCAAGAAGGGCGATTCGGTGCTGGCCGCGGATGACGGTCGGGTGATTCACGTAGGCCCCTTGCGCGGCTACGGGAATCTTGTCATCATCAAACACAACGAGACATTTCTTACCGCTTACGGGCACAACGACAAGGTGCTCGTCGCTGAGCAAGCCACGGTCCGGAAAGGCCAGAAGATTGCAGAGATGGGCAACAGTGATACCGACCGGGTGAAGCTTCACTTCGAAGTTCGCAAGAACGGAAAACCGGTTGATCCGATGCGGTACCTGCCGCCACAGTGAGGGTTCATGCCACGCCAGAAAACTGTCTCCTCCGGAACCGTCAGCAGGGCTCGCCGTCCCAAGCAGCCGGAAGTGAAGGCTGGTGTGGCGCATCCCGACGAACGCGCCGATGCAGAAGGCTTCGAGCCCGATCTCGCCGCCGAGATGCTTCCCGTGACCGACGAGCCCATCGCCACGTCCGCTGCGGTGGGCCTGCGCGAGGCCGACCTGCTCGGCGACGACAATGATCGCAACGAACGGCATCTGCGCGACGACGACGAGGACGAGTCGGAAGACGAGGACGAAGACAGCGCGGAAAACGGCACCGAAAGCGCCACCGCCGAGCATGACGATTTCCGCACGGTGCTGCATACCGAGCTGGCTGCCGACACCGTCCAGCACTACCTGAACCGCATCAGCATCAAGCCGCTGCTGTCGGCGCCGGAGGAACTGCATTTCTCCACGCTGGCCAAGGACGGCGACTTTGCCGCGCGCCAGGTCATGATCGAGCGCAACCTGCGGCTGGTGGTCAGCATCGCCAAGGGCTATCTCAATCGCGGCGTGCCGCTGCTGGACCTGATCGAGGAGGGCAACCTGGGCCTGATGCACGCGATCGAGAAGTTCGATCCGTCGCGCGGCTTTCGCTTCTCGACCTACGCAACCTGGTGGATCCGCCAGAGCATCGAGCGCGCCATCATGAACCAGGCGCGCACGGTCCGCCTGCCGGTGCACGTGATCCGCGAACTCAACCAGGTGCTGCGCGCCAAGCGCCATCTGGAGAAGGGTGGCACCGACGGACGCGACGCCAGCCTGGAAGACATCGCCCACCTGCTGGGCAAGACGCCGGACGAAGTGCAGGACGTCCTGGCACTCAACGAACATACCACCTCGCTCGATACGCCGTTCGATCTCGATCCCGGCTCGAGCCTCCTGGATTTCCTCTCCGACGAGCACAACGCCGCCCCCGACCAGGAGGTGGCGCACCGCGAGCTGGAAGGGCTGATGAAGCTCTG
Source organism: Cupriavidus taiwanensis (assembly GCF_900250115.1). Taxonomy (NCBI): domain Bacteria; kingdom Pseudomonadati; phylum Pseudomonadota; class Betaproteobacteria; order Burkholderiales; family Burkholderiaceae; genus Cupriavidus; species Cupriavidus taiwanensis. The sequence goes on along the minus strand of NZ_LT984803.1, from coordinate 2,094,267 downwards.
GCTGGCGCGCCTGTCGGAAAAGCATCGCTATGTGGTGGAGCGCCGCTTCGGCCTCAACCACATCGAGCCCGCCACGCTGGAAGAGCTTGCCGAGGAGATGGGCCTGACGCGCGAGCGCGTGCGCCAGATCCAGCAGGAGGCGCTGGTCAAGCTCAAGCGGCATTTCGCTTCGCAAGGTGTCAGGAAGGACGCCGTTCTATGACCCCTGTGCTGGTATTCGACATCGAGACCATTCCCGATGTCGCCGGCCTGCGCCGTTTGCATGACCATCCCGATGCGATGAGCGACGCCGAAGTCGCCGAGCATGCGTTCTCCGCCCGCCGGGAAAAGACCGGCAGCGATTTCCTCCCGCACTACCTGCAGCGTGTCGCCGCGATTTCCTGCGTGCTCCGGCGCACGCACCGCGACGGCTCGGCGGTGTTCCATGTCGGCTCGCTCGGCACGCCGCAGGATGGCGAGGCCACGCTGATCCAGAAGTTCTATGAACTGATCGCGCGCTACAGCCCGCAGCTGGTGTCGTGGAACGGCGGCGGCTTCGACCTGCCGGTGCTGCACTACCGCGGCCTGGTCAACGGCATCACCGCGCCGCGCTACTGGGAGATGGGCGAGGGCCGCGACGAGGACAGCCGCGACTTCAAGTGGAACAACTACATCAGCCGCTACCACATGCGGCACCTGGACCTGATGGACCTGCTGGCGATGTACCAGCCGCGCGCCAGCGCCCCGCTCGATGACCTGGCCAAGCTGTGCGGCTTTCCCGGCAAGATGGGGATGGACGGCAGCAAGGTGTGGCAGGCGTTCCAGTCCGGCCAGCTCGACGAGATCCGCGCTTACTGCGAGACCGATGTCGTCAACACCTACCTGATGTACTGCCGCTTCCAGCTGATGCGCGGCGGGCTGTCGCCGCGCGAGTTCGACGTCGAGATGGAATTCGTCCAGGAATCGCTGGCCGAGCTGCCGGGCGAACAGTGGATGGAATACCTGCAGGCCTTTCGGCTGCAGCGCCTGACTCCCGAAGCCGAAGACCACGAAGACTGACGGGCGGGCCGCCGTGCCGGCCTAGAGGTCCAGCGACAGCAGGATCGGCTGGTGGTCCGAGGCATCGGTGTCGGCGTTGACCTCGCAGCGCCGGATGCGTACGGCGAGCGGTTCGGTTACCAGCATGAAGTCACAGGCAAAGGGCGGCTCGGGCCATTGTTCCTTGTCGTGCAGCGCGCAGGTCGGGGCATGCGGCTGGCCGGGGTGGGCTTGCAGCCAGGCGTCGCGCCAGGCCGGCGTGCCGTCATCGAACGGTTCCAGCATGCGCCGATAGGCGACATCGTCGGGTTTGCTGTTGAAGTCGCCGCACAGGATGGCTTCGGCCGGCCGGGGCTCCGGCGTGAACGGGCCCGGCCACTGCTCGCTGCGACCGGGGCGGCGCGTGTGTCCGCAAGCCTCGGCATGCCACTGGCGCAGGGCTTCAGCCTGCGCCGTGCGCTGGGTCGCCGAATAGTATTCCAGGTGGGTGCAGATCACGCGCAGCCGCGCGCTGCCGGCTTCCACGGTAGCTTCCAGTGCCACCCGCGGCATCGACGCCACCTCCGGATCCGCCGGCCAGGGCAACGCATGGCGGAACACCTCGCGCACCGGCAGCCGGGTGGCGATCAGGTTGCCGAACTGCCTGAGCGCGCCGGTGCGGCCACGCCGGTCGACCGCCGGCGCATAGAGCAGGTGATAGCCGGGCAGCAGGGCGGTCAGCTCGGATACCTGGTCGGCGCCGGGCTCGCCGCGCAGTTCGCCAAAGCCGCGCGTCACCTCCTGCAGACACAGCACGTCGGCATCGGCCATGGCGCGCAGGGTATCGACCTGCCGCGCCAGGTCGACGCGGCCGTCGGCGCCGCGGCCCCACTGGATGTTCCACGAAATCAGTTCCATGCTTGCTCTCCCTCGATGGGCCGACGTACGCCAACGGAGCCGGCCCGGTCTGGCATACAATCGCGCTTTCGTAAAACAATACGTCAGGTTTTATCTGGTGTCCCAAGCCGTGACCTCCCCACAAGAAACGCCGGCCGTGCCGGCTGCTGCGGCCGTCGAAGGTGCTGCCCCCGTCGCAAAGAACTCCCGTGGCCGTGGTGCCGCCCAGGGCGGAACGCCCGCGGACGACCCCGTGGTGACGATCGACAGCCTCGACATGGAAGCGCGCGGCGTCGGCCGGCTGGTCAACGAGGACGGCACGCCGGGCAAGGTGATCTTCGTCGAGGGCGCATTACCCGGCGAGACCGTCAGCTATCGCAGCTATCGCCGCAAGCCCAGCTACGAGCAGGCGCACCTGGGTGAAGTGCGGCAGGCCTCCGTGATGCGCGTCGAGCCGGGCTGCCAGCACTTTGGCGTTTGCGGCGGGTGCTCGATGCAGCATCTGGATTCGCGCGCCCAGCTGGCCATCAAGCAGCGCGTGCTGGAAGACAACCTGTGGCACTTGTCGAAGGTGAAGCCCGACGTGGTGTTCCGCCCGATCGCTGGGCCGGACTGGGGCTATCGCTACCGCGCGCGCCTGACGGTGCGCCATGTGGCCAAGAAGGGCGGGGTGCTGGTGGGCTTCCATGAGCGCAAGAGCAGCTACGTCGCCGACATGACGCGCTGCGAGATCCTGCCGCCGCACGTGTCGGCGATGCTGGTGCCGCTGCGCGAGCTGGTGATGGGGCTGTCGATCCGCGACCGCATGCCGCAGATCGAGCTGGCCGTAGGCCAGGAAGTGACCGCACTGGTGCTGCGCATCCTGGAGCCACTGACCGACGCCGACAAGGACCTGCTGCGCGGCTTCGCCGATGCGCACAAAGTGCAGTTCTGGCTGCAGCCGAAGGGCCCGGATACGGTCTATCCGTTCTACCCGGCCGACGCCGAGCTGGCCTACACGCTGCCGGAGTTCGGCATCCGCATGCCGTTCAAGCCGACCGACTTCACCCAGGTTAACCACCAGATCAACCGCGTGCTGATCGGCCGCGCGCTGCGCCTGCTGGACGCCCAGCCGCAGGACCGCGTGCTCGACCTGTTCTGCGGGATCGGCAACTTCACGCTGCCGCTGGCGACGCAGGGCCAGTCGGTGATGGGCATCGAAGGCAGCGAGGCGCTGACCACGCGCGCGCTGGCCAACGCCGAATACAACGGGCTCGCGGCCAAGACCGAATTTGCGTGCCGTAATCTGTTCGAGGTTACGGCCGAAGACATCGCCGCGCTCGGCCGCTTCGACCGCTGGCTGGTCGATCCGCCGCGCGAAGGCGCGCTCGCGGTGAGCAAGGCGCTGGGCGAGCTGGCGCAGCAGGGCAGCGACGTGCTGCCGCGGCGCATCGTCTATGTGTCGTGCAGTCCCGCCACGCTGGCGCGCGACGCCGGCCTGCTGGTGCACGAGGCGGGCTACCGCCTGAGCGGCGCCGGCGTGGTCAATATGTTCCCGCACACCTCGCACGTCGAGTCGATCGCGGTGTTCGACCGCGACTGAGCGCGGCGGGCGCCCAAAAGAAAAGCCGGCCAACTGGCCGGCTTTTTTCATGCCGCGGCATGCGCCGTCATTCGCGGTTGCCGCCGAAGATGCCCAGCAGCGCCAACAGGTTGACGAAGACGTTGTACACGTCGAGGTAGATCGCGAGCGTGGCAGTGATGTAGTTGGTTTCGCCACCGTTCACCACGCGCTGCACGTCGAACAGGATGTAGGCCGAGAAGATGCCGATCGCGATCACCGACACCGTGATCATCAGCGCCGGCAGCTGCAGCCAGATATTGGCGACGCTGGCCAGGATCAGCAGGATCACGCCGACGAACAGGAACTTGCCCAGGCCGGAGAAATCACGCTTGCTGACGGTGGCGATCGATGCCATCGCGCCGAACACGGCCGCGGTGCCGCCGAAGGCGTACATGATCAGTGCCGGGCCGTTCGAGAACGACAAGGTGACGCTGATCAGCCGCGACAGCATCAGGCCCATGAAGAAGGTAAAGGCCAGCAGCAGGACCACGCCCATGCTGCTGTTCTTGGTCTTCTCGATGGCAAAGAAGAACCCGAACGCGATGGCCAGGAACAGGATCAGCGACAGGCCGGGGCTGCCCGCCATCAAGCTGAAGCCGGTGGCCACGCCGATCCACGCACCGAGCACGGTGGGGATCATCGAGAGGGCCAGCAGCCAGTAAGTGTTGCGCAAGACCCGGTTGCGAACGACGACGTCAGTGACGGTCGACGCACTGTTGCCGAAACCGTAGGTGTTCAGCTTGTTATCCATGGTGACTCCTGTCTCAAAACGGTGAGGCGCCGGCGTTGCGAGAATTCAAATGCGAAGACTCGTATGGAAGCCGGACGGAACCATCGTCAATGTGGCATCGGGCAGGCCGGATTGCAAGGGCGCGGTAATTCGGCAGTCACTTCGCGCTGGCTCGCGTCCGTTCGACGCCGCTCACATTGGATGTTAGCGGCGCCGCTGCGTTCCAGGGATGACAAGGTTGTAATGTGCGGTTTTTGCAACTTGCAAGCGGCATGTGCGCGAGGGGTCGGCGGGCACGTCCGGAGGTCTGCAAGACCCTCGAAACCGTCATGGTCTTCGTGCTAGAATTGCACGTTTAATCCATTTGTAACCCCTTCATTTTTCGGAGTTTTTCATGGCGATCGAACGCACCCTGTCGATTATCAAGCCGGATGCCGTGGCCAAGAACGTGATTGGCCAGATCTACGCCCGTTTCGAGGCCGCCGGCCTGAAGATCGTTGCTGCCAAGATGGTGCACCTGTCGCGCGGCGAAGCCGAGCAGTTCTACGCGGTCCACAAGGAGCGTCCGTTCTTCAAGGACCTGGTGGACTTCATGGTTTCCGGCCCGGTCATGATCCAGGCACTGGAAGGCGAGAACGCCATCGCCAAGAACCGCGACCTGATGGGCGCCACCGACCCGAAGAAGGCCGAGAAGGGCACCATCCGCGCCGACTTCGCCGACAGCATCGACGCCAACGCCGTGCATGGCTCGGACGCTGCTGAAACCGCTGCCGTGGAAGTGGCTTTCTTCTTCCCGGGCATGAACGTCTACAGCCGCTGATCGGCTACTGACCGACACCAAGCCGAGTTTGCCGTCATGAACACTCTCGTCAACCTGCTCGACCTCGACGCGGACGCGCTCACCGCTTATTGCGGCGAGCTCGGCGAGAAGCCGTTCCGTGCGCGGCAACTGCAACGCTGGATCCACCACTACGGTGCCAGCCGCTTCGACGCCATGTCGGATCTCGCCAAGTCGCTGCGCGAAAAGCTCGCGACCCGCGCCGAGATCCGCGCGCCTGCTGCCATCACCGACAACCTGTCGGCCGACGGCACGCGCAAGTGGCTGCTCGACGTGGGCGAGGGCAACGCGGTGGAAACGGTCTACATCCCCGAGGAAACGCGTGGCACGCTGTGCGTTTCCTCGCAGGCCGGATGCGCCGTCAACTGCCGGTTCTGTTCCACCGGCAAGCAAGGCTTTTCGCGCAACCTCAGCACTGGCGAGATCATCGGCCAGCTGTGGATGGCGGAGTTTGCCATGCGCGAGCAACTGGGTCGCGGCCCCAAGGATGACCGCGTCATCTCCAACGTGGTGATGATGGGCATGGGCGAGCCGCTGCTGAACTACGACGCGGTCGTGCCGGCCATGCGGCTGATGCTCGACGACAACGCCTACGGCCTGTCGCGCCGCCGCGTGACGCTGTCCACCTCGGGCGTGGTGCCGATGATGGACCGGCTGTCGAAGGACCTGCCGGTGGCGCTGGCCGTGTCGCTGCACGCATCCAACGACGCCCTGCGCGACGTGCTGGTGCCGCTGAACAAGAAGTACCCGCTGGCCGAACTGATGGCGGCATGCCGCCGCTACCTGGAATTCGCGCCGCGCGATTTCATTACTTTCGAATACTGCATGCTGGATGGCGTCAACGACGGCGTCGAGCATGCGCGGGAACTGCTGAAGCTTGTCGCCGACGTGCCGTGCAAGTTCAACCTGATCCCGTTCAATCCCTTCCCTGAGTCGGGCCTCAAGCGTTCCAACAACGAGCAGATCCGCCGCTTCGCGCAGGTACTGATGGACGCCGGCATCGTCACCACCATCCGCAAGACCCGCGGCGACGACATCGACGCCGCCTGCGGCCAGCTGGCCGGGGAAGTGAAGGACCGCACCCGCCTTGCCGAACGCGGCAAGTTCGGCAAGATCACGCCGCTGGTGCCGGTCACTGCCAGCGGCCAGCCGCGGGAGGCGCGCCCTGCATGATCCGTCTGATCGCTGCGGCCCTGCTGGGGCTGCTGATGTTGTCCGGGTGCCAGCTGCCGCACGCGCCGGCGCAGGATCTCCAGACCGCTTCCGACCAGACCGAGGCCAGGCGCCGGGCCGGCATCCGGCTGCAACTGGCCACCAATTATCTCGAGGCCGGCCAGAACGCGGTCGCGCTCGACGAGATCAAGCAGGCCATCGCCATCGATCCGTCGCTGGCCGACGCCTACCATGTGCGGGCGCTGATCTACATGAGCATGAACGAGCGCACGCTGGCCGAGGACAGCTTCCGCACCGCCGCGTCGATGCGCGCCAATGACGGCGACCTGCTCAACAACTACGGCTGGTTCCTGTGCCAGCAAGGGCGCTACGGCGAGGCCGTGCCCATGCTGCAGCGCGCCGTGTCGGCGCCGTCGGCGGGCGGTCCGGTCAAGCCGCTGATCAGCCTGGGCGCGTGCGAACTGCGCCAGGGCCACAGCGCCGAGGCGGAGAAGAACCTGAAGGCCGCGCTCGGCTATGACCGCAACAACCCGGTGGCGAACACCAACCTGGCGCTGGTGCTCTACCGGCGCGGCGATTACATGCAGGCGCGCCAGTACGTCCAGCGCGTCAACAACAGCCAATTTGTCACTGCGCAATCCCTCTGGCTGGGAGCGCGCATTGCCCACCGTCAGGGCGACGGCCGCACGCAGGATGCGCTGGGGGCGCAGCTGCGCAGCCGCTTCCCCGACTCGCGCGAGGTGACCGCCTACGAACAAGGAGCATGGGATGAGTGAGCACGACCGCGCCGCAGGCCAGGCCGTACCGACGCAAGCAGTCGGCGGAGGCGCGCATGAGGGGGAACGTGAAGCCGCGGCGCGCGAGATCGGCGCGGCGCTGGCGCGCGAACGCGAGGCGCAGCGCATGTCCGTCGAGGATGTCAGCGCACGGCTCAAGGTGGCGGCCAGCAAGCTGCGCGCGATCGAGGCGGCCGACCTGCAGGCGCTGCCCGACGTGACCTTCGCCAAGGGGGTGATGCGTGCCTATGCGCGCATGCTCCATGTTGATATCGACCCGCTGCTGGCGCGCTTCCAGCCGCGCGCGGTAGCGCAGGTGGCGGAGATCGCCCGCCAGCGCGAGGGCGGCATCAACGCGGCCTTCGACGACCGCAACCGCTTCCGCTCCGGCGGCAACGGCGGCCGCTGGGTCTGGCTGGCGCTGGTGGCGGTGGTGGTGGCCGCGGGCCTCTGGTTCGGGCTCGACCATATCCGCGCGTGGATCGACGCGCGCAGCAGCGCCCCTGAAGCCGTCGCCGCCGAGGCACCGGCCGCGGAAAACGCCGGCGCGGAAGCCGGTATCGTGACCGCGGCGCTGCCGCCGGTGATGGCCGCCAGCGACTCGCCGGCGCCGTCCGCCGAAACCGTTCCGGCCAGCGCCGCGGCAGCTTCGGCAACCGCGGCGGCCCCCGCAGCGGCGGCAGCTACCGCGGCGCCGGCCGCAGCGGCACCGGCAGCGCCGACGGCATCCGCCGCGGCGGTCGGTGAGGGCGAGCTGCAGATCCGCTTTGCCTCCGATACCTGGTTTGAAATCCGCGACAATAGCGGCAAGGTCGTCATGGGTGGCACCGCCAAGGCCGGACAGGCCATGGCTGGCGGCGGCACGGCCCCATACCGGGTGGTGATCGGCAACGTCAAGGGCGTCGAAGCGTTCACGCGCGGCGGCACGCCGGTCGACCTGAAGGCAGCCAGCCGCAACAACGTGGCGCGCCTGACGCTGCCCTGACGCGGGTGCGAGGTGCGGCAAGGTGCGTCTTTGCAAGGTGGTAACGCTATGAACCAACAGCTCTGTCTCCCGGTCCTGCCGGGCCCGCTGCCGCGCCGCCAGACCCGCCAGGCGCGGGTCGCGTGGGGCGACAATGTGGTGACCATCGGCGGCGATGCGCCGGTGCGGGTGCAGTCGATGACCAATACCGACACGGTCGATGCCATCGGCACCGCGATCCAGGTCAAGGAACTGGCGCGCGCGGGGTCCGAGATCGTGCGCATCACGGTGAACACGCCCGAGGCCGCCGCCGCGGTGCCATCGATCCGCGAGCAGCTCGACCGGATGGGTGTTGACGTGCCGCTGGTCGGAGACTTCCACTACAACGGCCACAAGCTGCTGCAGGATTATCCGGCCTGCGCCGAGGCGCTGTCCAAGTACCGCATCAATCCGGGCAATGTCGGCCAGGGTGCCAAGCGCGATACGCAGTTCGCGCAGATGATCGAGATGGCGTGCCGCTACAACAAGCCGGTGCGCATCGGCGTGAACTGGGGCAGCCTGGACCAGGACCTGCTGGCACGCATCATGGACGAGAATGCCGGGCGCGCCGAGCCGTGGCCGGCGCAGAGCGTGATGATCGAGGCGCTGATCACCTCGGCCATCGACTCGGCCCGGAAGGCCGAGGAGATCGGCCTGCCGGGCAGCCAGATCATCCTGTCGTGCAAGGTGTCGCAGGTGCAGGAGCTGGTCGCGGTGTACCGCGAGCTGGCGCGCCGCTGCGACTACGCGCTGCACCTCGGCCTGACCGAGGCCGGCATGGGCAGCAAGGGCATCGTGGCCTCGACCGCGGCGTTGTCGGTGCTGCTGCAGGAGGGCATCGGCGATACCATCCGCATCTCGCTGACGCCGGAACCCGGCGCGCCGCGCGAGAAGGAGGTGTACGTCGGGCAGGAAATCCTGCAGACCATGGGCCTGCGCAATTTCACCCCGATGGTGATCGCCTGCCCGGGCTGCGGCCGCACCACCAGCACGGTGTTCCAGGAACTGGCGGCCAGCATCCAGGCCTACCTGCGCGAGCAGATGCCGCAATGGAAGACCGCCTACCCGGGCGTCGAGGAAATGGACGTGGCCGTGATGGGCTGCATCGTCAACGGCCCGGGCGAAAGCAAGCACGCCAATATCGGCATTTCGCTGCCCGGCTCGGGCGAATCGCCGGCCGCGCCGGTGTTCGTCGATGGCGTCAAGGTGAAGACCCTGCGCGGCGAGCGCATCGCGGAAGAATTCCAGGCGATCGTAGACGAATACGTTCGCACGCATTACGGCCCGGGCGTTGCGCGGGCCGGCAAAGAAGTGGCAGCCTGAGCCGGACCGGCCGGGGCCAGCAGCCTGACTAGAACAGAATGACGCAATCCGAGACCATGGCCGCCGCCGGCGCCGCCAAGACCGAACCCAAGGCACGCCCCGCCAAGGCCCTGCAGGGCGTGAAGGGCATGAACGACATGCTGCCGGCCGACGCGCCGCTGTGGGAGCATTTCGAGAATGCCGCGCGCGCGATGCTGCGCGCCTACGGCTACCAGCAGATCCGCACGCCCATCGTCGAGCATACCCAGCTGTTCGTGCGCGGCATCGGCGAGGTCACCGATATCGTCGAGAAGGAGATGTACTCCTTCACCGATTCGCTCAACGGCGAGCAGCTGACGCTGCGCCCCGAGGGCACCGCCGCGGCCGTGCGCGCCACCATCGAGCACAACCTGCTGTACGACGGCCCCAAGCGCCTGTGGTACACCGGCCCGATGTTCCGCCACGAGCGTCCGCAGCGCGGCCGCTATCGCCAGTTCCACCAGCTGGGCGCCGAGGCGCTGGGCTTCGCCGGCCCCGACGTCGATGCCGAGATCATCCTGATGTGCCAGCGCCTGTGGGACGACCTGGGGCTGACCGGCGTGCGCCTCGAGCTCAATTCGCTGGGGCAGGCCGACGAGCGCGCGGCGCACCGCGAGCAGCTGATCAAGTACCTGGAAGGCTTCCAGGACATCCTCGACGACGACAGCAAGCGCCGCCTGTACACCAACCCGCTGCGCGTGCTCGACACCAAGAACCCGGCGCTGCAGGAAATGGCGGCCAACGCGCCCAAGCTGATCGACTTCCTGGGTGAAGCGTCGCTGGCGCACTTCGAGGGCGTGCAGCGCCTGCTGAAGGCCAACAACATCCCGTTCAAGATCAACCCGCGCCTGGTGCGCGGCCTCGATTACTACAACCTGACGGTGTTCGAGTGGATCACCGACAAGCTGGGCGCGCAGGGCACCATTGCCGGCGGCGGCCGCTATGATCCGCTGATCGCGCAGATGGGCGGCAAGTCCGCCCCGGCCTGCGGCTGGGCCATGGGCATCGAGCGCATTATCGAGCTGATACGCGAAGAGGGCGTGGTGCCCGAGGCGGTCGGTTGCGATGTCTACCTGGTGCACCAGGGCGAGGCCGCCGCGCAGCAGGCCATGGTGGCGGCCGAGCGCCTGCGCGACGCCGGCCTCGACGTGGTGCTGCACGCCAGCCCGGACGGCAAGGGTGGCAGCTTCAAGTCGCAGATGAAGCGCGCCGATGCAAGCGGCGCGGCCTATGCCGTTATCATTGGCGACGACGAAGTGGCCGCCGGCGTGGTCCAGGTCAAGGAACTTCGCCAGCGCGAGCAGGCCGAAGGCGGTGGGCAGCAGGCCACCGTGCCGGCCGAGGGGCTGGTCGATTACCTGATCGACGCCATGGTCGGCGCCAGCGAATAAGCGCGCGCCGCACCCTGACACCACGAGTATCCAACCAACGCAGGTGATTGCCTCGACATGGCTTACGATCTAGAAGAACAGGAACAGCTTGAGAATCTGAAGGCCTGGTGGCGCCAGTATGGCAATGCGCTGACCTGGGCGCTGATCATCGCGCTGCTGGCCTTTGCTGGCTGGAACGGCTGGAAGTACTGGGAGCGCAAGCAGGCCGGCGAGGCCGCGGTGCTGTACGAGCAGGTGCTCAAGGCCGCCGAGGCGCGCGATGTCGAGCGCATCAAGCGCGCCGCGACCGACCTGGAAAGCAAGTTCGGCCGTACCGCGTACGGCCAGATGAGCGCACTGGTCGCCGGCCGCGTGCTGTACGATGCGGGCGACCTGAGCGCCGCCAAGAGCCAGTTGCAATGGGCCATCGACCACGGCGACGAAGCGTATTCGCACCTGGCGCGCGTGCGCCTGGCCGGCGTGCTGCTCGACGAGAAGGCCTATGACAAGGGCCTGGCGCTGCTCAAGGACGAGCCGCCGGCCGCATTCGTCGCGCTCTACGCCGACCGCCGCGGCGACCTGCTCGCCGCGCAGGACAAGCGCGACGATGCCCGCACCGCCTATCGCAAGGCGCTGGACAAGCTGGGCCAGGCCGAGCCGGCGATGCGCCAGATCATCCAGTTCAAGCTCGATGCGCTGGGCGCGGCCTGATCCGGCTGCCGTCTGAACCGTTGCCATACCGCTGCCATACCGTTGATCCCGCGGATCGAACAACAGGACCGTAAAGTTATGACGTCAGTGCTTTCCCGTGCCGTACATCGCCAGCCCGCGCGCACGATTTCCCGTGCGCTGGTGGCGGCTGCCTGCCTGGCCACGCTGGGCGGCTGCGCGCTGTTCAGCAAGGAAAACAAGCACCCGCCCGCCGAACTCAAGCCGGTATCGGCCACGCTGGCGGTGCGCCAGGCCTGGAAGGCCGATGTCGGCAAGAGCGGGCCCTATTCGATGCAGCCGGCCGCGGCGGGCAACAATGTCTATGTGGCGTCCAACAACGGCAACGTGATGGCGCTCGAAGGCGCCAGCGGCCGCGTGCTGTGGAAGGCCAAGACCGACGTGGACCTGACCTCCGGGCCGGGCAGCGACGGCTCGGTCACCGCGGTGGCGGGCGAGAAGGGCGCGGTCTATGCCTTCGATGCCAGCGGCAAGCAGATCTGGAAGAAGCAGGTCAACGGCGAGGTCCTGTCGGCGCCGCTGGTCGGCAACGGCCTGGTGGTGGTGCGCACCACCGATACCCGGGTTTTCGGCCTGGATGCCGAGACCGGCGAGCGCCGCTGGATCTACCAGCGTTCGCAGACCCCGCTGAACCTGCGCGCGGCGATGGGCATGGTGTTCGCCGGCGACGGCATCGTGATGGGCTTCCCCGGCGGCAAGCTCGGCGTGCTGACGCCGGGCAACGGCGTGCTGCGCTGGGAAAGCGCGATTTCCTACCCGAAGGGGGTCTCGGAGATCGAGCGCCTGAACGACGTCACCGGCCTGCCCATGGTCAGCGGCCGGCAAGTCTGCGCCACCACCTTCCAGGGCCGGGTCGCCTGCCTGGAACTGGCCAGCGGCCAGTCGCAGTGGGGCAAGGATTTCTCGTCGCCGGCGGGCCTCGCGCAGGATGACAATGCGCTTTACGCCAGCGACGAGCAATCGGTGGTGCATGCCTTCGACCGCCAGAACGGCAGCGAGCGCTGGAAGAACGCCGACCTGCGCAACCGCCGCCTGGGTGCGCCGCTGGCGCTGGGCCGCTCGGTGGTGATGGGCGACTTCGAAGGCTATGTCCACTTCCTGTCGCGCGAAGACGGCCAGGTGGTGGCACGCATGAAGACCGATGGCAGCGCCATCACCGCCGCGCCCGTGGTGGCGGGGCAGACCCTGGTGATCCAGACGCGCGACGGCGACGTCTACGGTTTCCAGCCTGGCTGACAGGACCCTATGCGCGCTGCCGTACACCTGTCGGTACGGCCGGCGCCGAATCCGGTAGCATGATCCTTGGCGCGGCAATTGCAGCGGGTCGATGACCCGCGCCGCGCCCGACAGGACAAGCGGCAGCCCGCGCCCAGGTGGCGCGGGCTGCCGTTGGAACCCTTGACTCCGGAGTTACCGGGGGGCGGCAGTTGCCGGCCCCCGTTTCCGTTTATGGCATGAAACCAGTTATCGCACTTGTCGGCCGCCCCAATGTGGGCAAGTCGACGCTATTCAACCGCATGACCCGCTCGCGCGACGCGCTCGTCGCCGACCTGCCGGGCCTGACGCGCGACCGCCATTATGGCGAAGGGCGCATCGGCGAACGTCCGTTCATCGCCATCGATACCGGCGGCTTCGAGCCTGTGGTCAAGGAAGGCATCGTCGCCGAGATGGCCAAGCAGACCAAGCAGGCGGTGGTCGAGGCCGACGTGGTGATCTTTATCGTCGACGGCCGCCTGGGCCTGGCGCCGCAGGACCGCGCCATCGCCGATTACCTGCGCAAGACCGGCCGGCGCATCATGCTGGCGGTCAACAAGGCCGAGGGCATGAGGTACACCTCGGTGGCGGCGGACTTCTACGAGCTCGGCATGGGCGATCCGTACGCGATCTCCGCCGCCCATGGCGACGGCGTGCGCGAGCTGGTCGATGAAGCCATCGAGCTGGCGGTCCAGGAGCGCCCCGAGCTGGCCGAGGAAGCCTCCGACGAGGGCAAGGGCGTCAAGATCGCCATCGTCGGGCGTCCCAATGTGGGCAAGTCCACGCTGGTCAATACGCTGATCGGTGAAGAGCGCGTGATCGCCTTCGACATGCCAGGCACCACCCGCGACGCCATCTACGTCGAGTTCGAGCGCGGCGGCAAGCCCTATACGCTGATCGATACCGCCGGCCTGCGCCGGCGCGGCAAGGTGTTCGAGGCGATCGAGAAATTCTCGGTGGTCAAGACGCTGCAGTCGATCGCGGACGCCAACGTGGTCATCCTGCTGCTCGACGCGCAGCAGGATATTTCCGACCAGGACGCGCATATTGCCGGCTTTATCGTCGAGTCCGGCCGCGCGCTGGTGGTGGGCGTCAACAAATGGGACGGCCTGGACGGCCACGCGCGCGACCGCATCAAGCACGACCTCGAGCGCAAGCTGCAATTCCTCAGCTTTGCCAATGTTCACTTTGTGTCGGCGCGCGAGCGCACCGGCATCGGCGCGCTGATGCGCTCGGTCGACGACGCGTATGCCGCGGCCATGGTCAAGCTGCCGACGCCGCAACTGACGCGCGTGCTGCAGGAAGCCGTGGAATTCCAGCAGCCCAAGCGTGTCGGCGCATCGCGGCCCAAGCTGCGCTATGCGCACCAGGGCGGCTCCAATCCGCCCATCATCGTGATCCACGGCAATGCGCTGTCGGGCGTGGCCGAGACCTACCGGCGCTACCTGGAAAACCGTTTCCGTGCGGCCTTCAAGCTCAAGGGCACGCCCCTGCGCATCGAATTTCGCACGAACAAAAATCCGTACGCGGACTCGAAGGAGTGAGTCCGGAATCGGATCCGTGGCGGGGCCAGTTTTCGTTTGCGTTCGTTTGGAACTGCGGCTAAATTCACGGTAGCAGGGGGTTCCCTGCGCATTGACGCCAACTTGGTACCGTTTTGATCTTTTTTCTGGCGCGTTTTTGCGCCGCCTGACTTGAACCGGGGATTTCCATCCCCATCATTCACCACTAAACCTATAAATTTGGAGTGTGCCATGAGCAACAAAGGGCAACTGCTACAAGACCCGTTCCTGAACGCGCTGCGCAAAGAGCACGTGCCGGTTTCCATCTATCTCGTCAATGGCATCAAGCTGCAAGGCAATATCGAATCGTTCGACCAGTATGTCGTCCTGCTGCGCAACACCGTGACCCAGATGGTCTACAAGCATGCGATTTCCACCGTCGTGCCGGCGCGCGCGGTCAATTTCCGCGTGGATGATTCCGCCGAGGCCTGATCTGACCGATCTGCCCCAGGGCATCGTACGGGCGCCACGCGGCGCCGCCGCGATGCCCGGCGCCGGCGTGCCGACGCACCCGGTGCCGCGCGGCCCGGCGCTTGCCCATGCGCCCGCCGCCACGTTCCGCAGCATGCGGCGGCCTGTCCCGGCAGGGGCCGGGACAGTGCCCGAGATCCGCCATCCCTTCCCCTGAACCCGAATTTCCCTGCGCTTTCGCGCCCGCCCTTGGACCCCAGAGCCACCTCCAATACCGCCCCTTCGCGCGCCATCCTCGTCGGCGTCGATTTCGGCAAGCATGATTTCCAGGAAAGCCTCAGCGAACTGGCGCTGCTGACCACCACCGCCGGCTCGCTGCCGGTGCATACGCTGACGGGCCGCCGCTCGCGGCCGGATCCGGCATTGTTCATCGGCTCGGGCAAGGCAGAGGAACTGAAGGAGGCGGCGGATGCGCTGGATGCCGACGTGGTGGTCTTCAACCACGCGCTGAGCCCGGCGCAGCAGCGCAACCTGGAGCGTTTCCTGCACCGCCACGTGATCGACCGGACCGGCCTGATCCTCGATATCTTCGGGCAGCGTGCGCAGAGCCACGTCGGCAAGGTGCAGGTGGAACTGGCGCAGGTGCAGTACCGCGCGTCGCGGCTGGTGCGCGCGTGGAGCCACCTGGAGCGGCAGAAGGGCGGCATCGGCATGCGCGGCGGCCCCGGCGAGCGCCAGCTCGAACTGGACCGCCGCATGCTGGACGAGCGGGCCAAGCGGCTCAAGTCGGACCTGTCGCGGCTGCAGCGCCAGCACAGCACCCAGCGGCGTGCGCGCGCGCGCAATGACACCCTCAGCATCTCGCTGGTGGGCTACACCAACGCGGGCAAGTCGACCCTGTTCAACGCGCTGACCAAGGCCGGCGCGTATGCGGCCAACCAGCTCTTCGCCACGCTCGACACCACCTCGCGCCGGCTGTTCCTGGACGGCCTGGGCAACGTGGTGCTGTCGGACACGGTCGGCTTTATCCGCGACCTGCCGACGCAGCTGGTGGCGGCGTTCCGTGCCACGCTCGACGAGACCGTGCATGCGGACCTGCTGCTGCATGTGGTCGATGCATCGAGCCCGGTGCGCCACGAACAGATCGAGCAGGTCAACCGGGTGCTGGCCGAAATCAACGCGCTGGACATCCCGCAGATCGTGGTGATGAACAAGATCGACGCCGCGCCCGAACTGTTGGCCGATGGCCCGCGCATCGAGCGCGACGCCGACGGCGTCCCCACCCGCGTGTTCCTGAGCGCGCGCGAGGGACTGGGCCTGGACGCGCTGCGCGAGGCCTTGGTCGAGGTGGCGCAATGGCTGGCCGGCCGCCCGCCCGAACCGCAACCCTATGATCCGCGCCTGGATGAGGTGGCGCAGTCCGATGACGCCGGCGATGACGCCGGCGAGGGCGACTACGATGGCGTGGCGGACGACGGCGACGACGCCGATGCGGCGGATCCGCGCCGGCTGTAGGCCGGGCGGCCAGCCAGAAGTGTGGTCGCCGGTATCGACGGCGCCTCGGTGCCGCCGTGGCGCCGGTTCTGCCCAATTCCGGCGCGGTTGCCGCGGGGATTACGCGAATTGGCCAAAAGTGGCGCCGATGACTGCTAGAATCCCCCTGTTACAAACTTCCCCGGACCCGTGCACTTCATGCCCCAGTTCCCCCGGAATGCTGATTCGAGCCTGACACCAGGCGGCCGCCTCGCGCTGCGCGCGGGCTGGCAGCGCCTGCGCGCCATCTTCTCGCTGAACGATCCGCGCTGGGGTCGGGACGGGCAGGACGATGACAAGAAGGACGGCCGCGACGACAACCGCCAGCAGAACCAGCGTCCGCAGCAGGATGGCGGCCCGCCGGACCTGGACGAACTGTGGCGCGACTTCAACCGCCGCCTGAACGGCCTGCTCGGCCGCAAGGACAACGGCGGCAACGGCAACCAGGGCTTCGGCGGCCCGCGTACCTCGGGCAAGGGCTCGGGCGTCGGCGCCGGCGTGATCGTGGCCGCGGTGGTGGGCATCTGGCTGGCCAGCGGCTTCTTCATGGTGCAGGAAGGCCAGACCGCGGTGATCCTGCAGTTCGGCAAGTTCAAGTACTCCACCGGCCCCGGCATCAACTGGCGCATGCCCTGGCCCATCCAGTCGGCCGAGGTGGTCAACCTGTCGGCGGTGCGCTCGGTCGAGGTCGGCCGCTCCACCTCGATCAAGGACAGCAACCTGAAAGACTCGTCGATGCTGACGCAGGACGAGAACATCATCGACGTGCGCTTCACCGTGCAGTACGTGATCCAGGACGCCAGCGAATTCCTGTTCTTCAACAAGACCGACCGGGGCGGCGATGAAGAGCTGGTGACGCAGGCGGCCGAGACCTCGGTGCGCGAGATCGTCGGCCGCAACAAGATGGACGCGGTGCTGTACGAAAACCGCGAACAGATCGCGCAGCAGCTGGCCAAGTCGATCCAGGCCATCCTGTCGGCGTACAAGACCGGCATCCGCGTGCTGTCCGTGAACGTGCAGAGCGTGCAGCCGCCCGAGCAGGTGCAGGCCGCGTTCGACGACGTCAACAAGGCCAGCCAGGACCGCGAGCGCGCGATCAGCGAAGGCCAGGCCTACGCCAACGATATCATCCCGCGCGCCAAGGGTACCGCGGCGCGCCTGAAGGAAGAATCCGAAGCCTACCGTGCCCGCGTGGTGGCGCAGGCCGAGGGCGATGCGTCGCGCTTCCGTTCGGTGCAGGCGGAGTACGCCAAGGCGCCGCAGGTGACGCGCGACCGTATCTATCTGGAGACCATGCAGCAGATCTACACCAATTCGACCAAGGTGCTGGTCGACGCGCGCCAGGGCAACAACCTGCTTTACCTGCCGCTGGACAAGCTGATGGCGCAGGCCGAGGGCCGCGCCACGCCGCCGCCGGGCCAGCCCGGCGCGGCAGGCACGCCGGCGCCTGCGCCGGATGCCTCGACGGATAACCGGTCGCGCGAATCGCTGCGCAACCGCGACCGCGACTCGCGCTGAGGAGACCGTCATGAACCGACTGATTTCCTTCGCGATCGGCTTCTTCATCCTGCTCGCCGTGGTCTCGTCCATGCTGTTCGTGGTCGACCAGCGCCAGTACGCCGTAGTGTTCGCCTTCGGCCAGATCAAGGAAGTGGTGCGTGAGCCGGGCCTGCATTTCAAGCTGCCGCCGCCGTTCCAGAACGTGGTGTTCATGGACCGCCGCCTGCAGACCATCGACGTCGCCGCCAACGAGCGCTTCCTCACCGCCGAGAAGAAGAGCATGGTGGTGGACTGGTTCGTCAAATGGCGCATCACCGATCCGCGCAAGTTCTTCGTCGCCTTCGGCGGCAACCTGCGCGGCGCGCAGGACCGCATGACGCAACGCATCGACTCGGTCGCGCGCGAAGAATTCGGCAAGCGCACCGTCGCCGACGTGGTCGCCGGCGAGCGCGAGCAGGTGATGCAGGCCATCCGGAACGGCATGAGCGAGTACGCCAAGTCGGTCGGCGTCGAGATCCTCGACGTGCGCCTCAAGCGCGTCGACCTGCTGCCCGCGATCAGCGAATCGGTGTACCGCCGCATGGAAGCCGAGCGCAAGCGCGTGGCCAACGAGCTGCGCTCCACCGGCGCGGCGGAAGGCGAGAAGATCCGCGCCGACGCCGACCGCCAGCGCGAAGTGGTGCTGGCACAGGCCTATCGCGATGCCCAGATGATCAAGGGCGAGGGCGATGCCAAGGCATCGCAGATCTATGGCGAGGCGTTTGGCCGCGATCCCCAGTTCGCGCAGTTCTGGCGCAGCATGGAGGCCTACCGCAACACCTTCCGTGACAAGCGCGACGTGCTGGTGCTGGAGCCCAATTCGGAGTTCTTCCGCTACATGCGTTCCAGCGGCGGCGGCGCCGGCGCGTCCGCGGGCAACGGCGGAGGCAAGCGTTAGCACCGTCGCTTGTCCGTGTGGCGAATAGACGAAACCCCGGCTTGCCGGGGTTTTGTCCGGCTGGAGCCATCGCGGCGGAGTGATGGCGCGGGCGCGCCGTGCCCGCATCTGGTTTTGCCGGGCCAGGCCCGGTCCCTGCAGGCGCTGCGCCGGCAGGCAACTGAATGACTGAGAAGAGATTCACCATGTCCAACCATTGGCTGCTGCCAGAAAACATTGCCGACGTGCTGCCGTCGGAAGCGCGCAAGATCGAAGAGCTGCGCCGCCGCATGCTGGACCTGTTCCGCACCTACGGCTACGAGCTGGTCATGCCGCCGATGCTGGAATACCTCGAGTCGCTGCTGACCGGCACCGGCCACGACCTCGACCTGCGCACGCTCAAGCTGGTCGACCAGCTGTCGGGCCGCACCATGGGGCTGCGCGCCGATATCACGCCGCAGGTGGCGCGCATCGATGCGCACCTGCTGAACCGGCCGGGCGTGACCCGGTTGTGCTACGCGGGCAACGTGCTGCACGCGCGTCCGGCGGGGTTCCACGCCACCCGTGAACCGATCCAGATCGGTGCCGAGATCTACGGCCATGCCGGCCTGGAAGCCGACGTCGAGATCCAGGAGCTGATGCTGGCCGCGCTGACGGCGGCGGGGCTGTCGGAGATCCGTATCGACCTGTGCCATGCCGGCATCCTCGAAGCGTTGCTGGCCGGCCTGCCGTCGATCCGCAAGATCGAGGACGCGTTGTTCGCCGCGCTGGAAACCAAGGATGTGCCCGCCCTGCGTGAACTCACCGGGGGCATGCCGCAGACCGAGCGCGAAGCGCTGCAGGCGCTGCCGACGCTGTACGGCGGCGTGGAGGTGATCGAGCGCGCCCGCGCCACGCTGCCGGCCAGCCCCGCCATCGGCCGCGCGCTGGATGAGCTGGCGGCGCTGGCGGTGCAGGTGCGCGGCGCCAGCGTCAATATCGACCTGTCGGACCTGCGCGGCTACCACTACCACAGCGGCGTGATGTTCGCGGCCTACGTGGCCGGCCTGCCCAACTACGTGGCGAGGGGCGGCCGCTACGACAAGGTGGGCGAGGCCTTCGGCCGCGCGCGTCCGGCGACGGGTTTCTCGCTGGACCTGCGTGAAGTGGCGTCGCTGTCACCCATCGAGGTGCGGGCGCTGGCAGTTTTTGCCCCGTGGGATGCGGATCCGGCACTTCGTGCGGCGATTGCCGCGCTGCGTGCTTCGGGCGAGATCGTGATCCAGTCGCTGCCCGGCCACACCCATGAACTCGATGAATTCAATTGCGACCGGCAACTGGTGCGCAAGGATGCCGGCTGGGCCGTGGTGCCGCGCTGACGCATTGACGCCGCGGCGGTCCAAAAACCCGGAATCGTCCGGCAACAAGAGTAGAATACGTTTTTAACCTATTGACCAAAGCAATATGTCCGCATCCGCAGTAGGCCAGGGACGCAATGTCGTCGTGATCGGCACCCAGTGGGGTGACGAAGGCAAAGGAAAAATCGTCGATTGGCTTACCGACCATGCAAAGGGCGTGGTGCGGTTCCAGGGTGGCCACAACGCTGGCCACACGCTGATCATCGGCGGCAAGAAGACCATTCTCCGGCTGATCCCCTCGGGCATCATGCGCGCCGGGACGGTCTGCTACATCGGCAACGGTGTGGTGCTGTCGCCCGAAGCTTTGTTCCGTGAAATCGAGGAACTCGAAGGCGCCGGCCTGCAGGTGCAGAGCCGCCTGCGCATTTCCGAAGCGGCCACGCTGATCCTGCCGTACCACGTCGCCATCGACAAGGCGCGCGAAGCGCGCCGCGGTGCCGCCAAGATCGGCACCACCGGCCGCGGCATCGGCCCGGCCTATGAAGACAAGGTGGCACGCCGCGCGCTGCGCGTGCAGGACCTGTTCGATCCGCAGCAGTTCGCCGAACGCCTGCGCGAGAACCTGGACTTCCACAACTTCATGCTGACCCAGTACCTGGGCGCCGAAGCCGTCGACTTCCAGCAGACCCTGGATGAAGCGCTGGCCTACGCGCCGCGCCTGGCACCGATGGTCGCCGATGTGTCGGCCGAGCTGTACGCGGTCAACGCCGACGGCGGCAACCTGATGTTTGAAGGCGCGCAGGGCACGCTGCTCGACGTCGACCACGGCACCTATCCGTTCGTGACCTCGAGCAACTGCGTGGCCGGTGCCGCCGCGGCTGGCGCGGGCGTGGGCCCGGGCCGCCTGAACTACATCCTCGGCATCACCAAGGCCTACTGCACCCGCGTCGGTGCCGGCCCGTTCCCGAGCGAGCTGTACGACAACGACAACCCCTCGCGCCAGGACCCGGTGGGGGTGCGCCTGGCCAATGTCGGCAAGGAATTCGGCTCGGTCACCGGCCGTCCGCGCCGCACCGGCTGGCTGGATGCGGCCGCGCTCAAGCGCTCGGTGCAGATCAACGGCGTGTCCGGCCTGTGCATGACCAAGCTGGACGTGCTCGACGGTCTCGAAAGCATCAAGCTGTGCGTCGGCTACACGCTGGATGGCAAGACCGTCGACATCCTGCCGCGCGGCTCGGATGCCGTGGCGCGCTGCGAGCCGGTCTACGAGGAATTCCCGGGCTGGAACGAGTCCACCTTCGGCGTGAAGGCGTGGGACGCACTGCCCGAGCAGGCCCGCGTTTACCTGAAGCGCGTGGAAGAGGTGGTCGGCATTCCGATCGACATGATCTCGACCGGCCCGGACCGCGACGAGACCATCCTGCTGCGCCATCCGTACAAGGCCTGAGCGCCTGCCAGTACCGCGGGGCCGCCGCGCCACGAGCGCCGCGGCCTGCCAGAAAATGAATCGGCCCGCGCAAGCGGGCCGAGCCATATCGGTCAACCGACCGCACGATACCACGAGCAAAACGATGAATCTGCCTACCAACGATGACGAGAACCTGTGGGTCTCCTGGGACGAATACCATCGCCTGATCGCACGCCTGTCGCTGAACGTGCATGAGTCGGGCTGGAAGTTCGACAAGATCCTGTGCCTCGCGCGCGGCGGGCTGCGCGTGGGCGACCAGATGTCGCGCATCTTCGACGTGCCGCTGGCCATCCTGGCGACCAGCAGCTATCGCGAAGCCGCCGGCACGCAGCAGGGCGATCTCGACATCGCGCAGTACATCACCATGACCCGTGGCGAGCTGAGCGGCAAGATCCTGCTGGTCGACGACCTGGTGGACTCGGGCATCACGCTGGAGCGCGTGGGCCGTCACCTCAAGGAGCGCTATCCGGCGGTGACCGAAGTGCGCTCGGCGGTGCTGTGGTACAAGGCCTGCTCCAAGGTGGAGCCGGACTACCACGTCACCTTTCTCGAGTCGAACCCCTGGATCCACCAGCCGTTCGAAGAGTACGACACGCTGCGTCCGCACAACCTCGCCGCATGGCTCAAGCGTGGCAAGCGCGCCAGCCTGCTGGACGACGGCGCGCGCGACTGAGCGCGGCGGCCGGCCGGGACTGCCATGCCGGCGGGCTCGGCGCGGTCGGGCTCAGTAGCCTACCGTGAAGCGCTGGCGCGAATGCGCCGGCTGCTCGATTTCATCGAGCATGGCGATGGCATAGTCCTCCATCGAGATCCAGCTCTTGCCTGCTGCGTCGCTCAGCAGGTCTTCCTTGCCAATGCGGAAATGGCCGGTGCGCTCGCCCGGCTCGAACAGCGCGGACGGCGACAGGAAGGTCCAGTCGATCTGCTGCTCGCCGCGCAGCGCGTTCAGGAAGTCGCGGCCGGCCAGCGCCTCGGCCTTGTAGGCGTCGGGAAAGTTCGGGGTGTCGACCAGTTGCACGCCCGGCCCGACATGGAGGCTGCCGGCACCGCCCACCACCAGCAGCCGCGGCACGCCCGCCTGGCGCACCGCCGTGGTCACCTGCTGCGCGTTCAGCTGGGCGAAGCGCGCAGTGCTGATGACCACATCATGGCCGGTGAGGGCGGTGCTCAGTGCCGTGCTGTCGGTCGCATCCACGTCCTTGCTGGTCACGCCGGCGCGCGCGGGCAAACGGCTGGCCTGCCGCGCGATGGCGGTTACGTGGTGGCCGCGGCGCACGGCTTCGGCGGTCAGGCGCGTGCCAACGCGGCCGCTGGCTCCAATGATGGCGATGTTCATGGTCACTCCTTGGTTCAGTCAGTTGGATATGAAACTGATGTGGTTACACATCGGGGTAAAAAAAATCAGCGCTTGCGGCGCTGGCTGCCGCGCTCGACATCGGCCAGCATGCTGGCGATGGTGATGCTGGCCAGGGTCTCATCCATGGCCGCCTGCGCGCGGTCGGCCACCTTGCGCAGCGCACCGGTGATCTCGCGCCCGACCATGCAGGCCGGATTGGGCGCACTCTGGTGCAGCGTGATCAGCGCGGTGGTTTCGACCACGCGGAACACCTCCAGCAGCGTGATCGACGCGGCCGCGCGCGCCAGCGTAGCGCCGCCGGTGCTGCCCATGGTGGTGGCCACCAGGCCCGCTTCCGCCAACTGGCCGACCAGGCGCCGGATCAGCGCCGGGTTGGTGCCGACGCTGCCGGCAATCAGCGACGACGGCACCGGTTCGGCGGAACTGGCCAGCAGGGTGAGGATATGGACGGCGACGGCAAACCGGCTGCTTGTACTCATGGTGTCAGCTGCAATGTGAAACCATGATAGTTACACATTGGGGTACCGTCAAGCGTCGGGGTGTGGTGGTGGTGGGGAAATGGTTTGCGCGGGCCGCCGGAATGCCGGAATCGCCACTGAAGCTGTTACACTCCCCGACATTGCCGTAACCTTGTGGTGCGGCTGCCGCGCGGGGCACGGTGCGCGGTTTCACGGACGGGAAAAAACCCGTACGCTCGCAGGTAATGACATCGCGGCAGTGCCGCCAAGCAAGGAGTGCAAGTTGCCGGATCTGATGCGCGAAACAGGCGTCAAAAACAAAAAACCCGCGGGGCTCGAAAGCGCTGCGGGTTTTCCGGTGATCTGGTGCCCAGGAGAGGACTCGGTCACGCAGGCGCGACCCCGGCTGCGCTTGCAAGCGCAGCCTTTCTCGTCCTCGCGAAAAGCGCTCAAGCGCTTTTCTTCCTGGGCAGAAATGAAAAAAGGTCTGCATGCGCAGACCTTTTTAGTATTGTGGTGCCCAGGAGAGGACTCGAACCTCCACAGTGTTGCCACCGCTAGGACCTGAACCTAGTGCGTCTACCAATTCCGCCACCTGGGCAGGTGTCGAAACAACCGAAGCGCTCATTATAGAGAGCGCGAGAATTTTGTCAAATAGTTTCCAGAAAAAATTGAATCAGAATAACTATCCGATCCCGAGCCGGGAAGAAATCCTGGGCGTGCTGAGAACGTCGGGATCCCCCCAGTCGGCAGGCGATATCGCCAAGGCGCTGGCGGTCACGCGCAAGGAGCATGACGGCTTCCAGAAGCGCCTGGCGGCGATGGAGCGCGACGGCCAGATCGAGCTCAACCGCAAGGGCCGCTATGAGCTCGCGCACCAGCCCAACTTCGTCACCGGCCGGGTACAGGGCCATCGCGACGGCTTCGGCTTCCTGATCCGCGACGACGGCGAGGACGATATCTTCCTGCCCGAGCGCGAGCTGCAGAAGGCCATGCACAACGACCGCGCCCAGGTGCGCGTGGTGGGCTACGACCGGCGCGGGCGCCCCGAGGGCCAGATCGTCGAGATCATCGAGCGCGCCAACCGCTTCGTCATCGGCCGTCTGCTCAGCGAGGGCGGCGTGCTGGTGGTCGCGCCCGAAGACAAGCGCATCAGCCAGGACATCCTGATCCCGCCCAAGGCGCAGGGGAAGGCGCGGGTGGGGCAGGTGGTCAGCGTCGAACTGACCGAATTCCCGGACCGCTATGTGCAGCCGGTGGGCCGCGTGGTGGAAGTGCTGGGCGAAATCGACGATCCCGGCATGGAAATCGAGATCGCGGTGCGCAAGTACGGCGTGCCGCACCAGTTTTCGCCGGCCGCCGCCCAGGAAGCCGCGGGGCTGCCCGATGAGGTGCGCCAGGCCGACCTGGACCACCGCATCGACCTGCGCGACATCCCGCTGGTCACCATCGACGGCGAAGACGCGCGCGACTTCGACGACGCGGTCTATTGCGAGCCGGTCAAGATCGGCCGCGCCAAGGGCTGGCGCCTGATCGTGGCGATCGCCGACGTGTCGCACTACGTGCGTCCGGGCACGCCGCTCGATGCCGACGCGCTCGACCGCGCCACCTCGGTGTATTTCCCGCGGCGCGTGATCCCGATGCTGCCGGAGAAGCTTTCCAACGGACTGTGCTCGCTCAATCCGCAGGTGGACCGGCTGTGCATGGTGTGCGATGCCGTGATCACCGCCAAGGGCGAGCTGAAGGGCTACCAGTTCTACCCGGCGGTGATGCATTCGACGGCGCGGCTGACCTATAACGAGGTCTGGGCGGTGCTGTCCAACACCAAGGGCCCGGAGGCGCACAAGCGCAGCGAGCTGGTGCCGCACCTGCAGAACCTGTACGAGCTGTTCCAGGTCCTGCTCAAGGCGCGGCGCGCGCGCGGCGCGATCGACTTCGACACCACCGAGACCTATATCGTCTGCAACGCGCAGGGCAAGATCGAGCAGATCCTGCCGCGCACGCGCAACGACGCGCACCGGCTGATCGAGGAATGCATGCTGACCGCCAACGTGTGCGCGGCCGATTTCCTCGAACGCTTCAAGCACCCGGCGCTGTACCGCATCCACGCCGGCCCCAGCGACGAGAAGCTGAAGAACCTGCGCGACTTCCTGCGTACCGCCGGCCTGTCGCTGGGCGGCGGCGACAAGCCACAGGCGTCCGATTACGCCGAGGTGATGGACAAGATCAAGTCCCGTCCGGACGCGCCGATGCTGCAGACCATGCTGCTGCGCTCGATGCAGCAGGCGGTGTACAGCCCCGACAATATCGGCCACTTCGGCCTGGCGTACGAGGCCTACGCGCACTTCACCAGCCCGATCCGCCGCTACCCCGACCTGCTGGTGCATCGCGCGATCAAGGCGGTGCTGGCGCACACCAAGTACCAGCCGGCCTTTGCCCACGGCACCGAGCTGAACACGGCGATCTCGCCGAAGGCACGCCGGCTGCAGGCCAGGGACGCCGAGCAGAAGGCCGAGCTGACCGCAGCGCGCGCGCGCCGCAACGAGGCCATCTGGGACGAGCTGGGCCTGCACTGCTCGGCCAACGAGCGCCGCGCCGACGAGGCCTCGCGCGATGTCGAGGCCTGGCTCAAGTGCTACTTCATGCGCGACAAGCTGGGCAGCGACTATGCAGGCACCGTCAGCGCCGTGACCTCGTTCGGCATCTTCGTGCAGCTCGACGAGCTGTACGTGGAGGGCCTGGTCCACGTGACCGAGCTGGGCAGCGACTACTTCCAGTACGACGAAGCCCGCAACGAGCTGCGCGGAGAGCGCACCGGCATCCGCTACCGGCTTACCGATCGCGTGCGCGTGCAGGTGTCGCGCGTCGACCTGGACGCGCGCAAGATCGATTTCCGCCTGGTGCAGGAGCCGTCGGCGAAGACCCTGCGCGCGCGCGTGACGGGCGCCGAGACCCAGCCGCGCGTGCCGGCCGCGCACGCGGTGCCGGCGCGCAAGAAGGGCCGCCAGCTGGCGGCGCTGCTGGGTGGCTCGTCCAAGCCGGAAGAGTCGTTCGACGAGACGCTGGACCGCGTGATCGAAGAGCAACCGGTGTTCGAGGCGGTGATCACGCCGCTCAAGCCGCATCTGAAGACCGGCAAGCCGGGCAAGCGCGCGGCCAAGCCCAAGCCCGCGCACCTGGAAAAGCCGCGCAAGCCGGCCTCCAAGGCGCACGCGCCCAAGCCGGCGGGCAAGACCGCCGCCAAGCGCACGCCGCGCAAGCGCTGACCACTGGCGCCGGATTGCCGTCAGGTTGCCGTTCCCGCCTGCGCGGGGACGGCGGCCGGGCGGGTACAATCGCGCCCATGGCTAAACAAAAACTCCTGATCGGCTTTCACGCCGTGACCGCGCGCCTGCGGCAAGATCCCAAGGGCGTGTCCGACATCTATATCGAATCCGCCCGCCGCGACCGGCGCATGCAGGACTTCGTGCGCCTGGCCGAAAGCCTGGGCGTGCGCCTGCACCCGGTCGATGCCGAGCGCCTGCGCGGCATGGCCGGCACCGATCGCCACCAGGGCGTGGTGGCGCGCGCCGAAGACGTGGTCCTGGCGCTGAACCTGGACGAACTGCTGGACGGCATCGAAGGCACGCCGCTGCTGCTGGTGCTGGACGGCGTTACCGATCCGCACAACCTGGGCGCCTGCCTGCGCGTGGCCGACGGTGCCGGCGCGCACGCCGTGATCGCGCCCAAGGACCGCAGCGTTGGCCTGAACGCCACCGTGGCCAAGGTTGCCAGCGGCGCGGCCGAGACCGTGCCCTATATCACCGTGACCAACCTGGCCCGCACCCTGCGCGAACTGCAGGAGCGCGGCATCTGGGTGATCGGCACCGCCGACGGCACCGAGAAGTCGCTGTACGACATCGATTTCAAGGGACCGACCGCGATCGTGATGGGCGCCGAAGGCGAGGGCATGCGCCGCCTGACGCGCGAGACCTGCGACGAGCTGGTCGGCATCCCGATGGCCGGGGGCGTGGAAAGCCTCAATGTGTCGGTGGCCAGCGGTGTGTGCCTGTACGAGGCCGTGCGCCAGCGGCGCCAGCCGCGCTGAGACCATGGCCGACGATTCCAGTCTGCCGGCACTCCCGGGGCTCGAGGAAGCGCGTCGGCTGATCGACGGCGCCAGCAATATCTTCGTGCTGACCGGCGCCGGTATTTCCGCGGAATCCGGCGTGCCGACCTTCCGCGACGCGATGACCGGGTTGTGGGAGCAGTTCGACCCGGAAGAACTGGCCAGCGAGGCGGCCTACCGCCGCCAGCCGGCGCTGGTGTGGGAGTGGTACCTGCACCGGCGCGAGCTGGTGGCGGCGGTGGACCCTAATCCGGCGCACCACGCGCTGGTGGCGCTGGCCGCGCAGAAGCCGGTCACGCTGGTGACGCAGAACGTCGACGGCCTGCACCAGCGCGCCGGCAGCGCCGGCGTGATCGAGCTGCATGGCAACCTGTTCGCCAACAAGTGGCTGGATGGCTGCGGCCGCTGCAGCGAGGCCACCGCGCTGCCCGGCATGCCGCCGCGCTGCAACCTGTGCGGCGCGCTGATGCGCCCGGGGGTGGTGTGGTTCGGCGAAGACCTGCCGCGCGTGGCGCGCTACCGCGCCGAGCATGCGGCGCAGACCTGCGACCTGTGCCTGGTGGTCGGCACCTCCGGGCTGGTGTATCCGGCGGCGGGGCTGCCGGGCGCGGCGCGCGAGCATGGCGCGCCGGTGATCTTGGTCAATCCGCAGCCGTCGGCGCTGGACCAGACCGCGGATATCGTGCTGTCGGCCGCGGCGGGCGCCTGCCTGCCGCAGCTGTGGGCACAGCCGGCGCCGTCGGCCGGCTGAAGCGCGGGGCAGCGCGCCGGGGCTTATTGCTGCGCCAGCCCGGCGATAAGTTTTTCCAGCTTGACCGCATCCGCGGCGAACAGGCGGGTGCCTTCGGCAAGCTTCTCCGTCGCCATCGCCTCTTCGTTGAGCTGCCAGCGGAACGACGGCTCGTCCGCGGTGATGCGGGCGATATTGGCCGCCTGGGCCTGGTCCACCGACAGCTTGTGCACCACCGGACCTTCGCCGCCGGCGAGCTGCTCGAGCAGCTCGGGGCTGATGGTCAGCAGGTCGCAGCCGGCCAGCGACAGGATCTGCGCGGTGCTGCGGAAGCTGGCGCCCATCACCTCGGTGGCATAGCCGAATTTCTTGTAGTAGTCGTAGATCTGGCGCACCGAGCGCACGCCGGGATCGTTGTCGCCGCCGTTGGCGGCCGCGTCCCACTGCTCGCCGGCCTGCTTCTTGTACCAGTCGAAGATGCGGCCGACGAACGGCGAGATCAACTGGGCGCCGGCCTCGGCGCAGGCCACCGCCTGCACCAGCGAGAACAGCAGCGTCATGTTGCAGCGGATGCCGTCGCGCTGCAGGATCTCGGCGGCGCGGATGCCTTCCCAGGTCGAGGCGATCTTGATCAGCACGCGCTCGCGCGCGATGCCGCGCTGCTCGTACAGCTGGATCAGGTGGCGCGCCTTGTTGACGGTGGCGGTGGTGTCGAACGACAGCCGCGCATCGACCTCGGTCGACACGCGGCCCGGCACGATCGCCAGGATTTCGCAGCCGAACGCGATCAGCACTTCGTCCATCACCGCGTCGACGCCGCCGTTGCCGTGGTGGTCCTGCACCGCGCGTTCGAGCAGGTGGCGGTATTCGGGTTTTTGCACCGCCTTCAGGATCAGCGACGGATTGGTGGTCGCGTCCTGCGGCGTGTACTGCTTCATCAGCTGGAAGTCGCCGGTATCGGCCACCACCGTGGTGAACTGCCTGAGTTGTTCGAGCTGGTTCATGATCGCTAGGTCGTCTGCTTGGGCGTCGGCAAAAAGCGTTCGCGGGCTGTGAGAGGCGCGTACGGCACCGATGCGGTCCATTGTACCTGCGCTGTCGCCGTCACCCGCGCGTCGCGCCACCGCAATCCGCTACACTATGCCTTTTCCCCCAACGCAATCTGGCTGTTGTCATGACTCAGGATGAACTCAAGGCGCTGGTCGCGCAAGCCGCCGCCGACTACGTGAAGCAGGAAGTGCCCGAAGGGGCCGTGCTCGGCGTGGGCACCGGCTCCACCGCCAACCTCTTCATCGACGCCGTGGCGGCGTTCAAGGAGCGCTTCGCGGGTGCGGTGTCGAGCTCCGAGGCTTCGACGCGGCGCCTGGAGCAGCATGGGTTCAAGGTGCTGGACCTGAACGAGGTCGACGAGATCCCGGTCTATGTCGACGGCGCCGACGAGATCGATGCCAGCGGCGCCATGGTCAAGGGCGGCGGCGGCGCGCTCACGCGCGAGAAGATCGTCGCCTCGGTGGCCAGGCGCTTTGTCTGCATCGCCGACGGCAGCAAGCTGGTGCAGACCATGGGCGCCTTCCCGCTGCCGGTCGAGGTGGTGCCGATGGCGCGTGCCGCGGTGGCGCGCAAGCTGCAGTCGCTGGGCGGCCAGCCGCGCCTGCGCATGACCAAGGAAGGCGGCATCTACAAGACCGACAACGGCAATGTGATCCTCGACGTGGCCGGCCTGAAGATCGACGATCCGCGCGGCCTGGAGCAGACCATCAACCAGGTGCCCGGCGTGGTCACGGTGGGCCTGTTCGCGCTGCGCGGCGCCGACGTGCTGCTGCTCGGCACCGGCGACGGCGTGCAGCGCACGGACTACTGAGCACCAGTCCGGCCGGCGACCGCCAGCAAGCAAAATGGGGTGCCTCGGGCACCCCATTTTGTTTTCCGCGCGCCCGGATCAGGACTGCGGCGGCACGTAACCCTGGGCCTGGTCGGCGCCTTCACCGAAGAAGTACTTCTCGGTCTGCTTGAGCAGGTACTGGCGCGCGCGCGCATCGGCCATGTTCAGGCGGTTCTCGTTGATCAGCATGGTCTGGTGCTTGAGCCAGCCGGCCCACGCTTCCTTGGACACGCTCTGCCAGATCTTCTTGCCCAGTTCGCCGGGCAGCGGCGGGAAGTCGAGACCTTCGGCTTCCTTGTTCAGCTTGATGCAATGGACCGTGCGGGCCATGGGGACTCCTTGGAATGTTCGTGAGAGCTTCGGCGCTGGCGCTATTGTAGCCAAGCGGGGCAGCCGGCCGCGGCTCAGCGGCGATTGCCCCTACGGCTTCACAGCTTTTTCATCAGCACCATCGACTTGCGCTGCCAGTTGTAGAGCTTGCGCTTGTCCTCGGGCAGGTCGTCGACGTTGGCGTGGACGAAACCGCGCTTGAGGAACCAGTGCTCGGTGCGGGTGGTGAGCACGAACAGCCGCTCCAGCCCCAGCGCGCGGGCGCGGCGCTCGATGCGCTTGAGCAGGCGCTCGCCGTCGCCGGTACCCTGGGCCTCGGGCGATACCGTCAGGCAAGCCATCTCGCCCATGTTCTCGCGCGGGTAGTCGTACAGCGCGGCACAGCCGAACAGCACGCCGTCATGCTCGATCACCGAGAAGTTGCCGATGTCGCGCTCGATCAGGTGGCGTCCGCGCGGCACCAGCGTGCCGTCCTGCTCCAGCGGCGCGATCAGCTGCACGATGCCGCCGACGTCGTCCAGGGTGGCCTCGCGCAGGCTCTCCAGGTCGGTGTCGGACAGCATGGTGCCGACGCCGTCGTGCAGGAACAGTTCCAGCAGCACCGCGCCGTCGAGCGAGTAGGGGATCAGGTGCGCACGCGGCACGCCTCCCTTGAGCGCCTTGACCAGGTGCTGCAGGTAGTTGGCCACGTCCGGCGGCAGGTGGTTGTTCTGCAGCCGTTCCACCGCCGTGCGCAGCGACATCTCCTGCATCATCTTGCCAACCGGGTCGGGCACGCCCGGCACCTCGGTGATGAAGATCAGCTTGTCGGCCTTGAGCGCGGTGGCGGTGGCGCTGGCCACGTCCTCCATCGACAGGTTGAAGGCCTGGCCGGTGGGCGAGAAGCCCAGCGGCGACAGCAGCACCACCTTGCCGTGCGACAGCGACATGCGCACGGATTCGGCGTCGATCTTGCGCACCAGCCCGGTGTGCTGGTAGTCGGTGCCGTTGACGATGCCAACCGGGCGCGCGGTGACGAAGTTGCCCGAGATCACCGACAGCTGGGCGCCGGCCATGGGGGTGTTGGGCAGGCCCTGGCTGAACGCGGCCTCGATGTCCAGGCGCAGTTCGCCGGCGGCTTCCTTGGCGCATTCGAGCGCGGCGTTGTCGGTGACGCGCACGCCGTCGACAAACTGCGACTCCACATGCCGCAGCGCCAGCTGCTCTTCCACCTGCGGACGCGAGCCGTGCACCAGCACGATCTGCATGCCCATCGCGTGCAGCAGCGCGACGTCGTTGACCAGCGCGTTGAGCACGCCCGACTTGACCAGTTCGCCGGCGAAGGCGATGACGAAGGTCTTGCCGCGGAAGGCATGGATATACGGCGCCACCATGCGCAGCCAGTCGACGAACTGCTGGTGGTCGGGGCCGCTTCGATCGGGATCGGCCGTGACCGGCACGGGGGAGGTCGGGGCGGGGGCGGGCAGCTCGGCCGCGGCGGGCGGCTCGGCCTGCGCCGGCTCGGCCGGGGCGGTGGGAGCAGCGGGAGCGGAGGCAGGCGCCGTCTGCGGCGCGTCGGTTCTGGCGTTCATGCCGCGGATTATAATCCCGGCCAATGTCAGAACAACGCCCCGTCAAGCCCAAACCACCGGCGCCGCCGCGCCAGCGCGCCGGTGCCGGCCAGCCTGCTTCCCCAGCCCAGTCCCGCCCGGCGCCCGGACCGGCCCGTCCGCAGCCGGCCGGCCCGGCAAGGCCGGCCAGTGCGCGCCCCGCGACCGAGGGCGGCCAGCGCCAGCCGCGCGGCGCGCGGCCGCCGCGTCCACCGCGTCCGGTCAACCCGCTGCCGCCGATCACCTTCCCTGAGGCCTTGCCGGTATCGGCGCGCCGCGAGGAGATCGCCGCGGCGCTGCTGGCCAACCAGGTGGTGATCGTTTCCGGCGAAACCGGGTCCGGCAAGACCACGCAGCTGCCCAAGATCTGCCTGTCGATCGGGCGCGGCCCCGGCCGCGGTGCGGGGCAAATGAGCGGGGGGCTGATCGGCCACACCCAGCCGCGCCGAATCGCCGCCACTTCGACCGCCAAGCGCATCGCGCAGGAACTCGGCACGCCGCTGGGCGAGCATGTGGGCTACCAGGTGCGCTTCAACGACACCATGTCGTCGGGCGCGTCGGTCAAGCTGATGACCGACGGCATCCTGCTTGCCGAAACCCAGAACGACCCGCTGCTGCGCGCCTACGACACGCTGATCATCGACGAGGCGCACGAGCGCAGCCTCAACATCGACTTCCTGATCGGCTACCTGCGCCAGATCCTGCCGAAGCGGCCGGACCTGAAGGTGATCATCACCTCGGCCACCATCGACGCGCAGCGCTTTGCCCGGCATTTCGCCACGGGGGACAAGCCGGCGCCGGTGATCGAGGTCAGCGGCCGGCTGTACCCGGTGGAGGTGCGCTACCGCCCGATCGCCGACGACGCGCCCGCCGCCGGCGCGCCGCGCAGCCCGCAGGCGCGCGAGCGCGACCTGTACGACGGCATCGTCGATGCCGTCGACGAGCTGTGCCGCGCCGGCCCCGGCGACGTGCTGGTGTTCCTGCCCGGCGAGCGCGAGATCCGCGAGGCCGCCGAGGCGCTGCGCAAGCACCACCCGCCGCATACCGAGATCCTGCCGCTGTTCGCGCGGCTGTCGGTGCAGGAGCAGGAGCGGGTGTTCAAGCCGTCGAATGCGCGCCGCATCGTGCTGGCGACCAACGTCGCCGAAACCTCGCTGACGGTGCCGGGCATCCGCTACGTGGTGGATACCGGGCTGGCGCGGGTCAAGCGCTATTCGTACCGCAACAAGGTCGAGCAGCTGCAGGTCGAGGCGATCTCGCAAGCCGCCGCCAACCAGCGCGCCGGCCGCTGCGGCCGGGTGGCCAACGGGGTTTGCATCCGGCTGTACGAGGAGTCCGACTTCACCGGCCGGCCGCGCTTTACCGACCCGGAAATCCTGCGCTCGTCGCTGGCCGCGGTGATCCTGCGCATGAAGGCGCTGCGGCTGACCGACATCGAGTCGTTCCCCTTCATCGAGCCGCCGCTGGGCCGCGCGGTGGCCGATGGCTATCAACTGCTGCAGGAACTGGGCGCGGTCGACGACGCCAACCAGCTGACCGGCATCGGCCGCCAGCTGGCCAAGCTGCCGCTCGACCCGCGCGTGGCGCGCATGATCCTGGCCGCGCGCGAGCACCAGTGCCTGCGCGAGGTGCTGGTCATCGCCAGCGCGCTGTCGGTGCAGGACCCGCGCGACCGTCCCCAGGAAGCGCAGGAAGCCGCCGACCAGGCGCACCGCAAGTTCATGGACGAGAAGTCCGAGTTCCTCGGCTGGGTCAGGCTGTGGAAATGGTTCGAGGACGCGGTCGCGCACAAGAAGTCCAACCGCCAGCTGCAGGACCAGTGCCGCGCGCACTTCCTGTCGCACCTGCGCCTGCGCGAGTGGCGCGACGTGCATTCCCAGCTGCTGACCACGGTGACCGAGCAGGGCTGGCGCCTGAACGACAGCGAGCCGACCTACGAGCAGGTGCACAAGGCGCTGCTGACCGGCCTGCTTGGCAATATTGGCTGCCGCATCGAGGACAGTGACGGCAAGGGCCGCGAATACCTTGGCGCGCGCGGCATCAAGTTCCACCTGTGGCCGGGCTCGCTGATCGCGCGCAAGGTCGGGCGCTGGGTGGTCGCGGCCGAGCTGGTCGAGACCAGCCGGCTGTTCGCGCGCACGCTGGCGCGCGTCGAGCCGGAATGGCTGGAGCAGGTGGGCCGCCACCTGCTCAAGGTAAGCTGGAGCGATCCGCACTGGGAGAAGAAGGCCGGCCAGGTGCTGGCGCTGGAGCGCGCCACGCTGTACGGGCTGGTGGTCTACCAGCACCGCCGCGTGCACTACGGCCCGATGAACCCGCGCGAGGCGCGCGAGCTCTTTATCCGTCGCGCGCTGGTCGAGGGCGAGTTCGACACGCGCCTGCCGTTCTACGCGCACAACCAGCGCCTGGTGCGCGAGATCGAGAACCTGGAGCACAAGTCGCGGCGCCAGGACGTGCTGGTCGACGACGAGCTGATCTACGCCTTCTACGACCGCGCGATCCCGGCCGAGATCTGCCAGCAGGCCGCGTTCGAGCAGTGGTACCAGGCCGAGAGCGCGCACGACCGCAAGCTGCTGTACCTGAACCGCGACGAGCTGATGCGGCACGAGGCGGCCGGCATCACCACCGACCTGTTTCCCAAGACCATGACCGTGGCCGGCGTGGATATGGGCCTGACCTACCATTTCGAGCCAGGCAGCCACCGCGACGGCGTGACCCTGACCGTGCCGCTGTACGCGCTCAACCAGGTGCGCCCCGAGCGTGCCGACTGGCTGGTGCCGGGCATGATCAAGGAGAAGGTGCACCTGCTGCTCAAGTCGCTGCCGCAGAAGCTGCGCCGCCACTGCGTGCCGCTGCCGGACTATGCTGCGGGCTTTGTCGCGCGCCAGCCGTTTGGCGAAGGCGAGCTGCTCGACGTGCTGATCGCCGATATCCGCGAGCAGACCGGCACCATGGTCCGGCGTGCCGACTTCAAGCTGGAAACGCTGCCCGCGCACCATGCAATGAACTTCAAGGTGATCGACGAGCACGGGCGCCAGCTCGACATGGGCCGCAACCTGGCCCAGCTGCGCGCCGAGCTGGGCGGGCAGGCGCAGCAGTCGTTCCAGCGCGTGGCCGCGCAGGCCGCGGCCCAGGCCGCCGCCACCCAGGCCCCGGGGCAGGCGCCGGAACAGGCGCCGGCGCTGGCCGCGGCCGAACCCGGCAAGTACGAGGGCCTGACCGGCTGGAGCTTCGGCGAGCTGCCGGAGCTGCTCGAGATCCGCAAGGGCAGCCAGACCCTGTTCGGCTATCCGGCGCTGGTCGACCGCGGCACGCATTGCGACGTCGAAGTCTTCGACGACCCGCAGGAAGCGGCCCGCATCCATCACCTGGGGCTGCGCCGGCTGTTCGCGCTGCAGTTGCGCGAGCAGGTCAAGTTCATCGAAAAGAACATCCCGGGGCTGCAGCAGATGGCGATGCAGTACATGACCCTGGGCACGCAGGAGATGCTGCGCGAACAGATCGTGATGCTGGCGCTGGGGCGCGCCTGCATGCAAGCGCCGCTGCCGCGCAACGACGCCGAGTTCAATGCCCGCAAGGACGAGGGCCGTACCCGGCTGTCGCTGCTGGCGCAGGAAATCGCGCGGCTGGCGGGCGCCATCCTTGCCGAATACGCCGGCCTGCCGCGCAAGCTGTTGCAGGCCAAGCCGTTCCCCGGCGCCTATGCGGACATGGAGGCCCAGCTGGGCCGGCTGATGGGCAAGCGCTTTATCGACGAGACCCCATACCCGCAGCTGGTCCACTTCCCGCGCTACCTGAAGGGCATCGCCATGCGCGTCGACAAGCTCAAGGGCGATCCGGCCCGCGACGGCCAGCGCATGCAAGAGATGGCGCCGCTGGTGCAGCAGTGGCAGCGGGCCGAAAAGCAGCTGCGCAGCCAGGGCCGCGGCGGCGGGGATGCGCGGCTGGATGAGTTCCGCTGGATGCTGGAAGAGCTGCGCATCGCGCTGTTCGCCCAGGAGTTGCGCACGCCGGTGCCGATGTCGGTCAAGCGGCTGCAGAAGGTGTGGGAATCGATGCAGCGCTAAGGTCGCGCGCCGGCACGGCAGTAAATGGTCGTACCGGCGCAACAATCTGCCAAATTCTTGTCTGCCGTCGGCGGCGACGTCAGCGGAATCCGCCGGTCAAACGTTAGAATCGCCGATTCAGTTCTTCTGGTAGCGGGTCTTATGTTCGCATTGCGGCGGTGGGTGGCTGGTGGGATCACGGTGGGCGCGTTCGCGCTGGGCCTGATGACGGTGCCGGCTCGGGCGGAGGTGGTGGTGATCCTCAATTCGGGTGATGCCACCGTCACGCTCATCGACAAGGACACGCTCAAGGTGCTTGAGACCTTCCCGATCGGCAAGGAGCCCCACCACCTGATCGCCACGCCGGACGACAAATCGCTGATCGTCGCCAATGCGGTTGGCAACGACCTGGTCTTCCTGGATCCGGTCAGCGGCAAGGTCCAGCAACGCGTGCTCAATATCGACGACCCTTACCAGATCGGCTTCTCGCCGGACCAGAAGTGGTTTGTCGCCACCGGCAACCGGCTCGACCGCGTCGACGTGTACCGCTGGGATGGCAAGGCGCTGAAGCTAGCCAGACAGTATCCGCTGGGCAAGACCCCCAGTCATATCGCGTTCACCGCCGACAGCCGCATCGCCTTCATCACGCTGCAGGATTCCAACGAAGTGGCTGCCATCGACCTGGTCACGCAGAACGTGATGTGGCGCATGGAAACCGGTTCGGCGCCGGCGGGAATCTGGGTCACGCCGGACCAGAAATACCTGCTGGTGGGCATGACCGGCGCCGACTACGTGGCCGTGATCGACTGGCGCACCCGCACCGTGGTCAAGCAGATCCAGACCGGCAAGGGCGCGCATAACTTCCGCGCCGTGGGCGACCGGCGCCACCTATTCCTCAGCAACCGCGTCACTGGCAGCATCAGCATCATCGACCAGCAGACGCTGAGCAAGGTCGGCGACATCACCGGACTGCCGCCGGGCCCGGACGACATGGAGCTGACCGCCGACGGCAAGACCCTGTGGGTGACCTTCCGCTGGGCGCGCGCGGTCGGACTGGTCGACGTGGCCAGCCGCAAGCTGGTCAAGACCGTGCGGGTCGGGCGCTCGCCCCACGGCATCTATTTCCGCACGCGCGCGCCGCTGTACTGACGCCAACCGGGCAGGGCAGGGACCATGGCACCGATCAGGGCATTGCGCCGCGCTGCGATGAAAGGGGGGCTGACCGCGCTGGCGCTGGCGTGCGGCATGCCGCTGGCGCAGCAGGCCGCCGCCGCGCCGGCCTCGCGGGCGTGCCCGGCCGGTACGCTCTACCTGACCTTCGACACCGGCAGCATGAGCCAGGCGCAGCTGATCGCCGACACCCTGCGCCGCCACCAGGTCCGCGCCACCTTCTTCCTGGCCAATGAGCCGACGGTGCGCAAGGACAGTTCGCTCGACCCGTCATGGGCCCCGTACTGGAAGTCGCTGGTGGCCGACGGCCACGCCTTCGGCACGCATACCTTCGACCACGTCTACCTGCGCAGCGTGCGCGCCGGCCAGGTCACCATGCGGCCGCAATTCGGCGCGCAGGCGGGCCAGGACGTGGCCATGGACCAGGCCGGCTTCTGCAAGGAATTGCGGCGCAGCGCCGAGGCCCTGCGCGGCATGACCGGTGCCGAGATGGTGCCGCTGTGGCGCGCCCCGGGCGGCCGCACCGCGCCGCAGACGCTGCAGTGGGCCGAGCAATGCGGCTTCCGCCATGTCGGCTGGGCCCCGGCGGGCTTCCTGGGCGACGAGCTGTCGTCGGCGCGCTATCCCAATGAAGTGTTGCTGCAGCGCGCGCTGGCCGGCCTGCGCGACGGCGACATCGCCATGGCGCACCTCGGCATCTGGTCGCGGCAGGACCCCTGGGCGCCGGCCGTGCTCGAACCCCTGCTCACCGGCCTGCAGCGCAAGGGCTTCTGCTTTGCGACGCTGCGCGAACACCCGGCCTATCGCGACTGGATCGGGCGGCCCGTCGGACAACAGGAGGGCGCGCGCTGATGTGGGACACGCTGAACGGGTGGATCGGCCAGATCGAAGGCACGCTGTTCCAGGACGTGGTGCTGCCCGTGGTCTATGACCTGGGCTTCGGCCGCTATGCCGAGGAAGCCTTCACCGGCACCGAATGGCTGCTGGTGGGGCTGGTGCAGATCGCGGTGATGGCGCTGATCCTGGGGCCGCTGGAGAAATGGCGCCCGGTCGAAGCCGTGGCCGACCGGGCCGCGGTCCGCACCGACATCCTCTATACCGTGATCCACCGCCTGGGCCTGTTCCGGCTGGCGATGTTCTTCCTGCTGGCGCCGCTGACCGATGCGCTCGAAGGCCAGCTGCGGCTGATGGGCTGGCACCGCATCAATGTGGAAGACTGGTGGCCGGGCGTGACCTCGGTGCCGCTGGCCAGCTTCTTTGTCTACCTGCTGTTGTTCGACCTGCTCGATTACTGGTACCACCGGGCGTCGCACTCGTTCCGCTGGTGGTGGCACCTGCATGCGGTGCACCACAGCCAGCGCCAGATGACGCTGTGGAGCGACAACCGGAACCACCTGCTGGACGACATGCTGCGCGACCTGGTGTTTGCGCTGGTGGCGTTGGGCGTGGGGGTGGAGCCGTCGCAGTATGTGCTGCTGGTGGCGCTGTCGCAGCTGCTGCAGAGCCTGCAGCATGCCAATCTGCGGCTGCACTTCGGCACCATCGGCGAGCGGCTGCTGATTTCGCCGCGCTTTCACCGCACCCACCACGCGGTCGGCATCGGCCACGAAGCCGACGGTGCGCCGGCGAAGCTTGGCGGCTGCAATTACGGCGTGATCTTCCCCTGGTGGGACATGCTGTTCGGCACCGCGGTCTTCACCGGGACCTACCACCCCACCGGCATCCGCGACCAGCTGCCGCCGCCCATGGGCAAGGGCCACGATTACGGCACGGGCTTCCTGGCCCACCAGTGGTACGGCATCAAGCGGCTCCTGCGGCTGCCTTGATGACTGCATTGGCGGCTGCGCTGGCGGCGCATTCGCGGCCATCCTGCGGCCGCGGCGGATGCCACCGCGCCATGGCGGCAAGCGGCGTATGCTAGTGTTCCGGGTTGCCGCCGGCCCGTCACCGTGCTGACCTGGCCGGCGCCCCGCGACTTTCCTGTTTGCCTTCGACTGCATGAACGATATCTTCCGCTCGTTTGGCCGCGCGCTGGTCAGCCAGTTGCATCCGCGCATGCTGATGCTGACCGTGCTGCCTTTCGCCCTCGCCACGCTGCTGTGGGGCGGGCTGCTCTGGTGGGGCTGGGACCCCATCATGGGCGCCACCCGCGGCTTCCTGGAAACCTCGGTGCTGACCAGCTGGATCTACAGCGCGCTCGACTGGTTCGGGCTGCAATCGTTGCGCTCCGTGGTGGCGCCGCTGTTCGTGGCGGCGCTGGCGATCCCGCTGGTGATCGCGTCGATGCTGATGTTTATCGGCGTGTTCTCGGTGCCGGCCGTGGTACGCCACCTGGAGCGCAGCTACCCCGACCTGGCCAAGGCCCACGGCGGCAGCGTGCTGGGCAGCGTGTTCCATTCGCTTGGCAGCACCGCGGTGTTCCTGTCGCTGGTGCTGGTGACGCTGCCGCTGTGGCTGATCCCGCCATTCTTTGCGCTGATTCCGCCGTTGCTGTGGGGCTGGCTGACCTACCGCGTGATGACCTATGACGCGCTCGCCGACCACGCCAGCGCCGAAGAGCGCAAGACCCTGGTGCGGCGCCACCGCACGCCGCTGCTGGTGATCGGGGTGGCGGTGGGGCTGCTGGGCTCGGCGCCGACGATACTGTGGGTGTCGTCGGCGGCGGTGATCTTCCTGTTTCCGTTCGTGCTCGTCGGCACGTTGTGGCTCTATGTGCTGATCTTTATTTTCTCGGCGCTGTGGTTCGGCCATTTCTGCCTGCGCGCGCTGGCGCAGCTGCGGGCAGAGCGCGCCGCCGTGCCGGCCCAGCCGCCTGCCGCGCCGTCGTCGGGCCGCGACGTCATCGACCTGGCGCCGCACGACGTGCGCCGCATCGAAAACTCCTGAAGCGAGGGCAATATGGGTTTCGGCCTGATCGTCATTGGCGACGAGATTCTTTCCGGGCGGCGCGAAGACAAGCACCTGCGCCGCACCATCGAACTGCTGGGCGCGCGCGGCCTGGCGCTGGAGTGGGCCGAGTATGTCGGCGATGACCGCGCCCGCATCACCGCCACGCTGCGGCGCACGCTGGCCGGCCCCGACGTGGTGTTCTGCACCGGCGGCATCGGCGCCACGCCGGACGACCACACGCGCCAGTGCGCGGCCGCGGCGCTTGGCGTGCCGCTGGTGCTGCATCCCGAGGCGCGCGAACTGATCGCGCTGCGCATCGCCGAGACCGCCGGCGGCGACCCCGCCAAGGGCGACCTGACGCTGCCGGAAAACCAGCACCGCTTCAAGATGGGCGAGTTCCCGGAAGGCGCGCGCATCATTCCCAACAGCTATAACCGCATCCCCGGCTTCTCGGTCGGTCACCATCATTTCATGCCGGGCTTCCCGGTGATGGCGTGGCCGATGATGGAGTGGGTGCTGGACCACGACTATGCGCACCTGTTCCACCAGGTCTTGCAGCAGGAGCGGGCCTTCTACGTGTTCGAGGCGCCGGAGTCGACGCTGACGCCGCTGATGGAAAAGGTCGAGGCGGCGCATCCGGGCATCCGCGTGTTCAGCCTGCCGTCGGTCGGCGACGTGCAGCGCGGCGACCGCTTCGCGCGCCGCCATATCGACCTGGGCGTCAAGGGCCCGGCCCAGCTGTTGGCGCCGGCCTACGCGATGCTGCTCGAAGGCGTGCAGGCGATGGGGTACGAGACCGTGGAGCAGCCGCCGCGCCAGGCCGCGCAGGCCTAGGCCTTCCGGCTGGCCAAAAGAGCAGGGGCAGCCTTGGCTGCCCCTTTGCATTCAGGTCCGGGCGGACATCAGGCGCCGTGCCAGGGCAGGCCGCGCACGCACCAGCCCTCGACGGTCTTGCGGTGGTGATGATCGTCGCGGTTGCCTTCGAAACCTTCCAGCACGTCCATGGCGAAGTGGTAGCCGGCTTCGGTGGCCACCCGCGCCGCATGCTTGGAGCGCGCCGCGCTGCGGCACAGGAACAGCACCGGCACGTCGGACGGCACGCGTGCGCGCAGCTCCTCGATAAAGCGTGCATTCTGCGCGCCGCCGGGGTAGGACATCCATTCGACATGGGCGAACTGCGCGTCGGGGACGTCGACGCCGCCCACCCAGTCCAGTTCGGCCTGCGTGCGCACGTCCACCAGCACGGCGGACGGGTCGTTCTGCAGCAGGGCATAGGCTTCCTGGGGCGACAGCGCGCCGAAGTACGGCAACTGGTTTTGTTCCTGACGCTGGCGGGCAGCCTGGAGGAGATCGTCTCGGGTGGTCATCGGCGTGACAAATTGAATGGGTGGAATCGTGGCGCAGGGGCCGCAACCCGTTATTCTATAGCGCCGCGGTTGCGGGGCGGGGGCGGAGCTGGCCGGCAGGGTCTGGCAAGCGCCGTCACAGGGCGAAAGCAGACCGATTTTGGTGCAGCCGCACTAATACGGTGCTTTGCCTTGATGTTTGCACCATGATGGTGTTCCATGACGCTGGCAACCGGGGTTGACTGTGTCGCGGGAACGCCACATGGCCGCCCTGCCGGTTGGAAGGCAGTTTACGTTGCCGGCCAGCATGGTGCGCGATTCGCCGGAGTTGCACAATTTTCGGGCCCGGCGCCCCGTGGGACGTTTGATTGGCACGCTTTCTGCTAACATCCATCGTCCTTTCGCGGCGAGGCCAGTCAGGCGCGGCAACGATGCAGCGGCGCCGCTGGCGACAGTCCCAAGAATTGGCTTTCACAGACATTTGCCGAATACCCAGGAGATTGGCATGGCCCACAGCGTTGCAGACGTGATGAAGCTGGTGAAGGAAAACGACGTCAAGTTCGTCGACTTCCGTTTCACCGATACCAAAGGCAAGGAGCAACACGTGTCCGTGCCCGTGTCGCACTTCGATGAAGACAAGTTCGAAAGCGGCCACGCTTTCGATGGTTCCTCGATCGCCGGCTGGAAGGGTATCGAAGCTTCGGACATGCTGCTGATGCCGGATTCGAACACGGCCCACATCGACCCGTTCTACGAAGAGCCCACGCTGGTGCTGTCGTGCGACGTGATCGAGCCGTCGGACGGCAAGGGCTATGACCGCGATCCGCGTTCGATCGCCAAGCGCGCCGAAGCCTACCTGAAGAGCACCGGCCTGGGCGACACCGCCTTCTTCGGCCCGGAGCCCGAGTTCTTCATCTTCGACGGCGTGACCTGGAACGTCGACATGCAAGGCTGCTTCGTGAAGATCCACTCCGAAGAAGCACCGTGGTCGTCGGCCAAGGAATTCGAGCACGGCAACACCGGCCACCGTCCGGGCAAGAAGGGCGGCTACTTCCCGGTCGCCCCGATCGACACCTTCCAGGATATGCGTTCGGAAATGTGCCTGATCCTGGAATCGCTGGGCATCCCCGTTGAAGTCCACCACCATGAAGTGGCTGGCCAGGGCCAGAACGAAATCGGCACCCGTTTCAGCACGCTGGTGCAGCGCGCCGACTGGACCCAGCTGCAGAAGTACGTGATCCAGAACGTCGCCCACACCTACGGCAAGACTGCCACCTTCATGCCGAAGCCGATCGTTGGCGACAACGGCTCGGGCATGCACGTGCACCAGTCCGTGTGGAAGGATGGCCAGAACCTGTTCGCGGGCAACGGCTACGCCGGCCTGTCGGAATTCGCGCTGTACTACATCGGCGGCATCATCAAGCACGCCCGTGCCCTGAACGCCATCACCAACCCGGGCACGAACTCGTACAAGCGCCTGGTGCCGGGCTTCGAGGCTCCGGTCAAGCTGGCCTACTCGGCCCGCAACCGTTCGGCTTCGATCCGTATCCCGTATGTGGCCAACCCCAAGGGCCGCCGCATCGAGACCCGCTTCCCGGATCCGCTGATGAACCCGTACCTGGGCTTCTCGGCGCTGCTGATGGCCGGCCTGGACGGCGTCATGAACAAGATCCACCCGGGCGAGGCTGCCGACAAGAACCTGTATGACCTGCCGCCGGAAGAGGATGCAAAGATCCCGACCGTCTGCTCGAGCCTGGATCAGTCGCTGGAGTACCTGGACAACGACCGCGAGTTCCTGACCCGCGGCGGCGTGTTCTCCAACTCGATGATCGATGCGTACATCGAACTGAAGATGGAAGAAGTCACGCGTTTCCGCATGACCACCCACCCGGTCGAGTTCGAGATGTACTACTCGCTGTAAGCAGCCCTGGCCCGGCCATGACGCAGGTTGTGACCGGGCAACAGTTGCACCACAAGGGGGCGGCTTCGGCTGTCCCTTTTTGCTTTGCTCGCTAGAATGGGGAATTCGATTCTGTCCCGATCCATCCCCGTTCTAACTGACGCCATGCCCATGGAAGCCTTTCCCCGCACGGCCCACCGGACTCATGCCATGCCCCGTTCCGTGCACCAAAGCCGACGCCGATTCCCCGTTCTGGTGAGCGCCGCGGCGCTGGCGCTGGGCGCATGGGCCGGGCCGTCGCTGGCGCAGTCCTCGGATGTCTATGTCTGCACCGGTCCCAACGGCGTGCCGGAGTACCGCAACGGCAATGCCGGCAAGGGCTGCAAGAAGCTGAACCTGCCCGAGGTCGTGACCGTGCCGGGCGGGCGCATTGCCGCACCGGCCAAGAGTGCCGGCAGCAGCGCCGCCACCGGCGGCGGCACCGGTTTCCCGCGCGTGGACAATGCCACCCAGCGCAGCCGCGACAGCGAGCGCCGAACCGTGCTGACGCAGGAACTGCAGGCCGAGGAAGCCAAGCTGCAGGCGCTGCGCGCCGAGTACAACAATGGCCAGCCGGAGCGCCAGGGCAATGAGCGCAACTACCAGAAATATCTCGACCGCACCGCGGCGCTGCGCGACGACATCGCCCGCAGCGAGGCCAACGCGGCGTCGCTGCGGCGCGAGCTCGGCAACCTGAAGGACTAGTCTTATGCGTCGCCTGATTCGCGGAGTGTCACGCAAGGCCGGCAGTGCCGATGGCGCGCGGGCCGAGCTGCCCGCGGCGGACCCGGCACCGTCCGAAGCTGGCGCGCGCGTGCTCGGCATCGGCGCGGCGGCGTTCCATGCCGGCCTCGACGTGGTCGCCAACCCGGTGCTGCTGGTGCGCCAGCCGGGGCTGCGCGTGGTCTACGCCAATCCGGCCGCCGAGGCCACCTTCGGCGTGTCGCGCAAGGGCATGGTCGAGCTGACGCTGCCGGACCTGTTCGGCAAATCGGATGAGCTGCACAACATGCTCGACACGGTGGTGACGCGGCAGTTCGACGTGCGCCGTCAGGACCTGATCCTGCATCCGCCGCTGCAGGACCCGATCCACGTGCACGTGGTGATCGCCGCGCTCGAGGCGGTCGGCGACACCGTGGTGGTCGAGATCCTGCCCAACGAGCAGAAGGTGCGCAGCGACCGCGAAGAGCGCATCCTGGACCTGACCTCGGCCAACAAGGAGCTGATCCGCAACCTCGCCCACGAGATCAAGAACCCGCTGGGCGGCATCCGTGGCGCGGCGCAGCTGCTGGAGTTCGAGCTGCCCGAGCGCTCGCTGCGCGAATACACCCAGGTCATCATCAAGGAGTCCGACCGGCTGCAGACGCTGGTCGACCGGCTGCTGGAGCCGCACCGGCATCCGCATATCGTATCGAGCCTGAACATCCACGAGGTGCTCGAGCGCGTGCGCTCGGTGGTGCTGGCCGAGTTTCCCAACGGGCTCGAGATCGTGCGCGACTATGACGCCAGCCTGCCCGAACTGCAGGGCGACATGGAGCAATTGATCCAGGCCGTGCTCAACATC
Organism: Cupriavidus taiwanensis; assembly: GCF_900250115.1. NCBI lineage: Bacteria > Pseudomonadati > Pseudomonadota > Betaproteobacteria > Burkholderiales > Burkholderiaceae > Cupriavidus > Cupriavidus taiwanensis. The sequence continues at coordinate 2,049,422 of NZ_LT984803.1, read as the reverse complement.
GTCCACAACGCTGCCCAGGCGCTGGCCGATCGCATCGCGCGCGGCGACGCGCAGATCGTGCTGCGCACGCGCATCGCGCGCCAGGTCACCATCGCCAAGCGCCTGTTCAAGCTGGCATTGGACTTGCATGTGATCGACAACGGCCCGGGAATCCCCGAAGACATCCGCGAACGCATCTTCTATCCGCTGGTATCGGGCAGGGATGGCGGCAGCGGACTGGGTCTCACACTCGCTCAAACCTTCGTGCAGCAGCACGAGGGCTTGATCGAATGCGAGAGCAGGCCGGGCTGTACCGACTTCCGTATCCTGCTGCCGCTGCACTAGCCTTTGCCGGCGTCCGCAAGCGCGTGCACCGACGTGGCCAGGGCATGCGGAAGACCAACTGACACCGAGCAGACAAGCGACGCACATGAAGCCGATCTGGATAGTCGACGACGATCAATCAATCCGCTGGGTCCTGGAAAAGGCCCTCGCCCGTGAAAGCCTGCTCTCGCGCAGTTTCACCAATGTGCGGGACGCGCTGGCCGCGCTGGAGGAAGACCAGCCGCAGGTGCTGATATCGGATATCCGCATGCCCGGCGGTTCCGGCCTCGACCTGCTGCAGGCGATCAAGGCGCGCCACCCCGGCCTGCCGGTCATCGTGATGACGGCGTACTCCGACCTCGACAGCGCGGTGGCGGCGTTCCAGGGCGGCGCCTTCGAATACCTGGCCAAGCCGTTCGATGTCGACAAGGCGGTCGAGCTGATCCGCCGCGCGCTGGAAGAAAGCCTGCGCGAGGAAGAGATGGACGACCGCCTGGTCGACGCGCCCGAGATCCTCGGCCAGGCCCCTGCGATGCAGGACGTGTTCCGCGCCATCGGCCGGCTGTCGCAATCGAACGTCACGGTGATGATCACCGGCGAGTCCGGCACCGGCAAGGAGCTGGTCGCGCGCGCGCTGCACAAGCACAGCCCGCGCGCCAACGGCCCGTTTATCGCGCTCAATACCGCGGCGATTCCGAAGGATCTGCTGGAGTCCGAACTGTTCGGCCATGAGCGTGGCGCCTTTACCGGTGCGCAGACCATGCGCCGCGGGCGCTTCGAGCAGGCCGAGGGCGGCACGCTGTTTCTCGACGAAATCGGCGACATGCCGTTCGACCTGCAGACCCGGCTGCTGCGCGTGCTGTCCGACGGCAATTTCTATCGCGTCGGCGGCCACAACCCGATGCGCGCCAATGTGCGCGTGATTGCCGCCACGCACCAGAATCTCGAGCTGCGCGTCAAGGAAGGACTGTTCCGCGAGGACTTGTTCCACCGCCTGAACGTGATCCGGCTGAGGCTGCCGCCGCTGCGCGAGCGGCCGGAGGACATCACGCTGCTGGCGCGCCATTTCCTGCAGAAGAGCGCCAAGGAGCTCGGCGTCGAGCCCAAGCGCATGTCGGATGAGGCGCTGGCCTACGTCAGCACGCTGCCGTTCCCCGGCAACGTGCGCCAGCTGGAAAACCTGTGCAACTGGCTCACCGTGATGGCGCCGGCGCAGACCATCGAGGTCAAGGACCTGCCGCGCGAGATGCTCGAGGCCGGCACCAGCGAGCCGGTCAATGCGCCGCGGCCGGAGCGCGCGCCCGAGCTGCGCGCGGCCGAGTATGGAGGTGCCCAGGAGCTGGCCGATTATGGCGGGTTTGCGGTGCCGGTGGCCGAGGCCGACACGGCAACGGCGGTGCGGGCCGCGCCGGCCGCAGCGGTGGTGGCAGCCCAGGCTGCGCAGCAGGCGCCGGCGGCGGCCGGATGGGAAAGCCTGCTCGCCGCGGAGGCGCGCGCCATGCTCGAAGCCGGCCAGCCCGAAGTGATGGACCTGCTGACGCGCCGCTTCGAAAAGGCGGTGCTGGAAGCCGCGCTGGGCGTCACGCGCGGCCGCCGCGTCGAAGCCGCGACCCGGCTCGGGATCGGGCGCAATACCATCACGCGCAAGCTGCAGGAACTGGGCTTCGACTAAGGCAGGTCACCACGGCGTTGGTCCGCTCCCTCTGCGCAAGCCGCAGAGGGCAGCGACCATACCTTCGCGCATGCCGCGGCACTAGCCGCGCGCTTCGATCAGCCGCTGCGCCATCTCCGCAAAACCCTCGCCGCCCGCGGCCGCGGTGATATAAGCCGGCGGCACCGGCAGCTGCGGCAGGATATCGCGCACATTGGCCACGCCCACCGACAGCGGGAAATGCGCAAACATCGACGCATCGTTGGCCGAGTCCCCGATAAACAGCCACTGGTCGCGCCGCGCATCCACGTCCTCGCCGAGCAGCTCGGCCACGCACAGCTTGCTCATCGACAGCTTGTCATGCTGGCCGAACCAGCCATTGACGTGGATGGAACTGACGGTGGCGGTCATGCCGGCCTCGCGCATCAGCGAAGCAATGCGCGCGACCGCGTCGGCGGGCAGCGGCACCACGTCTTCGGCATGGTCGATGGCCAGGTCGGCGGCATGCCAGGCCTGGTCCGAGGCCAGCGCGCAGCCCGGAACCTCGCGCACGATGCGCTGGCCCAGCGCGTGGATGCGCTCCAGGTTGCGCGCGCGCGTGGCGGCATCGTCGAGAAAGCGCGTCTGCAGCCGGCCGTTGTGCAGGTGCGAATAGAACGCGCCGTTCTCGCCGATGATGGCATCGACCGGCCACAGCCGCGTCAGGATTTCGGCCCACGCGATGCAGCGCCCGGTCACCGGGATCACATGCAGGCCGGCCCGGCGCAGGCCGTCAAGCGCCAGGTAGGCCGAGGCCGGCAGCCGCCCCTCGGTGGTCAGGGTGCCGTCGATATCGGTCAGCACGCCGCGCACGACGCGCAGCGCGGTATTAGAGAGCTTGTTCAGGGATTGCATGGCGGGCCATTGTAACCGTGGATCTCCGCGCAAATTCGTTTATTGCACTGCAAAAAGCAGGGACCTGGCCATACTGGTGGTTCTGCTGATTTGCTTGCGCAGGTGCGACGGGCGTAACATGCCGCTGTCACAAAAAAATCACATGCTGTCGGATTTTCGACTGACCGCAACAAGACAGACCAAGGAGAGCCTCGATGTCCGTATCCCGTACCGTGCTCAAACTCGCCGCGCTGGCCGCCCTGGGCGGGGCCGGCAGCGCGCACGCCGCCGTTGAGATCCAGTGGTGGCACGCCATGCAGGGCGCGCTGAACGACAAGGTGAACGAAATCGCCAACAAGTTCAACGCCAGCCAGTCCGAATACAAGGTGGTGCCGGTCAACAAGGGCAATTACGACGAGACCATGGCGGCGGGCATCGCCGCCTTCCGCGCCGGCGGGGCGCCGGCGATCCTGCAGGTGTTCGAGGTCGGCACCGCCACCATGATGAGCGCCAAGGGCGCGATCAAGCCGGTGTCGACGGTGATGAAGGATGCCGGCGAGAAATTCGACCAGAAGGCCTACATCCCCGCCGTGGCGGGCTACTATACCTCGTCCAAGGGCGAGATGCTGTCGTTCCCGTTCAACAGCTCGACCACGGTGTTCTACTACAACAAGGACGCCTTCAAGAAGGCCGGCCTGGATCCGGAAAAGCCGCCCAAGACCTGGCCCGAGGTGATGCAGTACTCGGCCAAGCTCAAGGCCTCGGGCACCAACTGCGCCTACACCACCGACTGGCAGGGCTGGGTCCACCTGGAAAGCTTCTCGGCCTGGCACAACACGCTGTACGCCACCAAGAACAACGGCTTCGGCGGCACCGATACCCGCCTGATCTTCAACAGCCCGCTGCACGTCAAGCACATCACCAACCTGCAGGACATGGTGAAGAAGGGCTACTTCAGCTATGGCGGGCGCAAGGCCGAATCGCAGGCCAAGTTCTACAACGGGGAATGCGCCATGTTCACCGGCTCGTCGGCGTCGCTGGCCAATATCCGCAAGAACGCCAAGTTCGCGTTCGCGGTGGCGCAGCTGCCGTACTACCCGGACGTACAGGGCGCGCCGCAGAACACCATCATCGGCGGCGCCTCGCTGTGGGTGATGGGCGGCAAGAAGCCTGAAGAGTACAAGGGCGTCGCCAAGTTCTTCAATTACCTGTCGCGGCCGGAGATCCAGTCCGACTGGCACCAGGCCACCGGCTACCTGCCGGTGACGATGGCTGCCTACGAGGCCACCAGGAAGTCGGGCTACTACGACAAGAACCCCGGCGCCGACGTCTCGGTACAGCAGATGGTGGTCAAGACCACCGACAAGTCGCGCGGCGTGCGCCTGGGCAATATGGTGCAGATCCGCACTGTCGTGGACGAGGAACTGGAAGCCGTCTGGGCCGGCAAGAAAGAGCCCAAGGCGGCGCTGGACTCGGCCGTGGCACGCGGCAACGACTTGCTGGAGCGCTTCCAGAAGACCGCGCGCGAATAAGGCGCCGGGTCTTGCCAGCAGGCTGACGTGACAGGCGGGCGGCGGCGAAACCTCCGCCCGCTTGCTTTGTGGCCGGCACCGATCGGGGCCGCCCGCCACTTCGTACCTAGTCCGATGCCGCCATCCGTGGCATCCGCCGGAATCCGTTCATGGAAAAACGCGTCGTGTTCCGTTCGCCGTGGCTGCCGTATCTGCTGGTATTGCCGCAGATCGCGATCACGCTGATCTTCTTTTTCCTGCCCGCCGGGCAGGCCCTGTACCAGTCGATGCTGCAGCAGGATGCCTTCGGCATCAACCTGGAGTTCGTCGGCCTGGACAACTTCCGCATGCTGTGGAACGACCCGCTCTATGTCGAGTCGTTCCAGGTCACCGCCATCTTTGCCGTGGGCGTGACCGTGGTGGGACTGACCACCGCGCTGGCGCTGGCCTATTTTGCCGACCGCGTGATCCGCGGCGCGGTGGGCTACAAGACCCTGCTGATCTGGCCGTATGCGGTGGCGCCGGCGGTGGCGGGGGTGCTGTGGATGTTCATGTTCAACCCGACCCTGGGCGTGGTGTCGTTCGCGCTGCGCAAGCTCGGCGTCGAATGGAACTTCCTGCTCAACGGCAACCAGGCCTTGCTGCTGGTGGTGCTGGCCGCGGCGTGGAAGCAGATCAGCTACAACTTCCTGTTCTTCCTGGCCGGGCTGCAGAGCATCCCGCGCTCGCTGATCGAGGCCGCAGCCATCGACGGCGCGGGTCCGTGGCGCCGCTTCTGGTCGATCGTGTTCCCGCTGCTGTCGCCGACCACCTTCTTCCTGATGGTGATCAACGTGGTCTACGCGTTCTTCGACACCTTCGCCATCATCGATGCGGTCACGCACGGCGGTCCGTTCAACTCGACCAACACGCTGGTCTACAAGGTCTTCCATGACGGCTTCCGCGGCATGGACATCGGCGGCTCGGCCGCGCAGTCGGTGGTGCTGATGGTGATCGTGATCGCGCTGACCGTGGTGCAGTTCCGTTATGTGGAACGGAAGGTCCAGTACTGACGGAGGCAGCCATGGTAGAACGTCGTCCTTTCCTCGATTTCCTGACCCACGTGGTGCTGGTCCTCGGCATCGTCATCGTGGTGTTCCCGGTGTACCTGACCTTCGTCGCGTCGACGCTGACCGCCGAAGAGGTGCTGGACGCGCCGATGACGCTGATCCCCGGCAGCCACCTGATCGATAACTATCGCACCGTGCTGTTCCAGGGCGTGGGCGAGGCCGCGTCGCCGGTCTCGACCATGATGAAGAACAGCCTGATCATGGCGCTCGGCATCGCGCTGGGCAAGATCGCGATCTCGATCATCTCGGCCTTTGCCATCGTCTATTTCAGGTTCCCGCTGCGCAAGACCTTCTTCTGGCTGATCTTCATCACGCTGATGCTGCCGGTCGAGGTGCGGATCCTGCCGACCTACAAGGTGGTGTCGGACCTCGGCCTGCTCGACAGCTACTTCGGGCTGACGATTCCGATCATCGCGTCGGCGACCGCGACCTTCCTGTTCCGCCAGTTTTTCCTGACGATTCCCGACGAGCTGGCCGAAGCGGCGCGCATCGACGGCGCCGGGCCGCTGCGCTTTTTCTGGGACGTGGTGCTGCCGCTGTCGCGCACCAGCATCGCCGCGCTCTTTGTGATCCAGTTCATCTACGGCTGGAACCAGTACCTGTGGCCGCTGCTGATCACCACGCAGAAGTCGATGACGCCGGTGGTGGTAGGGGTGACGCAGATGATCTCGCGCTCGGGCGATGCCGCCACCGACTGGAACCTGGTGATGGCCACGGTGATGCTGGCGATGATCCCGCCCGCGGTGGTGGTGGTGCTGATGCAGAAGTGGTTCGTCAAGGGCCTGGTTGAAACCGAGAAATAAGCGAAACCCAATGGCAAAACTGTCACTACGCAACGTTCAGAAAACCTATGCCGGCGGGACCCAGGTCGTGCATGGCATCGACATGGAGATCGCCGACGGCGAGTTCATCGTCATCGTCGGGCCCTCTGGCTGCGGCAAGTCCACGCTGCTGCGCATGGTGGCCGGGCTGGAAACCATCACCGGCGGCGAGATCCATATCGGCGACAAGGTGGTCAACCAGCTGGAACCGGCCGAGCGCGACATCGCCATGGTGTTCCAGAACTACGCGCTCTATCCGCATATGAGCGTGTACGACAACATGGCGTACGGGCTGAAGATCCGCGGCATGGGCAAGGCCGAGATCGCGCAGCGCGTCAACCACGCCGCCGGCATTCTCGAGCTTGCGCCGCTGCTCGAGCGCAAGCCGCGCCAGCTCTCGGGCGGGCAGCGCCAGCGCGTTGCCATGGGCCGCGCCATCGTGCGCGAGCCGGCGGTATTCCTGTTCGACGAGCCGCTATCCAACCTCGACGCCAAGCTGCGCGTGCAGATGCGGCTGGAACTCAAGGAGTTGCACCGGCGCCTGGGCACCACCAGCCTCTATGTGACCCATGACCAGGTCGAGGCGATGACGCTGGCCGATCGCATGATGGTGCTCAACGCCGGGCGGGTCGAGCAGATCGGTACGCCGCTGGAAGTCTACGCACGGCCGGCCAGCACCTTCGTGGCCGGCTTTATCGGCTCGCCGCCGATGAACCTGATCCCGGTGGCACGCAACGCCGGCGGTGACACCGACGCGCAGATGCGCGTGGTGGCGAAGGAGGGCGAAGCCGCCAACGCCACGCTGGGTCACCTGCCGATGGGGCTGCATCTGCCGGAGCAGGCGCTGCTGGGATTGCGGCCGGAGCATATCGAGCCGTGCGCCGCGCATGAGGCAATCGCCGAGGTCGATGTGCGCGTGGTCGAGGCGCTGGGCGCGGATTCCTTTGCCTATGGCTCGCTCGGGGGGCAGGCCGTGGTGGTGCGGCTGGACAGTCATGCGCGCGTGCGAGCCGGCGACCGCCTGCCGGTGACTTCGTCGGCCGAGCACCTGCATTTCTTTGCGCCGGACACCGGCAAGCGCATCGAGGCCTGACATGACCACCGCAACCGACAGCGCCTGGCGCTACCCCAGCCATATCGCGCACCGCGGCGCCGGCAAGCTGGCGCCGGAGAACACGCTGGCGGCATTCCGCCACGGTGCCGGCTTTGGCTACCGCATGTTCGAGTTCGACGTGAAGCTGTCGGCCGATGGCAAGCCGGTGCTGATGCACGACGCCACCCTGGACCGCACCACCAGCGGCCAGGGCAGGGTGGATGCGCTGACCCTGGGCGAACTGGCGCTACTCGACGCCGGCAGCTGGCATGGCCCGGCCTTTGCCGGCGAGCCGGTGCCGACGCTGGCGGCGATTGCGCGCTACACCCGCGCCAACGGCTTCCTGGTCAATATCGAGATCAAGCCGGTGCCCGGCACCGAGGCGCGTACCGGGGCCGCGGTGGCCATCGACGCGCAGTCGCTGTGGGCCGGCGCCGAGGTGCCGCCGTTGCTGTCCTCGTTTTCGGAGGAGGCACTTGCCGCCGCGGCGCGCGTCGCGCCCGCCCTGCCGCGCGCGCTGCTGCTCGACCAGCTGCCCGGCGACTGGCTGGATCGGGTGCGCCGGCTCGGTTGCGTGGCGCTTGACGCCAACCATCGCGAACTGGATGCCGGCGTGATCGCCACCGCGCATGCGGCCGGCGTGCGCGTGCTGGCCTACACCGTCAACGATCCGGCGCGGGCAGCGCAGTTGCTGGCCTGGGGGCTCGATGGGGTGATCACCGACGCCGTCGACCAGATCGCCCCCTGATTCGGATTGTTGTGCGGGTGTTGCGAATTCGCCCAACGCTCGCGGAATTGTCGCGCGGTTGTGTTTCGTATCGCGAAAAGTCCACATTGATCAAACGCAATTCGTGCTATTCTTACCGTCGTGAAGACTTAAGGTCCTTCCCCGCACAACTTGCCCTTTCGGGCCTTGTGAGGCGGCCATCACATGCGGCACCCTGGTGGTGCCGTTTGCGTAAGCGCCTCCCGCTGGCTCCCAAGAGTTGTTTGCGATCCGCTAACCGGTCAAGCCGTGTCGCGGAAGGTTGAATAACCCGCTGAACTCCGGCAGACCCGGAGAAAAGTGAGCGTCCCATGATGCAGCAGTATCAGAGCAATTCGTACCTCTTCGGCGGTAACGCCCCCTATGTCGAAGAACTGTACGAAGCCTATCTCCAGAACCCCGCCTCGGTTCCCGACAATTGGCGCGCGTACTTCGACGCCATGCAGAACGTTCCCGCCGTCGACGGCTCGAACGGCCGGGATATCCCCCACGCTCCCATCGTTGCCTCGTTCGCCGAGCGCGCCAAGCAAGGCCCCATCCGCACCATCGTTGCCTCGGCCGATTCCGACATGGGCCGCAAGCGCGTCGCTGCCACCCAGCTGATCGCCGCCTACCGCAACATCGGTTCGCACTGGGCCGACCTGGACCCGCTCAAGCGCCAGGAGCGTCCGCCCCTGCCGGACCTGGACCCGGCCTTCTACGGTTTTTCGGAAGCCGATCTCGATATCGTCTTCAACGCCAGCAACACGTATTTCGGCAAGGAGTCGATGAGCCTGCGCGAGCTGCTCAACAACCTGCGCGAGACGTACTGCGGCACCATCGGCTTCGAATTCATGTACGTGAGCGACCAGGCGCAGAAGCGCTGGTGGCAGGAGCGCCTGGAAACCACGCGTTCCAAGCCGGTGTTCACGCTGGAAAAGAAGAAACACATCCTTGACCGCCTGACCGCGGCCGAAGGCCTGGAGCGCTTCCTCCACACCAAGTATGTCGGCCAGAAGCGCTTCTCGCTGGAAGGCGGCGAGAGCTTCATTGCTGCCATGGATGAACTGATCCAGCACGCCGGCAGCAAGGGCGTGCAGGAAATCGTGATCGGCATGGCCCACCGCGGCCGCCTGAACGTGCTGGTCAACACCCTGGGCAAGATGCCCGCCGACCTGTTCGCCGAATTCGAAGGCAAGCACGTCGATGACCTGCCGGCCGGCGACGTCAAGTACCACAAGGGCTTCTCGAGCGATGTCTCGACCGAGGGCGGCCCGGTCCACCTGTCGCTGGCGTTCAACCCGTCGCACCTGGAAATCGTCAACCCGGTGGTGGAAGGCTCGGCCAAGGCCCGCCAGGAACGCCGCGGCGAAGTCGGCCACAAGGAAGTGCTGCCGGTGCAGGTGCACGGCGACGCCGCCTTTGCCGGCCAAGGCGTGGTGATGGAGACGCTGAACCTGGCGCAGACCCGCGGCTACGGCACGGGCGGCTCGATGCACATCGTCATCAACAACCAGATCGGCTTCACCACCTCCGACCCGCGCGACGCCCGCTCGACGCTGTACTGCACGGACGTGGTCAAGATGATCGAGGCCCCGGTGCTGCACGTGAACGGCGACGATCCCGAAGCCGTGGTGTACGCCATGCAGCTGGCGGTGGACTTCCGCATGGAGTTCAAGAAGGATGTCGTGGTCGACATCATCTGCTTCCGCAAGCTGGGCCACAACGAGCAGGACACGCCCGCTGTCACGCAGCCGCTGATGTACAAGAAGATCGCCCAGCACCCCGGCACGCGCAAGCTGTACGCCGACAAGCTGGCCGCGCAGAACCTGGTCCCGGCCGACTTCGGCGACGAGAAGGTCAAGGAATACCGCGCCGCGATGGACGCCGGCAAGCACACCGCCGACCCTGTCCTGTCGAACTTCAAGAACAAGTTCGCCGTGGACTGGATGCCGTTCCTGAACCGCAAGTGGACCGACGCCGCCGACACCGCCGTGCCGGTGACCGAACTGAAGCGCCTGGCCGAGCGCATCACCACCACGCCGGAGACGCTCAAGCTGCACCCGCTGGTGGAGAAGGTGGTCAAGGACCGCGCCAACATGGGCCGCGGCGACCAGCCGCTGGACTGGGGCATGGGCGAGCATCTGGCCTTCGCCTCGCTGGTGTCGTCGGGCTACCCGGTGCGCATCACCGGCCAGGACGCCGGCCGCGGCACCTTCACCCACCGCCACGCCGTGCTGCACGACCAGGCGCGCGAGCGCTGGGATGCCGGCAGCTACGTGCCGCTGCAGAACGTGTCGGAAAACCAGGCACCGTTCACGGTGATCGACTCGGTGCTGTCCGAAGAGGCCGTGCTCGGCTTCGAATACGGCTACTCGGCCGCCGAACCCAACGCGCTGGTGATCTGGGAAGCCCAGTTCGGCGACTTCGTCAACGGCGCCCAGGTGGTGATCGACCAGTTCATCTCGTCGGGTGAGGTGAAGTGGGGCCGTGCCTCGGGCCTGACGCTGATGCTGCCGCACGGCTACGAAGGCCAGGGTCCGGAACACAGCTCGGCACGCATCGAGCGCTTCCTGCAGCTGTGCGCGGACCACAACATGCAGGTCTGCCAGCCGACCACGCCGGCCCAGATCTTCCACCTGCTGCGCCGCCAGATGATCCGGCTGTTCCGCAAGCCGCTGGTGATCATGACGCCGAAGTCGCTGCTGCGTAACAAGGATGCGGTGTCGCCGCTGTCCGACCTGGCCAAGGGCCATTTCGAGACCGTGATCGGCGACCACGAGGAACTGAACGCCGGCAAGGTCAAGCGCGTCATCATGTGCTCAGGCAAGGTCTACTACGACCTGGTCAACACGCGCAAGGAACGCGAGGCCAACGACACCGCGATCATCCGCCTGGAACAGCTATACCCGTTCCCGCACAAGGCGCTGGCCGCGGAACTGAAGAAGTACCCGAACGCCAACGAGATCCTGTGGTGCCAGGACGAGCCGCAGAACCAGGGCGCCTGGTTCTTCGTGCAGCACTACATCATGGAAAACATGACGGACGGCCAGAAGCTCGGTTATGCCGGTCGCCCCGCCTCGGCTTCGCCGGCGGTGGGCTACTACGCAAAGCACAACGAGCAACAGAAGGCACTGCTGGACGCGGCCTTCGCCAAGCTCAAGGGCTTTGTTCTGACCAAGTAATCAGTCGGCAGCCACGGCGGCGCGCGCAGGCGCCCCGTGGCATCGCCAGCATCAAGACAACACGCATAACACGAGGAATTCACCACCATGGCAATCGTTGACGTCAAGGTCCCGCAGCTCTCCGAATCGGTCGCCGAAGCGACCATGCTCAACTGGAAGAAGAAGCCGGGCGAAGCCGTCGCCCAGGACGAGATCCTGATCGAAATCGAAACCGACAAGGTCGTGCTGGAAGTGCCGGCTCCGTCGGCCGGTGTGCTGTCGCAGATCGTGAAGAACGACGGCGACACCGTCGTGGCCGATGAAATCATCGCCAAGATCGACACCGAAGCCACTGCTGGCGCCGCTGCCCCCGCTGCCGCTGCACCGGCTCCGGCTGCTGCCGCTCCGGCCCCGGCCGCTGCTGCCGCTCCGGCTGCCGCCGGCGCCGTGGCGATGCCGTCGGCCGCCAAGCTGATGGCCGAAGCCGGCCTGTCGGCTGGTCAGGTTGCCGGCACCGGCAAGGACGGCCGCATCACCAAGGGCGACGCGATTGCCGCCGCCGCCGCTCCGGCCGCCAAGGCCGCCCCGGCTCCGGCCGCGGCCAAGCCGGCGCTGCAGCAGGTTTCGGCTCCGGTCGACTTCGCCGCTCTGGGCGACCGTCCGGAAGAGCGCGTGCCGATGAGCCGCCTGCGTGCCCGCATCGCCGAGCGCCTGCTGCAGTCGCAAGCCACCAACGCCATCCTCACCACCTTCAATGAAGTGAACATGAAGCCGGTGATGGACCTGCGCAACAAGTACAAGGACCGCTTCGAGAAGGAACACGGCGTGAAGCTGGGCTTCATGTCGTTCTTCGTCAAGGCCGCGGTGCACGCGCTGAAGAAGTTCCCGCTGATCAACGCCTCGATCGACGGCAACGACATCGTCTACCACGGCTACTTCGATATCGGCATCGCGGTGGGTTCGCCGCGCGGCCTGGTGGTGCCGATCCTGCGCAACGCCGACCAGATGAGCCTGGCCGACATCGAGAAGAAGATCGCCGAGTTCGGCGTCAAGGCCCGTGACGGCAAGCTGTCCCTGGACGAGCTGAGCGGCGGCACCTTCTCGATCTCCAACGGCGGCGTGTTCGGCTCGATGCTGTCGACCCCGATCATCAACCCGCCGCAGTCGGCCATCCTGGGCGTGCACGCCACCAAGGACCGCCCGGTGGTGGAAGACGGCCAGATCGTGATCCGCCCGATGAACTACCTGGCGATGTCCTACGACCACCGCATCATCGACGGCCGCGAAGCCGTGCTGGGCCTGGTCGCCATGAAGGACGCACTGGAAGATCCGGCGCGCCTGCTGCTGGACCTGTAACAGCCGGTCCCTCCGCGCACGCGCAGGCGTGCGCGGGGAGCGCGCTGCCGTGATCACGGTGCGCCGGCACAAGTTGCCGCCGGCGCCCAACAAGGAATTTCCATGAGCAAACAATTCGACGTGCTGGTGATCGGCGCCGGGCCCGGCGGCTATATCGCCGCCATCCGTGCCGGCCAGCTGGGCCTGAACGTGGCCTGCTGCGAAGGCAACCCGTATGACGATCCCAAGGGCGAAGCCCGCCTGGGCGGCACCTGCCTGAACGTGGGCTGCATCCCCTCCAAGGCGCTGCTGGCTTCCTCGGAAGAGTTCGAGAACGTCCAGCACCACCTGGGCGACCACGGCATCACCGTCGGCGACGTCAAGGTCGACGTGGCCAAGATGCTCAAGCGCAAGGACGATATCGTCGGCAAGATGACCAAGGGCATCGAGTTCCTGTTCCGCAAGAACAAGGTGACGCTGCTCAAGGGCTACGGCAAGTTCGTCGGCAAGAGCGCCGAAGGTTTCCAGGTCGAGATCGCCGGCGAAGTCGTGACCGCCAAGCAGGTCATCATCGCCACCGGCTCGAAGGCCCGCCACCTGCCGGGCATCACCGTCGACAACGACCTCGTCAGCGATAACGAAGGCGCGCTCAAGTTCCCGTCGGTGCCGAAGAAGCTGGGCGTGATCGGCGCCGGCGTGATCGGCCTCGAGCTGGGTTCGGTGTGGCGCCGCCTCGGCGCCGAGGTGAGCGTACTGGAAGCGCTGCCCGCCTTCCTGGGCGCCGCCGACGAAGGCGTGGCCAAGGAAGCGCAGAAGCAGCTGACCAAGCAGGGCCTGAAGTTCAGCCTCGGCGTGAAGGTGGACGAAGTCACGACCGGCAAGAAGGGCGTGACCGTCAAGTACACCGATAAGGACGGCGCGGCCCAGACCCTGGAAGTCGACCGCCTGATCGTGTCGGTCGGCCGCGTGCCGAACACCGACAACCTGGGCCTCGACGCAGTCGGCCTGGCAGTCGACCAGCGCGGCTTTATCGAGGTGGACGACCATTGCGCCACCAAGGTGCCGGGCCTGTGGGCGATCGGCGACGTGGTGCGCGGTCCGATGCTGGCGCACAAGGCCGAGGACGAGGGCGTGGCCGTGGCCGAGCGTATCGCCGGCCAGAAGCCGCATATCGACTACAACTGCGTTCCGTGGGTGATCTACACCTTCCCGGAAATCGCATGGGTCGGCAAGACCGAAGCGCAGCTCAAGGCCGAAGGCCGCGAGTACAAGGCCGGCCAGTTCCCGTTCATGGCCAACGGCCGTGCGCTGGGCATGGGCCACGCCGACGGCTTCGTCAAGATGCTGGCGGATGCCAGGACCGACGAGATCCTCGGCGTGCACATCGTTGCCGCCAACGCCTCGGACCTGATCGCGGAAGCCGTGGTGGCGATGGAATTCAAGGCCGCCAGCGAAGATATCGGCCGCGTCTGCCATCCGCATCCGTCGATGTCGGAAGTCATGCGCGAAGCCGCGCTGGCCGTCGACAAGCGCCAACTCAATATGTAAGGCGCGTGTCCGTCGTTGCCTGAGTACCGGCGCGCCCGCTCTGCGGCGCGCCGTTTTCACTTGCGGCGTGTGCCGCGTGAGCCCCGAGCATGAACGTCACCGAGTACTACGAGAAGGAACTGAAGGAGCGCGGCTACCAGTCCGACGAGGCCCAGCTGCGCGCCGTGGCCCGGCTGCAGCAGTGCTACGACGAATGGGTCGCCTACAAGGGGCGCCGCAACAACGCGCTGAAAAAGCTGCTGGTGCGCCCCGATGTGCCACAGGGCGTCTATATGTGGGGCGGGGTGGGGCGCGGCAAGTCGTTCCTGATGGACAGCTTCTACACCTGCGTGCCGGTGGTGCGCAAGACGCGGCTGCATTTCCATGAATTCATGCGCGAGGTGCATCGCCAGCTGGAAGAACTGCGCGGCCGTCCGGATCCTCTCGATGAACTGGCCAGGCGCATCGCGCGCCGTTTCCGCCTGATCTGCTTCGATGAATTCCACGTCAGCGACGTCGCCGACGCGATGATCCTGCATCGCCTGCTGCAGCAGCTGTTCGACAACGGCGTGCAGTTCGTGATGACCTCCAACTACCGCCCGGACCTGCTCTATCCGGACGGCCTGCACCGCGACCGCGTGCTGCCCGCGATCGCGCTGCTGCAGCAGAAGCTGGACGTGCTCAATGTCGATGCCGGCATCGACTACCGCAAGCGCGCACTGGAACAGGTGCAGGCCTACCACACCCCGCTGGACGCCAAGGCGAATTCGGCGCTGCGCGATGCCTTCACTTCGATTGCCGGCGTCGCCGACGAGTCGCCGCTGCTGCACATCGAGCACCGCGAGCTGCGCGCGCTGCGCAAGGCCAACGGCGTGGTGTGGTTCGACTTTGCCACGCTGTGCGGCGGCCCGCGCTCGCAGAACGACTACCTGGAACTGGCCTCGCAATTCCATACGGTGATCCTGTCCGACGTGCCGCGCATGACTCCGCGCATGTCGTCCGAGGCACGCCGCTTTACCTGGCTGATCGACGTCTTCTACGACCACAAGGTCAAGCTGCTGATGTCGGCGGAAGTGCCCGCCGATGAACTCTATACCGAAGGCCAGATGGCCAACGAATTCCATCGCACCGTGTCCCGCATCATCGAAATGCAGTCGCGCGAGTACCTGGAATCAGAGCGCCGCACCATGGATACGACGCTTACCTGAGTGGTGTTTCAGGCCCGGCGCAACAATAGCCGGGCCGCGTTGATCTATATCAAGTTGGAATCGGGGCGCGGACTATATCCTCGACTGGGTAAAAAAAGCTTCCCATGTCGCCGCCCCCAGCCACCAGTCCTTCCGCCAGCATGCTGGCGCCACTCGCGCCGCCCGTCCGGCGCGATGGCGCCGACACCGCCGCGCGCGCCGCCGCGGCGCTTGCCTGCTTCCATTGCGGTTTGCCGGTGACCGAGGCCGAGCCGCTTGCCGCCGACCTCGACGGCAGCCGCCGCGTTTTCTGCTGCGGCGGTTGCCAGGCCCTGGCGCAGACCCTCCATGCCGCCGGCTTTGCCCACCTGTACGGCGACGAAGCCCGCTTCGCCCGGCCCATCGACGACGACGCCCGACGCGAAGCCGAGCCGATCTGGGCCGCCTACGATGCCCCGGAACTGCGCGCGCAGTTTGTCCGCCCGCTCGATGGCGGGCGCGCCGAGATCACGCTGGCGCCCGAGAACATCCGCTGCGCCGCCTGCGCCTGGCTGATCGAACAGCATCTGTCCCGCCAGCCGGGCGTGGAATCGGCGGTAGCCAACGTCGCCACACGGCGCGTGGTGGTGCGCTGGCGCGACGGCGCCCAGACGGTCTCCGGGCTGCTGGCCGCGCTGGCCGGCATCGGCTACATGGCCTGGCCCTTCGAAGTCTCGCGCACCGACCAGCAGGACCGCCGCGCGCGCCGCGGCCTGCTGATGCGCATGGCGGTGGCCATGCTCGGCATGATGCAGGTGATGATGTACGCGTGGCCGATCTACACCCACGAGGCCAGCATCGATCCCGGCCAGCTGCAGTTGATGCGCTGGGCCAGCTTCGCGCTGACCTTGCCGGTGGTGGGCTACGCCGCCTCGCCAATTTTCGCCGGTGCCTGGCGCAGCCTGCGCCAGCGCCATATGGGCATGGACGTGCCGGTGGCGATCGGCGTCGCCGCCGGCTTTGCCGCCAGTGCGCTGGCGACGGTGCGAGGCGTGGGCGAGGTCTATTTCGATTCGGTGACGATGTTCGTCGCCTTCCTGCTGCTGGCCCGCTACCTGGAGCTGCGCGTGCGCCAGGCCTCGCGCAGCGGTGCCGAGATGCTGGCGCGCCAGTTGCCCGCCACATGCGAGCGGCTGGCCGCGGCCGGCGCGGCGGGCGAGCGCATCCCGGTCGCGCGCCTGCGCGCGGGGGATCTTATCCGCGTCAAGGCAGGCGAGATCGTCCCGGCTGACGGCGCCGTGACTTCGGGCACCAGCGACCTTGATGAATCCATGCTGACCGGCGAAAGCCGCCCGGTGCGCCGCTGCGCCGGCGACACCGTGCTGGCCGGCAGCTTCAATACCGCCAGCCCGCTGGAGCTGCGCGTGACCCGCGTCGGCGCCGGCACCCGGCTGGCCGAGATCGTCGCGGTGCTGGACCGCGCGCTGGCGGAGAAGCCGCGCCTGGCGACGCTGGCCGATCGCGTTGCGGGCTGGTTCGTGGCGACGCTGCTGGCACTGGCGGCATTGACCGGCATGGTCTGGGGCCTCTGGATCGATCCGTCGCGGGCCTTGCTGGTGACGATCGCGGTGCTGGTGGTCAGCTGCCCGTGCGCCTTGTCGCTGGCTACGCCGGCGGCACTGGCCGCGGCCGGCGCGGCGCTGTCGCGGCGCGGCGTGCTGCTGGCGCGCGGCCATGCGCTGGAAACGCTCGCCCGCGTCACCGACGTGGTGCTCGACAAGACCGGCACCCTGACCGAGGGCCGCTTCGCCGTGGCGGCGGTCGAGCCGCTGGGCGAAGCCGATGACGCCCGCTGCCTGGCGCTGGCCGCGGCGATGGAACGTGGCGGCGAGCACCCGATTGCGCGCGCGCTGGTGGCGGCGGCGCCGGATCAAGCAGGCCAGCCGCTGCACGTCAGCGACATGCGCAACGTGCCCGGCCGTGGCCTCGAGGCCGTGGTCGCAGGCCGCCGCCTGCGCCTCGGCCGTGCCGATTTTGTATGGGCGCTAAGCGGTGATGGCCAACCCGATCCGGCCAGTCCGGACAAACTGATGCATCCCGGTGCCACGCTGGTCTGGCTCGGCGCGGAGACCGGACCGCTGGCGTGCTTCGTGCTGGCCGACGTCGAGCGCCAGCAAACGCCCATGCTGCTGGCACGCCTGCGCGAACTCGGCGTGCGCTGCCATCTGGTATCCGGCGACAACCAGGC
Organism: Cupriavidus taiwanensis; assembly: GCF_900250115.1. Classification (NCBI taxonomy): domain Bacteria; kingdom Pseudomonadati; phylum Pseudomonadota; class Betaproteobacteria; order Burkholderiales; family Burkholderiaceae; genus Cupriavidus; species Cupriavidus taiwanensis. Next base: position 2,031,876 of record NZ_LT984803.1, on the reverse strand, counting down.
CGCGGTGCACTGGTGGGCCGCGCACTTCGGCATCGACCGCATGGCCGGCGCAGTGACGCCCGAAGGCAAGCGCGACTACGTGGCGCGGTTGCAGCAGGGCGGGGCCGTGGTGCTGGCGGTCGGCGACGGCATCAATGACGCGCCGGTGCTGGCACAGGCACAGGTATCGATTGCGATCGGCAGTGGCGCGCCGCTGGCCCAGGCCGGCGCCGACGCGGTGCTGACGCACGGCGGCGTGGCGGAGATCGCGACGGCGCTGGCCGTGTCGCGCCAGACGCGCCGGGTGGTACGGCAGAACCTGGGCTGGGCCTTTTTCTACAACGTGGTCGCCATTCCGCTGGCGGCGACGGGCCTGGTGACGGCCTGGATGGCCGGCATCGGCATGTCGCTGTCATCGCTGCTGGTGGTCGCCAATGCCTGGCGCCTGCTGCGCGCCGGCAAGCCGCGGCAACACGGAGCCTGACGATGGAAACGCTTTACCTGCTGGTGCCGATGAGCCTGGTGCTCGTGGTGGTCATCGCGGGCGCGCTGTGGTGGGCGCTTCATGCCGGGCAGTACGACGACCTGGACCGGCCTGCCGAATCGATCCTGCTCGACAACGACAAGCCGTGAGCCTGTTAGCGCGTGCCTCGGACCGGGGCCGCGCAAGCAGGTTCAAGACGTGCCCGGAGCGGCTTGATAAAGATCAACGCACCCGTGGCATGGTTTTTCTAAAGTCACACTGTCAGTAGGTTTTTTATTTTCACTAAGCTTTGGGGGTCTGAATGGATGTCACTGCCGCGTCTTCACGCGTCGACACCTTCAATTACGGCGTCGTAAGACAGTTCGCTGTCATGACGGTAGTCTGGGGGATCGTCGGCATGGCCGTCGGCGTGCTGCTGGCAGCACAGCTGATCTGGCCCGAACTCAACTTCAATACGCCGTGGCTGTCGTTCGGCCGGCTGCGTCCGCTGCATACCAACGCGGTGATCTTCGCCTTCGGCGGCAGCGCGCTGTTTGCCACCTCCTACTACGTGGTCCAGCGCACCTGCCAGGCGCGCCTGTTCTGCGGCCCGCTGGCCGCGTTCACGTTCTGGGGCTGGCAACTGGTCATCGTCGCGGCCGCCATCACGCTGCCGCTGGGCATCACCACCTCCAAGGAATACGCCGAACTAGAATGGCCGATCGACCTGCTGATCACCGCAGTCTGGGTGGCCTACGCCATCGTGTTCTTCGGCACCATCGTCAAGCGCAAGACCCGGCATATCTACGTCGCCAACTGGTTCTTCGGCGCCTACATCCTGACCATCGCCATCCTGCATATCGTCAACAACATCGAGATGCCGGTGTCGCTGTGGAAGTCCTACTCGGCCTATGCCGGCGTGCAGGACGCGATGATCCAGTGGTGGTACGGCCATAACGCCGTCGGCTTCTTCCTGACCACCAGCTTCCTGGGGATGATGTACTACTTCATTCCCAAGCAGGCCGAGCGCCCGATCTTTTCCTACCGCTTGTCCATCGTCCACTTCTGGGCACTGAACTTCACCTACATGTGGGCCGGCCCGCACCACCTGCAGTACACCGCGCTGCCCGACTGGGCGCAGTCGCTGGGTATGGTGTTCTCGCTGATCCTGCTGGCCCCCTCCTGGGGCGGCATGATCAACGGCATCATGACCCTGTCGGGTGCCTGGCACAAGCTGCGCACCGACCCGATCCTGAAGTTCCTGGTGGTGGCGCTGTCGTTCTACGGCATGTCCACGTTCGAAGGCTCGATGATGTCGATCAAGACCGTCAACGCGCTGTCGCACTACACCGACTGGACCATCGGCCACGTGCACTCCGGCGCGCTCGGCTGGGTCGCGATGATCTCGATCGGTTCGCTGTACTACCTGATTCCGCGGCTGTTCGGCGAGAAGCAGATGTACAGCGTGCGCCTGATCGAATGGCACTTCTGGATCGCGACCATCGGCGTGGTGCTGTATATCGCCTCGATGTGGATCGCGGGTGTGATGGAGGGCCTGATGTGGCGCGCCACGCAGCCGGACGGCACCCTGACCTACGCCTTCGTCGAAGCGGTCAAGGCCAAGTACCCGTTCTATCTGATTCGCCTGCTGGGTGGCATGTGCTTCCTGTCCGGCATGCTGCTGATGGCCTACAACATCGCCAAGACCATTGCCGGCAAGCCCGCCGTGGATGCGCCGATTCCGGCCAGCATCGCCGCCTCTGCCCATTGATCAATCCAGGATAGAAAGATGTCCGACAAACAACGCTTCTTTTCCCACGAAACGCTGGAGAAGAACATCGGCTGGCTGATCATCTGCACGATCCTCGTGGTCAGCATCGCAGGTCTGGTCCAGATCGTGCCGCTGTTCTTCCAGCACTCCACCACCGAGCCGGATCCGGGCATCACGCCGTATTCGCCGCTGCGGCTGATGGGGCGCGATGTCTATATCCGCGAAGGCTGCGTCGGCTGCCATTCGCAGCAGGTGCGCACGCTGCAGGCCGAGACCGAGCGCTACGGCCATTACTCCACCGCCGGCGAATCGGTCTACGACCATCCGTTCCTGTGGGGCTCCAAGCGTACCGGTCCCGATCTGGCACGCGTGGGCGGCCGCTACTCCGACGACTGGCAGCGCATCCACCTGCGCAACCCGCGCGACGTGGTGCCGGAATCCGTGATGCCGTCGTACCCGTGGCTGGAGAAGGCCGAGCTGCCCACCAACGATATCCAGGCGCGCATGCGCGCGCTGGTCAGGCTGGGCGTGCCGTACACCGACGCCGAAATCGCAAAGGCGCCGGAAGAGCTGAAAGGCAAGACCGAAGAAGATGCGCTGGTTGCCTACCTGCAGGGCCTCGGCACCAACCGCCGCAACGTCCGCGTCGATGCCGCCGCAGCGGCACCGAAGGAGTAAGCCATGGCCATGATCACTGCCATTGCGACCGTCGTGTCAATGGTCGTCTTCCTCGGCATCTGCTGGTGGGCCTGGTCCGCCGGCCGCCAGGCCGCCAACCGCGAATCCGCCATGCTGCCGTTCGCGCTGCCTGACGAAACTACGACAACATCGAGCCGGAACACCTAGCCATGAGCGATTTCATTTCCGAATTCTGGAGTTATTACATTGCCGCCATCGCGCTCATCGGCATCGTCTGGTGCGTATGGCTGCTGTTTTCGCAACGCAAGATCACCAAGACCCCCGGTGGCTCGGAAGATACCGGCCATGTCTGGGACGGCGATCTGCGCGAACTGAACAACCCGCTGCCGCGCTGGTGGATGTGGATGTTCCTGCTGGCCTGCATTTTCGGCCTTGCTTACCTCGTGCTGTACCCGGGCCTGGGCTCGTACGCCGGCGTGCTGAAGTTCTCCACGCAGGGCGAACTGGCCGCGCACCGGGCGGCGCAGGAGCGCATGCAGAACGAGATCTACGGCAAGTACCTGAAGATGGACGTCAAGCAGGTGGCGGCGGACCCGCAGGCGCGCGAGATCGGCCAGCGCCTGTTCCTGAACTACTGCGCGCAATGCCATGGCTCGGACGCGCGCGGCAGCCGGGGCTTCCCCAACCTGACCGATAACGACTGGCTGTACGGCGGTGAGCCCGAGACCATCAGCCAGACCATCACCAAGGGCCGCAACGGCGTGATGCCGCCGTTTGGCGCATCCATCGATGCCAAGCAGGCGGGCGACGTGGCGCAGTATGTTCGTTCGCTGTCCGGGCTGTCGTCGGATCCGATCCGGGTATCGCGCGGCGAAGGCGCGTTCAAGACTACCTGCGTGGCCTGCCATGGCTCCGGCGGCAAGGGCAACCAGGCGCTCGGTGCGCCGAACCTGTCGGACAACGTCTGGCTCTATGGCAGCTCGGAAGCCAGCATTGTCGAGGCCATCCTGAAGGGCCACAACAACCATATGCCGGCACACGAGGAGATCCTGACGCCCGAACGCATCCGCATGCTGACGGCCTATGTGTGGGGTTTGTCCAATACGGGAAGCGGAGCCGGGCAATGATCGACGACTCATGTGAGCGAGCGCTCGGGGCTCGCGGGAGAACTCGCCCATGAACGCGCCCGGGACCGACGAAGTGGCCCGGGCGGCCGACCTGCAACGGTCGGCCGCTGCGCCGGGCGAAACCTCGGAAGAAACCCTTTACGAGGTCCGCCGCAAGATCTATCCCCGCTCGGTGAAGGGCGCGTTCTCCAGCTGGCGGGTCTGGCTGGTGATCCTGACCCAGCTGATCTATTACGGCACGCCCTGGCTCCAGTGGAACGGACGCCAGGCCGTGCTGTTTGATCTTGGCGAGCGCAAGTTCTATATCTTCGGGCTGGTGCTGTGGCCGCAGGACGTCATCTACCTGGCCGTGCTGCTGGTGATCTCGGCACTGGCGCTGTTCCTGTTCACGGCGATCGCGGGGCGGCTGTTCTGCGGCTACGCGTGCCCGCAAACGGTCTATACCGAGATCTTCATGTGGATCGAGCGGCGGGTCGAAGGCGACCGTATCGCCCGTATCCGCCTCGACGGGGATCCGTGGAGCCTGCGTAAACTCCGCATCAAGGCAACCAAGCATTTCCTGTGGGTACTGATCGCACTCTGGACCGGCTTCACGTTCATCGGCTACTTTGCGCCGATCCGGGAACTAGGCGGCGAGGTGCTGGCGCTGTCGCTGGGACCCTGGCAGGCGTTCTGGATGCTGTTCTATGCGTTTGCCACGTGGGGCAACGCCGGCTTCATGCGCGAGCAGGTGTGCAAGTACATGTGCCCCTACGCGCGTTTCCAGAGCGTGATGGTGGACCGCGACACCTATGTCGTGACCTATGACGTCGGCCGGGGCGAGCCGCGCGGCAGCCGCTCGCGCAAGACCGACCATCACCAGGCTGGCCTGGGCGATTGCGTCAACTGCAGCATCTGCGTGCAGGTGTGCCCGACCGGCATCGATATCCGCGATGGCCTGCAGTACGAGTGCATTGGCTGTGGCGCCTGCATCGACGCCTGCAACCAGGTCATGGACAAGATGGACTACCCGCGCGGGCTGATCCGGTACACCTCGGAAAACGCGATGCGCAAGGGTCTGTCCGCTGCGGCATCGCGCAAACGCCTGCTGCGTCCGCGCGTCATCATCTACTCGGTGATCTGGGCGGCGCTGCTGGCGGGATTCATGGCGTCGATCATGTTGCGCACGCCGCTGAAGGTCGACATCATCCGCGACCGCGGTGCGCTGGGCCGGGAAGTGGAAGGGCGCTGGATCGAGAACGTCTATCGGCTGCAGCTGATCAACACCACCGAAGCGCCGATGCAGATCCGCGTGCGCGCCGACAGCGATGAATTGAAGGACCTGATGGTCGAATACGACAAGCAGGCCGAATCGCTGGCGCCGACCTCCAACCGGCTGCTGCCGATCCGCATCCGCGTGCCGATCGAGGCCGCCAGGCAGGGCACGCACAAGATCAACGTAACGGTAACGAGCGAAGGCACGGAGCAGGGGCATGCCGAAATCCGGCAATCCACCAGTTTTATCGTGCCGCGCGATTTGTGAAGCTAGGCGACTCTTACGTAGTCGCCAGGACGAAGGGGGCAAGATGAGTCGGCAAGGCAATCCGTGGTGGAAGGAACCGTGGCCGTGGCTGCTGATGGCCGGGCCGCTGGTGGCCATGGTGGCGTGCGGCGTGACGATCTGGCTGGCGGCGGCGCATCCCGACATGCCGGTACAGGGCGCGACGCGGCATGGCCTGGTGGTGGAGAAGATGGAAGCTGTGCCGCCCAAGTCCGCGGCAGCGAGGCAGCCATGAGGCTGCGCTGGCTGATGTGGGTGCTGTGGCCGGGCTTCCTGATGGCGGGCCTGGCGACGGCGACGGTTTTTTCCGTCGTCGATCCGGGCGACCTGAAATTCTTCGGCCATCCGATCGAATCGTCGCGCGAGTCCGTCTATACCGTCGGCTTCCTGCTGGCGTGGGTGTTCTGTGCGTTGTCCAGCGGACTGACGCTGTACACCATGCCGACGCGGCTTGCCGATACGGACGAGCTGGAATAGGAAAGGGACGCGGCGTTGCCGCCGCCGCAGGCGGCGCGGCAACGCCGCGGTGGCTCAGCAGGTACGGCTGTAGAGTTGCTTGATGCCGTCGATGTCGATCAGCTTGACATGCCGCTGGCGGATCTGGATCAGCCCGGCCTCGGCAAAGCGAGAGAACAGCCGGCTGACGGTCTCGAGCTTCAGGCCGAGGTAGCTGCCGATCTCTTCGCGGCTCATGCGCATCACGAACTCGGACGCGGAATAGCCGCGCGCGGACAGCCGTTCCGACAGGTTGATCAGGAAGGCGGCCAGGCGTTCCTCGGCGCGCATCGAGCCGAGCGTGACCAGCATCAACTGGTCATGCGTGATTTCCTTGCCCATCAGGCGCAGGAATTGCTGCTGCAGCGAAGGCAGGTCGGCCGACAGCGACTGCAGGTCGTTCATGCGGACCACGCAGACTTCGGTATCTTCGAGCGCGGCCGCATCGGATGCATGCTGCATCTCGCCCAGGCCGTCGAGGCCGACGATTTCACCGGGCAGGTGGAAACCGGTAATCTGCGAGCGTCCGTCTTCGGTGGTGACATGCGTCTTGAGCGTGCCGAAGCGGATGGCGTAGACCGCAGTGAGCGGGTCACCCATGCGGTAGAGGGTTTCCCCCTTGTGCACGCGGATGCGTTCCTGCACCAGCGTGTCGATCTTGGCAAGGTCTTGCTGCGACATGCCAACCGGAAGGCACAGCTGTCCCATTGCACAGGTGGAGCAGCGGGGCGACATCTCGGTAATGGGGATGGAGGTGAGCAATTGGAACCTGCTAGAAATGGCAGCGGGGCACGATATGGTCATTTTACCGTGCGATGTGATCCGGCAGGGAGACAGAATTGACATTTGGCGTATTGATCAGCGTTTTCCTGCTTGCCCTGCTTGGCGGCGTGCACTGTGCCGCCATGTGCGGCGGGGTGGCGCTGGCTGTCGAGCAGCGGCGCTGCAAGACTGCGCCGGTCGGCCTGGTGCGCAGCAGGACTGCGTGGCTCGGAGAGTTATTGGTAATGCACTTTGGCAGGATTAGCACCTATATGCTGCTCGGTGCCGCGCTGGGCGCCGCCGGCGCCACGGCCTGGAGACAGGACTACCTGCCGGTGCAGCGCTGGCTGTTCGGCGCCGGCAGCCTGATGCTGCTGTGGTCGGGGTGGCGTTTGCTGCGCGGCAGTACCTTTACCGTGACCTGGCTGGAGCGGCTGGCGGCGCGCGCCAGCACTGCGATGGCCGGCCGGCTCGGCGGGCTTGCCGGCGCGATGCCGGCCTTCGTGCGGGCGCGCGGCGGGCTGGCCCGGCGTTACGGCGTGGGCCTGGCGTGGGGGCTGGTACCCTGCGGCATGGTCTACGGTGCGCTGACGCTGGCACTGCTGGCGGGCAATGCCGGCTCGGGTGCGCTGGTGATGGGCGTATTCGGGCTTGGCACGCTGCCGAACCTGCTGGTGCTGTCCGGGCTGTCGGGCTATCTCAGGCTGTGGTCGCGGCGGCCGGGCGTGCGCCTGGGCGCGGGCCTTGCCGTGATGGCGTTCGGCGGGCTTGGCATCGCGCGGGCGGTGCTGCTGCCACATTCGCTGGCGGAACAGGGCTTCTGCCTGGTCTTTTGACGCGGCACGGGGCATCGTGCGGCGTTGGCACCCCGCGCAAGCAGGATGATGGTTGCAGGCGGAGGCGGGAATGCCATACAATCGCCTGCATTGCGGTATCGCGCGGAGTCAGACAGGCTGCGGTAAGCAGCGGCGAACAGCGCCTGGCGGCCTTCATATCCGAAGGCGCGCTCGGGACGCGGGAAGCGGAAGGCTTTCGATGAGCGCCAGTCCCCGCGGTCCATCCGGTTCAAAAGATCTGGTTCAAAAGTCCGGTTGGCGCTGCGGCGTGGCAGATGCCGGCCTTGCTCCCGATACCCGTATTTTCTTGCGTCCGAGGCGTTCAGTTCGCCGACCGCGATGTCCGCTTGTGTGGACGAGCGACGCAAGAGGTTCGCTGGCCGGTCCATGACGGCATGCGGACGATCTCCTGCCGGAAGCCCCGGCAACTCGATGCAAAGAAAGGGAAGTGCACGGCCTGGGTGCGGCAGGTATCCGGCTCGCTGCGCGATGAGATGGCGGTGGCTTTGGCACCGCTGTATCCAAAATCTCCGGTGCCCCGGATCCGTCCGGGAGCAGGTGCAAAGACAGGCTGCACACCATCAACATGAATACCCAAGAGGCGAAGATCGTCCTCGAAACGGCGCTGATCTGCGCGCAGGAACCGTTGCGCGTCAACGATCTGCGCCGCCTGTTCGACGATGACGTCGGCGCAGACACCATCCGCGTGCTGCTGGATGAACTGCGCCAGGACTGGCGCCCGCGCGGCGTGGAACTGGTCGCGCTGGCCAGTGGCTGGCGATTCCAGAGCCGGCCCGAAATGCGGGAATACCTCGACCGCCTGAATCCGGAAAAACCGCCAAAATACTCGCGCGCGGTGATGGAGACGCTGGCGATCATCGCCTACCGCCAGCCGGTGACCCGCGGCGATATCGAGGAAATCCGCGGCGTGACGGTCAGTACGGAAGTGATCAAGAAGCTCGAGGACCGCAGCTGGATCGAGGTGATCGGCCATCGCGATGTGCCGGGTCGCCCGGCGCTGTATGCCACCACCAAGGCATTCCTGGACGACCTCGGGCTGCGCACGCTCGACGAGCTGCCGCCGCTGGAGGATGCCCAGGCACAGGCGCAGGCCGCCCTGCTGGAGCAGCAGGCGATCAATTTCGAGGACCTGGCGGCTCACAAGCCGGCCAGCGCCGATGAGGAAGCCTTTGCCGAGCCGGTCACGCCGGCCGACACATCGGCAGCGGCCGAGCCGTCGCCCGCGCGCGATGGCGAAACCGCCGCGCGCGAAGACGGTGCCGATGGCTTTGATGCGCAGCCGCTGCCGCTGGCTGCCGAGGCGGTGGCGGGCGATGCCGCCGAACCGGTCGCGCCCTCTGCGGAGGCAGCGCGGGACCAGCGGCCGGACGACGGCATCGCGCCGCACCCGAGCGAGCACGACGAGCGCGTGCCGAACTGAACAACATGCAACATCCGATAGTGAATATCTTGTCTGATTCCGTTGAGCAAGACGCCCGCCATGCGGGTGCATCCGCCGACACCGGCGCCGCAGAACCCGGAACGGGCAGCGACGCCGCGCCCCGCCGCAAGGGGCTGCGCCGCGGTCTGAGGAACCTGGTGGCATCGCGTCGCCAGGCGGCGCAGGGCCGCGCGGAGGGCGCTGAAGGCGCCGAAGGCGCCGGCGCGGTCGGCCCGGGCGATGCCGCAGAGGCGGGGGGCGCCGCAAGCGCGGGCGCAGCTGGTGCAGGGCGTGGCGGCCAGCGTGGCCGCGGCAAGCGCAAGACGGGCCAGGGCGAAGGCGGGCAGGGCAGCCAGGGCGGCAGCAAGGCAGACAAGATCGACCGCGCGGCCCGGGCCGAAGGCGCCGACAAGCCGGAGCAGCCGGCCCGCAAGCGCAAGCAGGCCCCGCGCGGCGGCAAGGCGGCCACGTCCGGCGACAACCAGGGCGCCGGCGCACGCCAGCAGGGCCGGCGCAAGGATGGCGGCAAGCCGCAGGCCGCGCGCAAGGGCCAGGCCGGTGGCGACAAGGCCGCGGCGAGCAGCGAAGACCTGTTCCGCTTCGTCATCTCCGAGCAGTACGACAGCGAAGACACCGTCATCCCGCGCACCAAGGCCAAGCCGGTGCGCGAGCTGACCGCCGATGACGACGCGCCCAAGCTGCACAAGGTGCTGGCCGACGGCGGCCTGGGTTCGCGCCGGGAGATGGAAGAGCTGATCCTGCAGGGCCGGGTCTCGGTCAACGGACTTCCCGCGCATATCGGCCAGCGCATCCTGCCGGCCGACCAAGTCCGCGTGAACGGCAAGCTGATCCACCGCAAGGTGTCGACCAAGCCGCCGCGCGTGCTGCTGTACCACAAGCCTGCCGGCGAGATCGTCAGCCAGTCCGATCCGGAAGGCCGTCCGACCGTGTTCGACAACCTGCCGCGCATCAAGACCGGCAAATGGGTCGCGGTGGGCCGGCTGGACTTCAATACCGAAGGCCTGCTGATCTTCACCACCTCGGGCGACATTGCCAACCGGTTCATGCATCCCCGCTACGGGGTCGAGCGCGAATACGCGGTGCGCACGCTGGGCGAGCTGGCCGAAGCCGACCGCCAGCGCCTGCTGCACGGCATCAAGCTCGATGACGGCGAGGCCAACTTCCTGCGCATTGCCGACGGTGGCGGCGAGGGCGCCAACCATTGGTACCACGTGGCCCTGACCGAAGGCCGCAATCGCGAAGTGCGCCGCATGTTCGAGGCGGTCGGCCTGACCGTGTCGCGCCTGATCCGCACCCGCTACGGCCAGTTCCTGCTGCCGCGGGGCCTCAAGCGCGGCCGCTGGCAGGAAGTGGAGCCGAATGACGTCAAGACGCTGATGAGCAGCGTCGGCCTGAAGGTGCCCGGCAAGGGCGAGCAGGCGCCCAAGGGCGCCACCAAGGTGGGCGGGCGCAAGCAGCGCACCGAGGCGGCGATTGCCGGCATGCCGATGCATACCGGCATGGACGGCCTGCCGCGCTTCGATCAGGGCGGCGCGCGCGGCGGCGGTGGCCGCAGCAGCCAGCCGGATCCGATGAAGACGTCGATGGGCTATATCAGCCATGGGCCGACGCTGCTGACTTCGCACGCTGCCAACCTCGGCGGTGGCCGCGGCGCCGGCGCGCGCCAGGGACGTGGAGGCAGTGCCGGCATGGGCGGCACGAGCGGCGCCAGAGGCCAGGCCGGTCAGGGTCAGGGCAAGCCTCGCCGCGGTGGCGAGGCCAATGGCAACGTGATGCCGAAGGCAGCCAAGTCCGGCGGCAACCGTACGCCGCGTGGCGGCGGCGGCAACCGGGGTGGCAACCGCGGCGGCAATCGTTAAGCGCCGCGGGCGGCGCATGGCGGGAACAACGCCTGCCAGCGCCGCATGCCGTTCGCGGTAATGTCTGGCTTTTGCCTTTTCGACATAATCCGCGTATAATTCAAGTCTATTCAAAAAGCCATCCTCGTCCGAGGATGGGCGAATGATGGGCATTGCGCCCATTTTTTTTTGGTTCGCCCGTTTTTCGGTGCTTCCGCGTGGGCGGAAGAGGTGGCGGACAGGCAGCGCTGCAACAGGGTCGTCCCGGACGGCACCGGCGGGTTTGCCTGCCACGGTGTTGATGGCCATTACTCGGGATAACAGTGCATCTGGCAGATTTGATCGAAACCACCCTAAGCGGCATGGGATATGAGCTGGTCGAGCTCGAGCGTGCCCCGGCCGGATTGCTGCGTGTCTACATCGATCAGCCTGAAACCGGCATTGCCATCGAGGATTGCGAAAAGGTGAGCCGCCAGCTCACCCACGTGTTTACGGTCGAGAACGTCGACTATGAACGCCTCGAGGTCTCGTCGCCCGGACTGGACCGGCCGCTGAAGAAGCTGGCCGACTTCATCCGCTTTGCCGGCGCCGAGGCGCGCGTGACGCTGCGCCTGCCCGTCAACGGACAGAAGAACTTTACCGGCATCCTGCGCGAGCCCACCGGCGCCGCGGGCGAGGAGAAGATCGGCCTGGAGTTCGAGGGCAAGGATGGCCCGGCGCTGCTGGAATTTGCCGTATCCGATGTCGACAAGGCACGTCTGGTGCCGGTGATCGACTTCAAAGGAAATCAAAGAAAAGGGAACAAGCAATGAGCCGCGAAGTTCTGTTGCTCGTCGATGCGCTTGCGCGTGAGAAGAACGTCGACAAGGATGTGGTATTCGGTGCCCTGGAGGCGGCGCTCGCCTCGGCCACCAAGAAGCGTTTCGAGGAAGACGTGGATATCCGTGTCGCGATCGATCGCGAGTCGGGCGAGCATGAAACCTTCCGCCGCTGGCTGGTCGTTCCCGACGAGCTGGGCCTGCAGGAGCCGGACAAGCAGATCCTGCTGTTCGAGGCCCGCGAGGAAAACCCCGCTATCGAGCTGGGTGACTATATCGAGCAGCAGATCGAGTCGGTCGAGTTCGGCCGCATCGGCGCGCAGGCCGCCAAGCAGGTGATCCTGCAGCGTATCCGCGATGCCGAGCGCGAGCAGATCCTGAACGACTACCTCGACCGCGGCGAAAAGATCATGACCGGCACGGTCAAGCGCGCCGACAAGAAGGGGCTGATCGTGGAATCCGGCCGCGTCGAGGCGCTGCTGGCCCGTGACCAGATCATCCCCAAGGAAAACCTGCGCACCGGCGACCGCGTGCGCGCCTATATCCTGAATGTCGACCGCGCCGCGCGTGGCCCGCAGATAGAGCTGTCGCGCACTGCACCCGACTTCCTGATCAAGCTCTTCGAGAACGAAGTGCCGGAAATGGAGCAGGGCCTGCTGGAGATCAAGGCGGCTGCCCGCGACCCGGGCGTGCGCGCCAAGATCGCGGTGGTGGCGCACGACAAGCGCATCGACCCGATCGGCACCTGCGTGGGCGTGCGTGGTACGCGCGTGACCGCGGTGCGCAACGAGATCGGCGGCGAGGCGGTGGACATCGTGCTGTGGTCGGAAGACCCGGCGCAGTTCGTGATCGGCGCGCTGGCGCCAGCACAGGTGCAGTCGATCGTGGTCGATGAAGAGAAGCACAGCATGGACGTGGTGGTCGACGAGGAAAACCTCGCCGTGGCCATCGGCCGCAGCGGTCAGAACGTGCGCCTGGCGTCCGAGCTGACCGGCTGGCAGATCAACATCATGACGCAGGAAGAATCGGCGCAGAAGCAGGCCGAAGAGAGCGATGTGGTGCGCAAGCTGTTCATGTCCAAGCTGGACGTGGATGAGGAAGTGGCAGACATCCTGATCGAGGAAGGCTTCTCCACGCTGGAAGAAGTGGCTTATGTCCCCATCAGTGAAATGATGGAGATCGAGGCCTTTGACGAAGACACCGTCAACGAGCTGCGCAATCGCGCGCGTGATGCGCTCCTGACGATGGAACTGGCCCGGGAAGAAAAGGTGGAAGAGGTGTCGCAGGACCTGCGCTCGCTCGACGGCCTCAACCCGGAACTGATCGGCAAGCTGGCCGAAGGCGATATCCATACGCGTGACGACCTGGCCGAACTGGCCGTGGACGAGCTGGTCGAGATGACTGGTGTCAGCGAGGAAGAAGCCAAGTCGCTGATCATGAAAGCACGGGAACATTGGTTCAACTGAGGGACACGCCCGACCGCTGAAACCGGACCGGGCGCGCTTTCCGCAACAATTTGTCCCGACGTAGAAACCAAGCATTGAAAGGGTTTGAATGGCAAGCACAACAGTTGCCCAACTGGCCGCAGAACTGAGTCGCAGCGCAGCTGCCCTGCTGGAACAATTGCAGGCGGCTGGGGTGGGCAAGGCGACGCCAGAAGACATCATCACGGAATCGGATAAGACCAGGCTGCTGGACTATCTGAAGCGCTCGCACGGCCAGTCCGACGACAGCGCCCGCAAGAAGATTACGCTGACCAAGCGCGAAACCTCCGAGATCCGCCAGTCGGATGGCACCGGCAAGACCCGCACGGTCCAGGTGGAAGTGCGCAAGAAGCGCGTGCTGATCAAGCGCGACGAAGCTGCGCATGACGCCCAGGCCGACGGTGCCGAGGCGCGAGCCGCGGTGGTCGACGCTGCCGAAGAGGCACGTCGCGAAGAGGAAGAACGCCGCCAGGCCGAACTGCTGGCGCGCCAGGAAGCTGAAGCCAAGGCCGCCCGCGAGGCAGCCGAGCGTGAGGAAGCCGAGCGCCGTGTCCGCCAGGAAGCCCTGGAGGCTGAACAGCGCCGCCAGGCCGAACTCGCCGCCCGCAAGGCAGAGGAAGAGGCTGCGGCATCGCGCGCCGTGACCGAGGCCAACGAGGATGCCTCGCGCAAGAAGGCAGAGGACGAGAAGGCACGCGTCGCCGCTGAACGCGCCGAGGCGCAGAAGGCGGCGGACGAGGCCAAGGCCGCTGCCGACAAGGCCCGCGCCGAGCAGGAAGTCGCTGCGCGCAAGCGCCGCGAGGCTGCCGAAGCCGAGGCTCGTGCGATCCAGCAGATGCTGAACGCACCTCCGCGCGTGCTGAAGGCGCCGTCCGAGCGCAAGGCTGAAGAAAAGAAGGCCGAGCAGACTGGTACGCTGCACAAACCGGTGAAGCCGGCCGGTGCGACCACGGAAGCGAAGAAGGACGACAAGAAGCCGGCCACAACGACCACGACCACGGCAACCGCCGACAAGAAGGGCAAGGTCGTGAAGGCGGGCTGGCAGGACGACAGCAGCCGCAAGAAGGGCAGCGGCCTGAAGACGCGCGGCGATTCGTCGGGCGGCGTGGGCGGCTGGCGCGGTGGCCCGCGTGGCCGTGGCGGCAGGCAGCAGCACGACGACAGCCGCAGCAGCTTCCAGGCGCCGACCGAGCCGGTGGTGCGTGACGTGCATGTGCCTGAAACCGTCTCCGTGGCCGATCTCGCGCACAAGATGGCGGTGAAGGCGTCAGAGGTCATCAAGCAGATGATGAAGCTCGGCCAGATGGTGACGATCAACCAGGTGCTGGACCAGGAAACCGCCATGATCGTGGTGGAAGAAATGGGCCACAAGGCGTTCGCCGCCAAGCTGGACGATCCGGAAGCGCTGCTGGTGGTGGACGGTGAAGAACACACCGACGCCGAGCAACTGCCGCGTCCGCCGGTGGTGACCGTGATGGGTCACGTCGACCACGGCAAGACCTCGCTGCTGGACTACATCCGCCGCACCAAGGTGGCCGCGGGCGAAGCCGGCGGCATTACGCAGCATATCGGTGCCTACCATGTGGAAACCGACCGGGGCGTGATCACCTTCCTGGACACCCCGGGTCACGAGGCCTTTACGGCCATGCGTGCCCGCGGTGCCAAGGCAACCGACATCGTGATCCTGGTGGTCGCAGCCGACGACGGCGTGATGCCGCAGACCAAGGAGGCGATTGCGCACGCCAAGGCTGCCGGCGTGCCCATCGTGGTGGCGATCAACAAGATCGACAAGCCCGATGCCAACCCGGACCGCGTCAAGCAGGAACTGGTTGCGGAGCAGGTGGTGCCGGAAGAATACGGCGGCGATTCGCCGTTCGTGCCGGTGTCCGCCAAGATGGGTACCGGTGTGGAAGACCTGCTCGAGCAAGTGCTCCTGCAAGCCGAAGTGCTGGAACTGAAGGCGCCGGTCGACGCCCCGGCCAAGGGCCTGGTGGTGGAAGCCCAGCTCGACAAGGGCAAGGGCCCGATCGCAACCATCCTGGTCAGCAGCGGCACGCTCAAGCGTGGCGACGTGGTCCTGGCTGGCAGCGCCTACGGCCGCGTGCGCGCCATGCTGGACGAGAACGGCAAGCCGACCAAGGAAGCTGGCCCGTCGATCCCGGTGGAAATCCAGGGCCTGTCGGAAGTGCCGGCCGCCGGTGAGGAAGTGCTGGTGCTGCCGGACGAGCGCAAGGCGCGCGAAATCGCGTTGTTCCGCCAGGGCAAGTTCCGCGACGTGAAGCTGGCCAAGCAACAGGCCGCCAAGCTGGAGAACATGCTCGAGCAGATGACGGAAGGCGAAGTCCAGACGCTGCCGCTGATCGTCAAGGCCGACGTGCAGGGTTCGCAGGAAGCGCTGGTGCAGTCGCTGCAGAAGCTGTCGACGGCGGAAGTGCGCGTGCAGATCGTGCACGGCGGCGTGGGTGGCATCTCCGAGTCCGACGTCAACCTGGCGACGGCATCGAAGGCGGTCATCATCGGCTTCAACGTGCGTGCCGATGCGGGCGCGCGCAAGCTGGCCGAGCACAATGGCATCGATATCCGCTACTACAACATCATTTACGATGCGGTAGACGAGATCAAGGCGGCGATGTCGGGCATGCTGGCGCCGGAGAAGCGCGAAACCACCACCGGCACGGTCGAGGTGCGCCAGGTGTTCCGCGTGCCGAAGGTCGGCGCGGTGGCCGGCTGTATGGTCACCGACGGCGTGGTCAAGCGCAATTCGCTGGTGCGCGTGCTGCGCAACAACGTGGTCATCCACGACGGCGAGCTGGATTCGCTGAAGCGCTTCAAGGACGACGTCAAGGAAGTCAAGCAAGGCTTCGAGTGCGGTCTGTCGATCAAGAACTTCAACGATGTTCAGGAAGGCGACCAGCTCGAAGTGTACGAAATCACCGAGGTGGCGCGTACGCTGTAAGCGTCGCAAGCAACGGCAGGCCTCGGCCTGCCGTTGTCATCTCAGCAGAACAGTATTGAATGGCCAAGAAAGGCAATATCTCCTCCCGCAACCTCCGCATCTCCGACCAGATCCAGAAGGACCTGGCCGAGATGATCCAGCGCGAGCTGCGCGACCCGCGCCTCGGCCTGGTCACGCTGCAGTCGGTCACGCTGACGCCCGATTATGCGCACGCCAAGGTGTACTTCACCGTGCTGGGGGCCGACGCCACCGAGGCCGCAGCCATCCTCAACGAGAAGGCGGGCTACCTGCACTCGCTGCTGTTCAAGCGCCTGCACATCCATACCGTGCCGACGCTGCATTTCCATCACGACACCTCGGTCGAGCACGCGATCGAGATGTCCAAGCTGATCAACGAAGCGAACGCCACGCGTTCGAAAGACGACTGAGCCGGTGCCCATGCCGCCAGGCATGGGCAGCGCGACCACCAGGGTCGCACGCCGCGCTGCATCAGCGTCGCTCCTGTTTCCTCCGATGACCGATTCCAACGCCGCTCGCCCGCCGCGCCTGCCGCGCCGCGACGTCCATGGTGTGCTGCTGCTCGACAAGCCGCTGGGCCTGTCGTCCAACGATGCGCTGGTGCGCGCCAAGCGCCTGCTGCGCGCCAACAAGGCCGGGCATACCGGCACGCTCGACCCGCTGGCCACCGGCTTGCTGCCGCTGTGCTTCGGCGAGGCCACCAAGTTCTCGCAGGACCTGCTGGAAGCGGACAAGACCTATGACGCCGTGGTGCGGCTGGGTGCGCGCTCCAGTACCGGCGATGCCGAGGGCGAGTTGCTCGATGTCCGTGAGGTGACCTGCGACCGCGCCGCGGTGGAGCAGGCGCTGGTGCGCTTTACCGGCGAGATCGAACAGGTGCCGCCGATGCATTCGGCGCTGAAGAAGGATGGCCGCCCGCTGTATGAGTACGCGCGCGCAGGGCAGACGGTCGAGCGCGCCGCGCGCCGTGTCACCATCCACGCGATCGAACTGCTGGATTGCGCGCTGCCCCCGGCGTTCACCACGGCTGCGTTCACCATGCGCGTGACCTGCAGCAAGGGCACCTACATCCGCACGCTGGCCGAGGATATCGGCGAGGCGCTGGGCTGCGGCGCCCACCTGACCGGGCTGCGCCGCATTGCCGTGGGCGACCTGACGCTGGACGGTGCGGTGACGCTCGAGCAGATCGAGCATCAGGACGATGCCGCGCGGCCAGGCATGCTGGCCCCGGTCGACGCCTTGCTGCAGAAAAGCCCGCCCGTGACGCTGGACGAAGCTGCCGCTTCGCGCTTCCTGCAGGGACAGCGCATTGCGCGCCGCGACCTGCCCGAGGGCACCGATATCGCGGAAGGCGTGCTGGCGCGCGTCTATGCCGGCGCGCCGGCGCGCCTGCTCGGCGTTGCCCGCATGCGCGAGGGCGCTTTGCGGCCGGAGCGACTGGTCAAGCTGTAGGCGCCGCTCCTTGCCGGTATCGGATCAGTCGAGCGTGATTTTCGCTGCCTTGATCACATCGGCCCACATCTTGCGGTCCTGTGCCAGGAACCCGGCGAAATGCTCCGGCGTGTCGCCGACCGGCTCGGAGCCGAATTCCGCCATCTTCTTCTTCACTTCCGGATTCGCCAGCGCCTTCACCAGTGCCTGGTTGTAGCGGGCGACGATCGGCCTGGGCAGGTCCTTCGGGCCGAAGATCCCTTGCCAGGTCGGCATATTGAAATCCTTCAGGCCGCTCTCGGCCAGCGTCGGCACGTCGGGCAACAGCGGCGAGCGCTTGCTGCCGGTGACGGCGATGGCGCGGACCTTGCCGGACTTGGCCAGCGCTGCCGCGGTGGTGATGTTGTCGACGGTCATGGCGATATGGCCGCCCATCAGGTCGGTGATCACCGGCGTGGCGCCCTTGTACGGCGCGTGGACCATATCGACGCCGAGGCGATGCAGCATGGTCTCGGCGATCAGGTGGTTGGACGTGCCGACGCCCGCGGTGCCATAGGTGACCTGTGGCGTCTTTTTTACGTACGCGGTGAAATCTGCCATCGACTTGACTGGCAGGGCGGGGTTGATGATGACGACGTTGGGCTGCGTCGCCAGCATGGCGATCGGCGTAAAGTCATCCGCCTTGTACGGCGTGCCCTTCGGGTTGAGCACATGCGTCACCGCCATCGCACCGGCCGCGCCCATGCCGATGGTATAGCCGTCGGCCGGCGCCTTGGCCAGCTTGTCGGCGGCGATATTGCCGCCCGCGCCCGGCACGTTTTCCACCACCACCGGCACGCCGAGGCTTTCGGACAGCGGTCCCTGCACCAGCCGCGCCAGCAGGTCGGCGGAACCGCCCGGCGCGAAGCCGACCAGCAACCGCACCGGCTTCGACGGCTTCCACTCCTGCGCATGCGCGCCCGTGGCCGCTACCGCGCCCAGGCTCATGTACACCATGCCGCGCAGCAGCGGCCCCATCCACTTCGCCACCTTTTCCATTGTTACTTCCGCTCCAGCAATGTCACAGGCAATCTGTCAGCGGGCTTGCCCTTACCCGAAAAAACATCACAGGCCGGATTCGTTGCGGCCTGCCAATACCTGGCCCAACAGCCTGGCCACCATCCGGTTGGAGAGCAGCACCGGCGCACGGGCATGGCGCGCGACTTCCGCCCGCATTGCCTCGGTATAGCCCATGCAGTGCATGACTACGAGGTCGCAGCCGCGCAGCACCTCGCCGGCCCGCGCGAAGCGGCCGGTGCCCGTGTCGGCGCCGGTGTCCGTGTAGGGCGATGCATGCGTGACACGCATTTCGCAGGACACGGGCTCGATCAGGTGGAAACTGCCGACCTGGCCTTCGAGGGGCAGCACGATGCCGAGCCGCTTGCATCCCCGGGCGAGCGCGACAGTCAGGTGATCCACTACCTGCTGCGGCTCGATCACCAGCGTGCGCAGCGGCGGCAGCGCGGTGCCTGTGCACAGCGGCACCAGTGCGTCGAAGCGGCCATCGTCCAGCGATGCCATCAGCCGCGCGAGCATGGCCTCGGCCACGGGCTTGCCCATCACTGCCTGCGAGCCGTCGCGCAGGCGGCTGGCAAAGCGGTATTCGCCGCTGGTAGGGGCGAGTGCGGCGATTTGGTCGGCGTCGAGGTCGTCGAGGATGCCGAATTCTTCCGCCGCCACTGGCAGGCCCAGGTCGGCCAGCACCTGCGGCACCACGTCGGTCCGCGGCGCCTGCCCGATGGTGACGAACGCCACGCGCGGCAGCCGTTCGGCCGTGGCAGTCATGCCGCCACCCCAACGGTTTGCAGGTGCGCCAGCGAGCCGTAGCGCCGCTGCAGTTCGGCCCACTCGTCCACGTCGTAGAAGGGGCACTGGCCCTGGCCGAACAGTTTCGCAGCCTCGATGCAGAAGCGCGTCGCCACGTCCAGGTCATGCGCATTGGTCACGCCGGTCGCGCAGCCCGGCACCGTGGTCTGCGCGGTCAGGGCGACGCCGACCACCGGTGCATCGGTGACGATGGCGGGCTGCATGATCGAATTGACGTGCCACAGGCCGTTTTCGTAAGGCGTGATGTCCTGCGTGGTCAGCGGCAACACCACCGGCAGCTCGCCGCTGACCCAGCCGATCAGGTCCAGCATGCGTTCGGGCAGCCGCAGCAGCCAGCCTTGCTTGGCTACCGGCGTCAGCGCGATGCCGCGCCGGTTGACGAAGCGGTTGCCGCGCGTGGTATCGACCGACAGGATCGCCGCCATTTGCGGATGGACCTCGTGCGACATCATCGTGCGCATGGCGAAGGGCGACTTCATCATTGGCACCGGCTGGTGCGGACGCGTGGCAGCGTGCGGGCAGATGTGGGTATGGATACGGACGGGGCCGGCCAGCACGTCGCCGCCGGCGGCCATGTCGGCCAGCTTCAGCGCGGTGGCGACCGCGACGATGGCGCCGTCGGCATCGGAGACCAGCCCGGTCACGGCCGGGCGCGCGCCCACGCCGCCAAGGCGTCCGACCACGCCCAGCGCGGGTGCGTCGGGGTTGCGGCCGGGCAGCGTGCAGGCGAGGAAGTCGGTGTAGAGGCCGTTTTCTTCCACGCGCGTCACCGCGACGTCGCTGATGCCGCGTGCGCGCAGCAAAGCGGCAACGGCTGCGCCGTCGACATTGGCTGCGGACAGCAACTCGATCGATTCAATCACCTGCTTGATGGACATCTTGCTTGGCTTTCCTGTATTGCGATGGGTCAGATGGCAGTGGCGCAGGCCGGCACCGACAATGCGCCGGGGGCGACGTCTTCGATCTCCTGGCCAAGGAACCAGCGTGCGCCATGCGCGCCGCCCATCTCCATGCGATCGCCCGAGACGCGCACCCAGTTGCCTTCCGGCAAGCCCAGCACCGGCATCCGCGGCTGCAGCACGGTGAACTCGGCCAGGCGCTGGTCACGCGTTTCGCCGCGGAAGCCCGGCACCACCAGGTTGAAGTAGTGCGGGTTGATCTGGAAGGGCACCAACGCAAGCGCATCGAGGCCGCCGGGGTCGGCGACCGGCATGTCGTTGGTGGTGCGGATGGTCGGGCAGGCGACGTTGGTGCCGGCGCTCCAGCCGATATAGCGCGCGGCGCCCGCCGTCACCTGGCGCGCGATGACGGACAGCAGGCCGCGTTCGCGCAGGCATTGCAGCAGGCGGAAGGTGTTGCCGCCACCGATGACGATCAGTTCGGCCGCTTCCACTGCCCGCACGCAGTCGGCATCGGAGAGCCGGTGCGGCGAGTGCGCGTCGATGCCCGCTGGGGCCAGTGCGTCGCGCACCAATGCTTCATACGTGTCCCAGTCGCGCGTGACGCCGGCGAACGGAAGGAAGCAGGCACGGGTGCGCCCGCCGGCCAGTTCGCGGATGGCGTCGTGGGCATGGACGAGGTAGCCCGCGTCGCTGGAGGAGTTGCTGAGTAACAGGAGTTCCATGGGATTTAGCTGCCGGGATGGCTAGTGACCGGCGGTGTCGCCGGGTTGGAGCCAGAGCGGATCGCCGATGCGCTGCCCGACCGGCGCCACCGCCTGCACCAGCGTTTCCCGCAGCGCGTGGGCCTGGGCCTGGCTGACCTGCATCGCGGTGAACGACAGGCACAGGCCGCGCACATCGCCGGAAAGCGGATCGGCCAGCGTGGTGGCCACCGCGCCGATGCCCGGCATGCCTTCATTCACGGCGATCGCGCTGCGCTCGCGGCTGGCGCTTGCCACGCGCTCGGCCAGCTCGGCCACGGTAGCGGGGCAGCCAGCCGGCGCCTCGGGCAATTTGCGCGCGCCGGAGGTGCCATAGCGTGCGCTGAAATCGGCTTGCGGCAGGCGCGAGAGCAGCACGCGGCCCATCGCGGTGGTGAATGCCGGCCGCCGCGCCCCCGGCGGCGACAGCACTTGCACCGGGTTGCTGCCGTTCAGGCGCTGCAGGACCACCGTGTCGGTGCCGTCGAGCATCGACAGGTAGGCGGTGAAGCCGGTGGAGTCCGACAGCGAGGCCAGGATGGTCCGGCATTGCTCGTCGAACGGATGCGCCTGCGTCGCCGCCTGGGCGGCGCGGATCAGGAGTGTCCCGGGGCGGTAGCGCCGCGTCGATGGCTGCAGCTCCAGCAGCCGGTAGCGCACCATCTGCGCCAGCAGCCGCGAAGCCGAGCTCTTGGCCAGGCCGAGTTCGTCAATGACGTCGTTGAACGTGACCTCGTGCCGCCCCTGTTCGAACATGGCCAGCACGCATTCCACGCCTTCCAGAATGCTCACACCGTCGCTCCGTCTCTTTGATCTTCGGTTTGGTTCCGTTTTTAGGAACCATGGTTCCGTAAATCGGTTCGGAAATCATAGGACGCCCGGGGCCGGAATACAAGGGGTCCAGCGAGAAGACAAAAAAGGGACGCTCGCAAGCGTCCCTTTGTCCACCGGCAGGCGTATGCCTCAGTGCGCCCCCATCGCATCCCCCGATCCGCCGCCGCCCTTGGCCGGCCGCGTCAGCCAGACAAAGCCGATCAGCACGAAGAACAGCATCCCCGAGATCCAGAAGATATCGTTGGCGCCAAGCATGGCGGCCTGCTGAGTGATGTTGCGCTCGATCACCCCCACCGCCTGCGCCTGGCTCATGCCCATCTGCATCAGGTGGCTGAGCTGATCGTGGTAGGCAGGGTTGTACGGATTCACCTGCTCGACCAGCTGCGCATGGTGCAGGGCAGAGCGGTTCTCCCACACCGTGGTCGAGATCGAGGCGCCGATGCCGCCGAAGGTAATGCGCACGAAGTTCGACAAGCCCGACGCCGCCGGAATCTTCTCGGCCGGCTGCCCCGACAGGATGATCGAGGTCAGCGGGATGAAGAACATCGCCATCGCCGCACCCTGGATCAGCGTCGGCACCATCAGCGTCCAGGTATCGACCTGCGTGGTGAAGCCCGAACGCATCAGGCTGACGATGCCGAAGGTGATGAACGCGGCGGTTGCGACCCAGCGCGCATCCATCTTCGGCAAGTTGCGTCCGATCACCGGCGACAGCAGGATCGCGAAGATCCCCACCGGCGCCATCACGATGCCGGCATCCGTCGCGGTATAGCCGACGATGGTCTGCAGCCACAGCGGCAGGATCACCAGGTTGCCGAAGAACAGTCCGTATGCCACCGAGATGGCCACCACGCCCGAGCTGAAGTTGCGGCCCTTGAACAGGCAGATGTCGACGATCGGATGCTTCTCATAGGTCTCCCACGCCAGGAAGAACAGGAAACCGACAATCGCCACCAGCGTCAGCACCACGATCTCGGTGGAGTGGAACCAGTCCAGCTCCTTGCCCTTGTCGAGCATCAGCTGCATCGACCCCACCCAGATCACCAGCAGCGCCAGGCCGATGCGGTCGATCGGCAGCACCTTGGTCGGCGTCTCGCGGTCCTTGTAGATGGCCCAGGTGGCGTAGGCTGTGATGATCCCCACCGGCACGTTGATGTAGAAGATCCATGGCCACGTCATGTTGTCGGAGATCCAGCCGCCCAGCAGCGGGCCCATGATGGGCGCCACCAGCGTGGTCATGCCCCACAGCGCCAGCGCCATGGTGCTCTTGGCGGGCGGATAGCTCGACAGCAGCAGCGACTGCGACAGCGGGATCATCGGCCCCGCCACCGCTCCCTGCAGCACCCGGGCCGCCAGCAGCGTTTCCAGGTTGGGCGCGACGCCGCACAGCCACGACGCCAGCACGAACAGCAGGATCGACGTGATGAACAGCCGCACCGCGCCGAAGCGCGTGGTCAGCCAGCCGGTCAGCGGCACCGAGATCGCATTGGCCACCGCGAACGAGGTAATGACCCAGGTGCCCTGGTTCGGCGCCACGCCAAGGTCGCCCGAGATCGCCGGGATCGACACGTTGGCGATCGACGAGTCCAGCACGTTCATGAACGTGGCCAGCGACAGCGCGATGGTGCCGAGCACCAGCTTGCCGCCGGTGAGCGGCTGCGGCTGCTGCGGCAGTACCCGCGCCGGCGCCGGGCCGGCGCCCGGCTGCGCCCCGGGCGCGGCCGGTGCGGCGGAAGGGGAGGTGGCCATGATCAGGTATTGGCGGGCTTGGCGGGCTCGGTGGCGGCGGCGCTGGCCGACGACAGGCCGTTGCCGCGGCCACCGTTGTTGGCGGCGATGATGCGCACGATCAGCTGGTCGGCATCCTGCGCCACCTTGTCATAGACGTCGGTCTGCATCGGCCTGGCCGGCGTGGCCGCGGCCATGGCCGCGCCTTCCTCGCGGCGCACGTCGACCTTGACCGTCATCGACAGGCCCACGCGCAGCGGATGGTCCTTGAGCTGCTGCGGGTCCAGCGCGATGCGCACGGGCAGGCGCTGCACCACCTTGATCCAGTTGCCGGTGGCATTCTGCGCCGGCAGCAGCGAGAACGCCGAGCCGGTGCCGGCCGAGAAGCCGGCGACCTTGCCGCGATATTCGACCCGGGAGCCGTAGACGTCGGCTTCCAGCGTCACGGGCTGGCCGATGCGCATATGCGTGATCTGCACCTCCTTGAAGTTGGCGTCGACCCAGACCTGGTCCAGCGGCACCACCGCCATCAGCGGCGCGCCGGCGGCGACGCGCTGGCCGACCTGCACCGAGCGCTTGGCGACGTAGCCGGTCACCGGCGCGGGCAGCGCCGAACGCGCGAACGACAGGTAGGCCGAGCGCAGGTTGGCGGCGGCGCGCTGCACGTTGGGATGGTGTTCGACCGTGGTCTGGTCGGTCAGCACCTTGTTCGATGCCAGCTGCTCGCGCGCGGCCAGCAGCGCCGACTCGGCGCCCTTGAGCGCGGCCTGTGCGTGCGAGATCTCTTCATTCGACACCGCGCCCGAGCCGGCGATGGCCTGGCGCCGGCGCAGGTCGTCGCGCGCCTTGGCCACGTCGGCCTCGCGCAGCGCCACGTTGGCGGCGAGCGAGCCGTTGTTGACGTACAGCGTGCGCACTTCGCGCACGGCCTGGGCCAGCTGGGCCTCGGCCTGCTCCAGCGCCACCTGCGTGTCGGCGCGGTCGAGCTGGATCAGCGGCTGGCCGGCGGTGACCAGTTGCGTGTCGTCCGCGGCGATCGATACCACTGTGCCGGCCACCAGCGGCGTGACCTGGACCACGTTGCCGGCGACATAAGCGTCGTCGGTGCTTTCGAAATGGCGGGCATACAGCCCCCAGTACACGCCGTAGCCGATGCCGGCGACGACGATCGCGGCGCTCAGCGACAGCAGCATGCGCTTGCGCTTGCCATTGTTCCCGGTTGCCGGAGCTTGCTGGGGGGTGTTGGTGCCGGCCGCTTGCTGGTTGTTGCTCATGATGTCTTTTGAATAATCTTGTCTGCGATCACTGGGTGCGCGGATCAGCCGCGCGCGCCCGCCTGGGTGTTGTCCTGATGCCGCGCCTGGCCGCTGGCGGCGCTCTCGTGGCCCTCGGTGGGCTCCTGGTAGCCGCCGCCGAGCGCCTTCATCAGGCCCATCTGCAGGTCCAGCCGACGTGCCTGCAAGTCAGTCGCCAGTCGGCGCTGCTGCAGCACGTTGCTTTCGGCATTGAGCACGGTTAGCTGCGTGCCCAGGCCAGCCTTGTAGCGGGTGGTGGCCAGCGCGTAGGCGTGCTCGGCCAGGTCCAGGGCTTCGCGCTGGGTCAGGATCTGCTTGTCGACGCCGCGGATGCTGGTCATGGTGTCGGCAGTCTCGCGCAGCGCGTCGACCAGCGCCTGGTTGTAGTTGGCCACGGCGATGTCATAGCCGGCGTACTTGCCCTTCAGGTTGGCGCGCAGCTTGCCGCCTTCGAAGATCGGCAGGCGGATGGTCGGTCCGATGCCGAAGGTGCGGCTGATGCCCATCAGCAGGCTGGACGGATCCAGCGCAGCCAGGCCGGCAAAGGCGGTCAGGCTGACGTCAGGGAGGAACTCCTTCTTGGCGATATTGATGTCCCTGGAAGCCGCCTCCACGCGCCAGCGTGCCGCCACCAGGTCCGGCCGGCGGCCCAGCAGGCCGATGGTCAGGTTGTCGGGCAGGGTTGGCGTGGCCTGCGCCAGCAGCACCGGGCGCTGGATCTGCAGGCCGCGGTCCGGGCCCTTGCCCAGCAGCGCCGCAAGCTGGTTGCGCGCCAGGGCGATTTCCTCGTCCACGCGCTGCAGGTCGGTGCGCGAAGCTGCCACCGTGCCGCGCGCCTGCGTGGTTTCGACCTGGGTGTCGAGGCCGGCGGCGAGCCGCTGGCGCGACAGTTCGGTCAGGTCGCTGCGCTGGGCGATGGCGCGCTCGGCCACGTCGCGCTGGGCGTACAGCGCCGCGAGACGGGCGTAGTTGCGGGCGATCGAAGTGGCCAGGATCAGGCGCGAGGCCTGGCTTTCCGCTTCGGCCGCGCGGTCGTCGGAGAGCGCCGCTTCAAGCGCATCGCGGTTCTTGCCCCAGAAATCGAAGTCATAGGACAGGCCCACCTGCAGGCGCGACTGGTTTTGCCACGATCCCGCCAGCGGGGTACCTTCGAACAGGTCCGTCTCGGAGAAGCGCTGGCGGATCAGGCTGCCTTCGAACTCCAGGTGCGGATAGAGTGCGCTGCGGGTGGCCTCGGCCATGGCGCGCGAGGCCTCCACGCGGGCAAAGGCGGCCTGCAGGTTCGGGCTGTCCTGGATCGCTTCGTCGACCAGGGCGTTCAGCTGCGGGTCCTGGAACTGGCTGACCCAGTCCTGCGACGGCCACTGGCCATGCTCGCCGGGCAGGGTTTGCGCAGTCGCCATCGCGGCCGGATCGGCCATGGTCTGGGTGCTGTGCGAATCGCCAAGCGCCGCACAGCCGGCCAGCGCCGCGGCGGCGAGCGCGGTCAGGGCGAGCGTGCCGGCACGGCGCGCCAGCCCGCGGGAGCTGGCGGGCTGGGTAAAGCGGAAGGAAAGAGCTGGTTTCATGGTGTTGCTCCGTGGCCGGAGCCATACGGTTTCTACGGGCTGCTGACGGGGTCCGGCCGGCTGGCCAGCGCGGACGATCTGGCGTGCCGGAAGTCCGGCGCGCAGCCTGCTATCCGCTGTTGTCGATGACCCGCCGCAGCATGCTGCGCAGCAACTGGATCTCGTCCTCGGAAAAACCGCGGAAGTGGTGCGCCAGGACCGTGCAGAAGATGGCCGGCAGTTGCTGCACCAGTTCCTGGCCCTGCGGCGTCACCGACAGGTCGACCACGCGGCGGTCGGCATCGCGGCGGCGGCGCTCGATCAGCCCGCGCTTTTCCATGCGGCTGAGCAGCCGCGTGACCGAACCCATGTCGGTGTTCAGTTCGCGGCCCAGGTCGGTGACGGTCGAAGCGCGGCCGGTAGCCAGCATCATCAGGCAGCTGGCCTGGGCCTGGGTGATGTCCAGGGCGCTGACCTCCTGCTCGACGCCGTGC
Organism: Cupriavidus taiwanensis; assembly: GCF_900250115.1. NCBI lineage: Bacteria > Pseudomonadati > Pseudomonadota > Betaproteobacteria > Burkholderiales > Burkholderiaceae > Cupriavidus > Cupriavidus taiwanensis. The sequence goes on along the minus strand of NZ_LT984803.1, from coordinate 2,004,851 downwards.
GCCAGCATGTTCTTGGCCCGCTGCATCAGGTAGCCGACGCTGTCGCACATCTGGTACTGGGCGGGATCGAACGAGCCGGCCGGGGCGGCAGGCGGAACGGAAGAGGGCGGTCGTGACATCTTTGCCTTTGCAATCTTTGCTGAGGCAAATATATGTTCACGTTTAACGATCCGCAAGAACGGAAATTCGTTATTGCGAAATCCGCAAATGTTTTCCCGCTGGGTGGGGCGGCCCCGTCAACGCATCTTGCGCCGCAACATGCTAGAATGTTGGGTTACCTCAGATTCTCCAAGCGAGACGCAGCAATGACCCGCGCCATCCGAAATATCGCCATCATCGCCCACGTCGATCATGGCAAGACCACCCTGGTCGACCAGCTCCTGCGCCAGGCAGGCACCTTCCGCGACAACCAGCAAGTCGCCGAGCGGGTGATGGACTCGAACGACCTGGAAAAGGAACGCGGGATCACGATTCTCGCGAAGAACTGTGCCGTCGAATACAACGGCACCCATATCAATATCGTCGACACCCCGGGCCACGCCGACTTCGGCGGTGAAGTGGAGCGCGTGCTGTCGATGGTCGACGGCGTGCTGTTGCTGGTCGACGCGGTCGAAGGCCCGATGCCGCAGACCCGCTTCGTCACGCGCAAGGCGCTGGCGCTGGGCCTGAAGCCGATCGTGGTGGTCAACAAGATCGACCGCCCGGGTGCGCGCCCGGACTGGGTCATCAACCAGACCTTCGACCTGTTCGACAAGCTGGGCGCCACCGACGAGCAGCTCGACTTCCCGGTGATCTACGCCTCGGGCCTGAACGGCTTTGCCGGCCTGACCGAAGACGTGCGCGATGGCGACATGAAGCCGCTGTTCGAAACCGTGCTGGACAAGGTGCCGGTGCGTGACGACGATCGCGACGGCCCGCTGCAGCTGCAGATCATCTCGCTGGACTACTCCAGCTACGTCGGCAAGATCGGCGTGGGCCGCATCTCGCGTGGCCGCGCCCGTCCGCTGCAGGACGTGGTGGTCAAGTTCGGCCCGGAAGGCAATCCGATCAAGGGCCGCATCAACCAGGTGCTGAAGTTCCAGGGTCTGGAGCGCGAGATCGTGCAGGAAGCCGAAGCCGGCGACATCGTGCTGATCAACGGCATTGAAGAACTGGGCATCGGCTGCACCGTGTGCGCCCCGGACGCCCAGGACGCGCTGCCGATGCTGAAGGTGGACGAGCCGACGCTGACCATGAACTTCTGCGTCAACACCTCGCCGCTCGCCGGCCGTGAAGGCAAGTTCGTGACCAGCCGCCAGCTGCGCGAGCGCCTGGACCGCGAACTGAAGTCCAACGTGGCGCTGCGCGTGGCCGATACCGGCGACGACACCATCTTCGAAGTGTCGGGCCGCGGCGAACTGCACCTGACCATCCTGCTGGAAAACATGCGCCGCGAGGGCTACGAGCTGGCCGTGTCGCGTCCGCGCGTGGTGTTCAAGGAAATCGACGGCGTCAAGTGCGAGCCGTATGAGCTGCTGACGGTGGACGTCGAAGACAGTCACCAGGGCGGCATCATGGAAGAGCTGGGCCGCCGCAAGGGCGAACTGCTCGACATGGCGTCGGACGGCAAGGGCCGTACCCGCCTCGAATACCGCATTCCGGCCCGCGGCCTGATCGGCTTCCAGGGCGAGTTCCTGACGCTGACCCGCGGCACCGGCCTGATCAGCCATATCTTCGACGACTACGCGCCGGTGCGCGAAGGCGGCCTGGGCGAGCGCCACAATGGCGTGCTGATCTCGCAGGACGACGGCGACGCCGTGGCCTACGCACTGTGGAAGCTGCAGGACCGCGGCCGCATGTTCGTCAAGCCGGGCGATGCGCTGTACGAAGGCATGATCATCGGCATCCACAGCCGCGACAACGACCTGGTCGTGAACCCGATCAAGGGCAAGCAGCTGACCAACGTGCGCGCCTCCGGTACCGACGAAGCCGTGCGACTGGTGCCGCCGATCCAGATGTCGCTGGAATACGCGGTGGAATTCATCGCCGACGATGAACTGGTCGAGCTGACGCCCAAGAGCATCCGCCTGCGCAAGCGCCACCTGAAGGAGCACGAGCGCAAGCGCGCCGCCCGCGAAGGCGCATAAGCGCCTGAGCGCTGAGCACAAAAAACCGCGCCTGCCAGGCGCGGTTTTTTATTGCGCGCGCGGCAGCGTCGCCGGCACCGCGGCACGCGGGCTGCGCCATTCCGGCGGCTTCCACAGGTAGCGCAGGTCGCGGTCGCGCCAGGCATCGGCGAACATGTCGCGCCATTCGTGGAAGGTCAGCGTCAGCGGGTCATGGCTGCGCACCTGGCGCGTAATGCCGTAGACCGGAGCCTCGCACTCGGGGGCGAAGGTGCCGAACAGGCGGTCCCAGATCGTCAGCACGCCGGCATAGTTGCGGTCGATGTACTGCGGGTTCTTTGCGTGGTGGACGCGATGGACCGAAGGCGTGTTCAGCAGCCGTTCGACCAGCGGCCAGCGCTGCCCCAGCCGGGTATGGACGAAGAACTGGAAGCCCAGGTTCAGGCCGACCGCCACGATCACCCAGTCGGGCGTGAAGCCGATATACGCCAGCGGAATCCAGAACAGCCACATGCCCGACAGCGGATAGGTCAGGCTCTGCCGGAACGCGGTCGAGAAATTCATGCCTTCCGACGAATGATGCGTCACGTGCGAGGCCCACAGCCAGCGCACGCGATGGCTGGCGCGATGGAACCAGTAGTAGAGCAAGTCCTGCAGCAACAGCAGCAGCGCGAACGACCACAGCGTCTGCGGCATCGCCTGCAGGCCGTGCTGGTAGCACCAGGTATAGACGGTGCGGACCATCAGCCAGAGGAAGAATGCGTCCGAGGCCTGGTGCATCAGCGCCAGCGCGGCGTTGCAGAGCGTATCGCGCAGGCTGTAGACGGCCGGGTCGCGGCGCGCCCAGTACCACGCTTCGGCGCCGATGCTTAGCACGAAGACCGGCGCGAAGGCCAGCAGCACGAGTCCGGGATCGAGCGATGCGGTGTTCATCCCGGCAGTGTGCCTGTTCGCCGCGAAATTGCCACGAGGGCTTCCTCCAAACGGTGGCGATATGGGTCGGGTGGGCCGCATCCTCCACTTGATGGCGATGATGTACTGCCACGCAATTCTGTCACGCATGTGAAGGCGATCAATACGGGTAAAGGATGCGGTGCCGGCGCCGTAGTTGGACAGGGTGGCGGCGCGGCGCGCCGCCTTCGTTTCAGTTTCCTATTTCCTCCCGGAGCCTCATTCATGTTCAGGAACACGACCATCGGCGCCAGATTGTGGTTTCTCACTGTCGTGACCAATGTGTTGTTGCTGATTGTCGGTGCCGTCGGCTGGCTCGGCATGTCGCGCAGCAACGAAGCGACGCACCAGATCTACGAGCAGCAACTGTCGGCCGCGGTCCACCTGGCCGAGGCGCGTTCGAACCAGTTGCTGGTGCGCGTGCTGCTGGACCAGGCCACCTTTGCCGCCGATCCGGCCGACGCCAGGGCGCGCGCCGCGACCGCGGAAGGCTTTGCGCGCGATTCGGAAAAGGCCTGGCAGGCTTATCTCGCGCTGCCGCGTTCGGCCGACGAGGCGAAGGTGGTCGAAGACGTTACCGCCAAACGCGATGCGCTGTTCAAGCAGGGTGTCGCCCCCATGATCGCCGCGCTGCATGCCGGCGATCGCGACGGCGTGATGAAGGCGGTGCTGGAGACCATTCCGCAGCTCGATATCGCCTTCACCGCCGTCAACACCGAGCTGAACAAACTGCAGGTGGCCAGCGCGAAGCTGGTCTACGAGGCCTCGCAGCAGCGCTACCGCAACCTGTTCACGCTGTCCGTGTGCGTGCTGGCAGCGGGACTGGTGTTCAGTACCGTGGTGGCATGGCGCCTGCGCCGTTCGATCGTGCAGCCGCTGGATACGGCGATTGCGCGCTTCGAAAGGATGGCCGGCGGCGACCTGAGCCTTGCCGCGTCCGGCGGCGAAGCGGGGGGCGACGAAGCCCTGGCCGACGAAGCGGCGCGCAACGAGACCGCGCGCATGCTCGGCATGCTGGGCCGGATGCAGGCCAGCCTGGTGGCGATGGTGGGCGATGTGCGCGGCGGTGCCGACTCGATCGCCGCGGCCAGCAAGCAGATTGCCAGCGGCAATGCCGACCTGTCGCAGCGCACCGAGCAGCAGGCGGCTTCGCTGGAGGAAACCGCTTCGAGCATGGAGGAACTGACCAGCACCGTGCGCCAGAATGCCGACAGCGCGCGCGAGGCGCGCGCGCTTGCCAGCGATGCCGCCACCCTGGCCGGGCGCGGCAGCGATGCGGTGCTGCGCGTGGTCAATACCATGCAGTCGATCGACGCCAGCTCGGGCAAGATCGTCGACATCATCGACGTGATCGAGAAGATCGCGTTCCAGACCAATATCCTGGCGCTGAACGCCGCGGTGGAAGCGGCGCGTGCCGGCGAGCATGGCCGTGGCTTTGCCGTGGTGGCGGGCGACGTGCGCGACCTGGCGCAGCGCTGCGCCGGCGCTTCCAAGGAAATCCGTGCGCTGATCGGCGCCTCGGTGGCCAACGTGCGCGAAGGCTCGGGCCTCGTCGATGATGCGGGGCGCGCGATGCAGGACATCGTCGATGCGGTGCAGCGCGTCAGCGCCATCATCGGCGATATCAGCGCGGCGTCGGACGAGCAGTCCAACGGCATCGAGCAGGTCAACGTGGCCGTGTCGCAGATGGACAGCATGACGCAGCAGAACGCGGCGCTGGTGGAGCAGGCGGCGGCCGCCGCGGCGTCGCTGGAAGGGCAGGCGCAGCGGCTCACCTCGCTGGTGGCGACGTTCCGTCTGGCCTGAGGGGGCGGGGCGCATGCCAGGCTGCATGCGCCGCAAGCTGCCCACGCGGGTGCGCTTGCCAGGGTGACTGGCGTAAAATCGCCAGTTGCATTGGAGGAGTACGACATGACTGAATTCGTCACGACCGAGGTCCGCGGTGGCATCGGATACCTGACGCTGAACCGCCCGCAGGCGCTCAATGCGCTGTCGCTAGACATGATCCGCGCCATCACACAGGCGCTGAAGGACTGGGCCGCAGCGCCCGAGATCGCTGCCGTGGTGGTGGCCGGTGCCGGCGGCAAGGCGTTCTGCGCCGGCGGCGATATCCGCTATTTCCACCAGGCCGCGCATGCGGGCGATCCGCTGCTCGACCAGTTCTTCGTCGAGGAATACGCGCTCAATTTCCTGATCCACCGCTACACCAAGCCCTATATCGCGCTGATGGACGGCGTGGTGATGGGCGGCGGCATGGGCATCTCGCAGGGTGCGCGCCTGCGGCTGGTCACCGATCGCACCAAGATGGCCATGCCCGAAACCAATATCGGCCTGTTCCCGGATGTGGGCGGTGGCTGGTTCCTGGCGCGCACGCCTGGACGCATCGGCGAATACCTGGGCCTGACCGGCACCGTGATCCACGCCGCCGACGCCTTGCATGCCGGCCTGGCCGACGCCTACCTGCCCGGCAATCGCCTCGCGGAACTGGTCGATTCGCTGCGCGCGCAGCAGTTCGCCAGCGGCGATGCGGTGCTGGCGCATATCGAAACCTTCACTGCACCGCACCGCGCGGATTACTTGCCGGCGCAGAGCGCGCTGGCCGGGCTGTCGGCGCAGATCGACCAGCTGTTCGCCGGCAACAGCGCGCAGGACATCCTCGCCGCCGTCAGCGATGCCCCCGGCGACTGGGCCGCGCAGACCGCCGCCATGCTGCGCAGCCGTTCGCCGCTGATGCTGTGCGTGACGCTCGAGCAGATCCGCCGCGCGCGCGGCATGTCGCTGGAGGACGAGCTGCGCATGGAGCTGGACATGATGTACTACGTGTTCCGCAAAGGTGACGGCGTCGAAGGCATTCGCGCGCTGGCGGTCGACAAGGACCACAGCCCGCGCTGGCAATTCGCGCGGCTCGACGAAGTCAGCCGCGAGAAGGCGTTGTCGTTCTTCGACAGCCCCTGGCGCCCGGAGCAACACCCGCTGGCGGCGCTGGGCAGGCACGCCTGACCTCGCTGCACGGCACGCGCGGGCGCCGACTCGGGTAGAGTGACGGGCGGGGCCTGGTGCCCGTGCACGGCCATGCCGGGCGCGGGGCGCCGCCTGTGCCATTCCGTCCACACCGTCAAAGGAGCCGCAATGAGTGATCCTCGTGATGTCGTTGTACTGGTGGGAAGCCTGCGCAAGGAGTCATACAACCGCAAGCTGGCCAAGGCGCTGATCGCGCTGGCGCCGGCGCAGCTCAGGCTGGAAATCGTTGAGATCGGAAGCCTGGAGCTGTACAACCAGGACCTCGACGACAAGCCGACCCAGGCCTGGACCGCGTTCCGCGACCGCATCCGCCGCGCCGACGCCGTGCTGTTCGTCACGCCGGAATACAACCGCTCGGTGCCCGCGCCATTGAAGAACGCCATCGATGTCGGTTCGCGCCCTTATGGCAGCAGCGTCTGGGACGGCAAGCCCGGCGCCATCATCAGCGCATCGCCGGGCGCCATCGGCGGCTTCGGTGCCAACCACCATCTGCGCCAGTCGCTGGTGTTCCTGAATATTCCCATCCTGCAGCAGCCGGAGGCGTATATCAGCGGCGTCGACAAGCTGTTCGACGAGCAGGGCGGGATTGCCAACGAGTCGACCAGGGGCTTCCTTGGCAAGTTCTTGACCACCTTTGCCGGCTGGATCGAGCGCAACGCGCCGCGCTGAGGGGGCGCAGCAGCGCCAGCTTCCGAAGACCGTGACCAGGAAGCAAAACAGCGCCTGAGTCAGGCGCTGTTCATGCGGCGTTCATCGGCCCTGCCCACGTCACCCCAACCGGCAAACTGCTGCCTCGGCGATGCCAGGTCGGAGCGTACGCGGGCTGCGTCGCGCCCCTACCGCTATGCCTGGCCACGTTGTGACGCCTCCCCATAAGCCGTAGCGCAATGCGTGCCAAGCATCTGCCCGCTTCCACAGAGACCGATGTCCGGCTTGCCTCAGCGTATGGCACGAGCTTCGTACTCGAGGTTTCTCGCGACGGCGTGCGCGTGGTTCCTGGACGGAGATGTGCAAGGGAACAGCAAACTGGCAGCACCTTCCGATAGCAGAGTCAGGACTCCTTTCCAGTCCTTGGCGGAAATGACAGCCGGACGCAGGTCCGAAAGCAATATGTCGCCGCTGGCTTACGTTCACTGGGGCCGGCAACCGCCTCAGCCCCCAGCCATGGTGAGACCTGGTCAACCCAGCCTACGGTAAATCGCTGGGCGCCACTTTGAGCTCGTCCTCGCTGCCAAAGGCCTTTTTCCGAAGCGGGGCCCATCTCATTCTTTCGGTCGATAGCGCACCAAGCCGCATGTGGAAGAAAGTTCGCAATACTGGGCCAACCGAGAGCCTTCCATAATGAAATTTCAATCGCTGCAAATGCTTCGGGGGATTGCGGCCATGTGGGTTGTCGCCTACCACATGCAGGATCACTTTGATCCCCTTGCCACAGCATTTCCGCTCAGCGCATCCGACCTGCTGCGCAAGGGATATATTGGGGTCGACCTCTTCTTTGTGATCAGCGGCTTTGTGATCGCGTGGACCGCCTTGTATAAGCCCGGGCCTCACGATGCTCCCATAAAATTCCTGCTTAAGCGACTAATCAGGGTAGCGCCGCCTTACTGGATTGCCACGCTCTATTTCGCGATGCTTGGCGATCTCAGCAAGATCGAACTGGAACCGATCCTCCGCTCACTCTTCTTCATTCCAATTGAATCCAATTACCCTCCCATTTACGGATTCCCAATTCTCTTGATTGGATGGTCACTAAATTATGAGGTTTATTTCTATCTTTCTTTTTCCGCTCTCTTGTGCCTAGGAAGAAGGTTATCCATTCAAATCACATACTTTGCCATCACATTGGTTATTCTTCCAGCCATATTTTCCGGAAAATTTTCGATCGACCCCGAGCATCTCTACAAAGGGATCTCAAACACGTATATCTTGCTGGCCACAAATCCCATCATCCTTGAATTTGTGTTTGGCATGGTCTTGGCAAGACTTTACGGTAGCCTTCCTGGCACTCTTCGCCGTTCCTACGTATGGCTCGTCCTCTGTGCATCAATAGTTATTTTTATGGCAGCTTTCTTTCTGTACGAGCCTCGCATGAGTATTCTTTTCAGAGGCCTTCCCTGTGCCTGCCTCGTGGCTGGCTTCCTAGTAGTCGAGCGATATCAACTATTTTCGATATCTCGCCACCTTGCTTATTTCGGTGAGATGTCATATAGCATTTACTTGACACACCCGTTTGTTCTGGTCGTTGCGAAATCCATATATGCGACAACTCCTGGTCAGCACTATGTGCAAATCGCTCAGTACCTACTAGCACTGGCAGTAGCCCTCGGTTTTGCCCGATTCTTCTACAAATACGTCGAACAACCCATGCTCCAGCATGGAAAACGAATTGGGTCTGGCCATTTCCATACCCCTCAGTCAGCAAAGAATTCGACAGTCTCCCGGGTTAAGTGACCGGCGGCTTCGTCCACGACCCGATTCGTTCCACTTGTCTGCAAGCTTCAATGGGCGCGCTCGCAGGCAATTCAGCAAGGGAGTCCGCCGTCCGGCATGTTCTACGTGATCGACGTTGAGGATGCGGTCTGGCTGCCCGGCCGCGCGCTGACGCTTAGGCAGGAAGGACATCAAGCGGCCGGGCGGCGCGGCTCCGGCGGGCATCGTGGCCGCGCACTCGGTTGATATGGGCCAGTGCGAAAGCAGCACGACTAGTGCGAAGTGGCGAAGCCGCGGCGTGCGCAGCTTGGAGGTGCCACTGAACACCGGGACCGTCGGCGGCGGATTCAGCGCGCTCGCTGACGTCTGCGTCGGGCAGGCCACTGACGGCTTCCACCATGGCGACGGCCGCGCTCCCGATCAGCCGATATCTACCAGCTGCGGCGGCCGCAACCAGCGCCTTATCACCGCCTACCTCGTGAAGTATTACAGCAAGGGCGGATAGGACTCAGCGTGCAATGAGTCACTGCAAACGATACCGAGAAAGGCACGCATGAGGTCCGGAGAGAATTGCTGCCGGTGGCTGAGCACGCGCGTTCGCCGGGTCGATTCGGGAGCACTTAGCGGCCCGGTTCGCGGCGCCGGACAACCTGGACCTGATGCATCACGATAGCCAGCAGCGGGGGCAAAGAGGGTGCAGTCCTATGACGTCCGCATATCCGGCATCGCGCCGTCCATTTAGGCTGCGGTTGTAAGCGTGGAATCCAACTTCGCTGCCATCTGAAAATGATCGGATGACGTCAGCTACTGTGAAACGGCGGCCGAGAAGGAGGTTCACGAGTTCCGGACAGCAAAACAGCGCCGATGTAGGCGCTGTTTTGAGGAAATTCTGGGGTGGCTGATGGGACTCGAACCCACGACGACAGGAATCACAATCCTGGACTCTACCAACTGAGCTACAGCCACCGTAGAGGTCATCAGCGAAGCGCTGATCGACGAAAAACAAGATTATACAAACAGATTTTCGAGATGGCTAGTATCCCGCACAAAAAATTTTAAGGCCATCGCTCACGAGCGGGACGGGCTCCACTTGGCCTCGAGCAGCACCGCCTGCTTGATCGCGGCGATGGTCTCGGCCTCCGTATCGAACTGGCCCAGCAGCCGGCGCGACTTGCCGTTCAGCACGGCTTCCTGCAACGCCTTGCCTGCGGCTTCCGAGGTGCCCGGGTGCCAGCAGTAGCGGGCGGTCCATTTGCCATCCTGAAGTTGCTCGGCCACCCAGATCACCCTGAAGTCTTCATAGACGACGCCAAACGGCGCTTCTTTATCCACGTTGTCTTTGTCCATGCTGCGTCCCCTGCCGGGATGGTCCGCATACCGTGCCCGATCTCGCCTGGGGAGCTGCGGAAATCGTACCACGGGTCCTGGATGAGTTCCGACCACGCCTGCCAGCCAAGAATATGCTGATCACAGCCCCTACCTCTGCAGGGTTCATGCGGCACGTGCCCGAAGCGATACTCGAGTGCGAGGGACATTGACCCCCCTCGACCTTCCCGTCAGGCGGCCCGCCCCATGGACCGCCTGCCTCTTTTTGCTTCCCCTTGCCAGCCGACGTTTCCACGCCGCGCCATGCCTGCGATGGAACCTCTCGGCCACGCGCGAGCCCAACCGACGTGATTGAACGCAGGGAACAGGCTATGCAGAACAAGTGTAGATGGAGGACGAGGGTTCTTGCCGTTGCGACACTGGCCGCCTTGCTCGGCGGATGCGCTGCGGGCGGCGCTGCCGACGGCAGGGAATCGAGCATCACGACTTACGGCACGCTCGACATCGGCATCAGCCATACGCGATAGCCATGGCGATGCCCATCGAGCAGAATCTTGCGGGGCCGATGGAACGCCTGAGCGGAAGCCTGGCCAAATCCGTTCGTCAAGGTGGTGCCGGGCGAGCGCGCAAAAAAAGAGTCCGCAGCGCGGACTCTTAACTTTAGCGATCTCAAATGCCCTGAAGGCCGTTGCACTGTAACCGCCATGCGGGTAACGCGCCATTCGGGTAAACGAAGAGCGATGCCGCAGCACGAGATCGCCGACGAAAAAAAAGCCCGCCGGAGCGGGCTAATAATCAGTTGAAGAAAGCCCTGTATTCGAGGGCAGGCACAGTGTAAGAAAGTGCCCTGCCTCAGCGAATTAGGGGAATCCCTTTCCGGGCGCCGGTTTCCGGGCGATCCGGCATCCATGTGCGGCGCGCGGAACCCGCGCGCCGCTATGCATATTTTCACGATTCGAAGTTAGAGCGCAGTCTCGGCACGGCACCAGGCGGTGCGCGCTTACGCGGCCAGCGGCTCTTGCGCGTGCGGGCGCAGATGCGCGCGCGCTTCTTCGAACAGCGCCTCCACCTCGGCCCGCGTGCGCGCGGCGTGCATGCGCTTCGCATCGGACAGCACGCGACGCCAGCCACGTCCGCCCGCGATGCCTCGATGCAGGCCGAGCATGTGCCGTGTCACGGCACCCATATATCCGCCTTGCTCAACCACGTCGCCGATATAACGCTGCATCGCCAGTTCGACATCCAGCCGCGACGGCACCGGCGTACTGGTATCGCCATAGAAGCGCGCGTCCATTTCCGCAAGGATGTACGGCTGGTGATACGCCTCGCGCCCGATCATGACGCCATCGACGTGCTCCAGATGGGCGGCGATTTCGTCATGGCTGACGATGCCGCCGTTGATCAGGATCTCAAGCTCCGGGAATTCACGCTTGAGCTGGTATGCCACCTCATAGCGCAGCGGCGGAATCTCCCGGTTTTCCTTCGGGCTCAGGCCTTTGAGGATCGCATTGCGGGCGTGCACGATAAACGTGCCGCAGCCCGCCTGCGCCACCTTGCCGACAAAATCGCGAACGAAATCGTAGTGCTCGATCTTGTCGATGCCGATGCGATGTTTTACGGTCACGGGAATTTCCACCGCATCACGCATCGCCTTTACGGAGTCAGCCACCAGTTCCGGTTCTGCCATCAGGCAGGCACCGAAGGCGCCGCGCTGCACGCGCTCGGACGGGCAGCCGCAGTTCAGGTTGATTTCCGCATAGCCCCACTGCTGGCCCAGCTTCGCCGCCATGGCGAGATCGGCTGGCTCGCTGCCGCCCAGCTGCAATGCGACCGGGTGCTCGGCCGCATCGAAGTCGAGGTGGCGCGGCACGTCGCCATGCAGCAGCGCGCCGGTGGTCACCATCTCCGTATACAGCCAGGTGTGGCGGCTGAGCTGGCGGTGGAACATGCGGCAATGACGGTCGGTCCAGTCCATCATCGGCGCAACCGAAATGCGGCGGGGATTTACGTTCATGGAAATACAGCGATTGGAGGCGGTACGGGCGCGGCGGCGTCGCAAGGGAGGGACGCAATGCCATGGCATATGCAGGCCACGGCACCTCGCAGTAGCCACACGCACAGCGAGTGGCCCGCCCGCGCGAAGACGTGAGTATAGGCCACCGCGCCAAGGTCTGCTGCGCCTCACCGAGCGCGAGTGGAAGCGCGACAAGGAATTCCAAGAGAAGGTCGAGTGCAAGCGCCGGTGAGCGCATCGCAATGCCAAAAACCACTGCGGATTCATGGCGCGAAAATCGAGATGGCGCCAGGCGCGCGTGCGCGTTAAAATGCGCACCCGGCGGCCTTTCAGGGCCGCCGTTTTGCATTCCTCGGGGGCGGTATGTTGGTTCGAACGGCACTGATTGGCGTAGCGATGGCAACCATGGTGGCAGGCTGTGCCACTGGCACTTCGGAGAAGGACGTCCGCGCTCGCCCGCCGATGCGACTGTTTACGCCGGTCAAGATGGCCGAGGTCGCGAAATGCCTGCGCAACAATCTCGGTGACGAGGCTACGCTGGTCCAGCTGCCGGCGAAAAACCAGACCGAGATCCGCATCGGCCAGAGCGCGACAAGTGGTGAATATCAGTACGCCTACCTGATTTCTCTGACGGCACAGGCCGACGGCACGACGCTGGAATTGCGCAAGACCGATGCCTGGTTTCCCCAGCTGACGCCGACTGAACTGGAAGCCGAAGCCAAGGCGTGCGCGCGTAGCTGAGCGGGACAGGGCCCCGGCGATGCGGCAAGCGTCTGCCGATATCAGTCAGGCGGCCAGCTTTTCGGTGGTTTCAAGTTCCAGCATGCGGCAGATTGCCGCCATGCTGCCGACCATGGTGCGACGCTGCGTACCCTGATAGACGCGTACGCCTTTGCTCTGGCGAAACGGCACGGGCTTGACCGGACGGCGGGCGGCGACGTGGTGGATTTGCGGCATGGTGGCACCTCTTTTTAGGCAAAGCGGGGTCAACACCCGGCAAGCCGGGCGGCGTCTGCAAAGCAATGGAAGCGGGTGGGCCCGTGCGGGCGGAATGCCCGCGATGGTGCCCGGCTAGAAGCCGGAAGAGCGGATCAGCCCGACGGCGATGCCTTCGAGAGAAAACTCCTCACCGGGCTCGACGATGATGTTGGTGAAGTCGGGATTCTCGGCAATCAGTTCGATATGGCCGCCGCGCCTCTGCAGGCGCTTGACGGTGACGTCGTCGCCCAGTCGCGCCACCACGATCTTGCCGTTGGCGGCCTCGCTGGCGCGGCGCACGGCGAGCAGGTCGCCGTCGAGGATGCCGGCGTCCCGCATGCTCAGCCCGCGCACGCGCAGCAGATAATCCGGGCGCTCATCGAAGACCGACGCATCGACCTGATACTGCCGGTCAATATGCTCGGCGGCCAGGATGGGGCTGCCGGCTGCGACGCGGCCCACCAGCGGCAGCGTCAACTGCAATACACCGGCCATCGGCAAAGAGAACTGGTCCGGCAGTTCCGAATCGCTGCGCGACACCTTCAGGCGGATGCCGCGCGATGCGCCCGGCGTCAGTTCGATCACGCCCTTGCGGGCCAGCGCCCGCAGATGTTCTTCCGCGGCATTGGGCGAGGAGAAACCGAACTCCGCTGCGATCTCGGCGCGGGTAGGCGGGAAGCCGGTACGGCGGATCGTGTTGCGGATCAGGTCGAAAATCTGCTGCTGCCGGGGTGTCAGGGTCGCCATGGGATCGCCGTTCCGTGCAGGGCCGCTGGCCTGGTTAGAGGAGAATTTGCTCCGCTCTCCAGTATCCGGTGCGCCGGCACTGTATGTTTAAACAGTATGCTGTGATTTTATACAGTATCGGCGTCAGTGCAAGCAGAATTTTGAGGCGTGTCGCATGGACGCCGGTCGCGGCGCCTGATCCAGGCTGCGGCAGGGCGCATGCGCCCGCTACAATCGCGTTTCCTCTATCCAGAACAATATTCTTGCGCGCTCCCATGACCCAATTGCCTCGCATCGTCGTATTGGCCACTGGCGGCACCATCGCCGGCGCGTCCGGCAGCGCCGCCAGCAGCGCCCGCTACCAGGCGGCGACCGTGCCGGTGGCCACCTTGCTGGCCGCGGTGCCGCCGCTGCAGGTGGTGGCTCGCATCGAGGCCGAGCAGGTGGCGCAGGTCGACAGCAAGGACATGACCTTCGCGCTGTGGCAAACGCTCGCGGCCCGGGTCGAGCACTGGTCGGCGCAGCCTGACATTGCCGGCATCGTGATCACGCACGGCACCGACACGCTCGAAGAAACTGCGATGGCGCTGCACCTGACCCAAGCGTGCCCGGTGCCAGTGGTGCTGACCGCGGCGATGCGTCCGTCGACGTCGCTGTCGGCCGACGGGCCGCTGAACCTGCTGGATGCGGTACGTGTCGCCGCCCATCCGGATGCGCGCGGCAAGGGTGTGCTGGTGGTGCTGAATCAGCAGATCCATGCGGCACGCGATGTGGCCAAGGCGCATACCTCGTCGGTCGACGCCTTTGTCTCGCCGTGTGGGCCGCTGGGTTTCGTCCAGGACGACTACCTGCGTTTTGCGCGGACGCCCCGCGCGGCGATGACCGTCGGGCCGATGCCGGCGGCGTGGCCGGTGGTGGAAATCGTTGCCAGCTACGCCCAGCCGGGCAGGGTGGCGGTGGATGCGCTGGTGCAGGCCGGCGTCGCTGGTCTGGTCGTGGCGGCGGCCGGCAATGGCTCGGTCCATGAGGTGCTGGCGGCGGCCCTTGCCGACGCCGCGGCGGCCGGGGTGGCGGTGGTGCGCAGTTCGCGTACCGGTGCGGGGCATGTGGCGATTCCGCCGCAACCGAGTCCTGCCGACGGTGTGTTCGTGTCCGCGGCGGACCTCAATCCCTATAAGGCGCGCGTGCTGCTGGCGCTGGCGCTGGCGGCGGATGCGGGGCTGGCGTGCGACCCGGCGCGGCTGCAGGCGGTCTTTGCCAGCGCGTGATTTGCCCGTGAAATCAGCGGCTTGCGTCATTGGCGCGCGGCGGGCTATAATTTAAGGCTATTCAACCTTGCCACACCGGACTCGTGACGCCCGGGTGGCTAATCCCAAAAGGAGCGTCAATGCGTCATTACGAAATCGTCTTCATCGTCCACCCGGACCAGAGCGAACAAGTGCCGGCCATGATCGAGCGCTACAAGCAGCTCGTGACCTCGCAGAACGGCAACGTTCACCGCGTGGAAGACTGGGGCCGTCGCCAGATGGCTTACATGATCCAGAAGCTGGCCAAGGCCCACTACGTTTGCCTGAACATCGAATGCGGCAAGGAAACCCTGGCTGAACTGGAACACGCGTTCAAGTTCAACGACGCCGTCCTGCGCCACCTGATCGTGCAGACCAAGAAGGCCGAGACCGCACCTTCGCCGATGATGAAGGAAGTGCAGCGCGAAGAAGCCCGCAAGGCCGCGCAAACGACCACCGAAGGCCAGGCCGCCTGAGTGCGGACTGCGGTGCGCGCCGTGGCTGACAGCGTCGGCCAGGGCACGAGTGCAAGCCGCAACGATTGCAACCAGCAAGAGGCCCCGCGTTGAACCAGCTTCGGCTTGCCGCCACCCTGGCCGAACGCGATGCCCTGCGCTATACCCCGGCCGGGGTCCCCGTCGTGAACTGCATCCTGCAGTACAGCGGCGAGGCCGTCGAGGCGCACACGCCGCGGCAGGTCGAATTTGCAATCGCTGCGATGGGGATCGGCCAGGTTGGCCAGCGTCTGGAGCGGCTACCGCTCGGCACGCTGCTCGACTGCGAAGGATTCCTGGCCCGCAAGCACCGCAACAGCAAGGCTCTCGTCTTTCACATCACTGGATGTAAAGCATTCGAAAAGGATTGAATCATGGCATTCGTCAAACGTGACAACAAGAACAAGAAGCGCTTCCAGCAACAGAATCCGCTGTTCAAGCGCAAGCGCTTCTGCCGCTTCACCGTGGCTGGCGTCGAACAGATCGACTACAAGGATCTGGACACCCTGAAGGACTTCATCGGCGACAACGGCAAGATCACGCCGGCCCGCCTGACCGGTACCAAGGCTCACTATCAGCGTCAGCTCGATACGGCCATCAAGCGCGCGCGTTTCCTCGCGCTGATGCCGTACACCGACCTGCACAAGAACTGATCAAGCCCTAGGTCCGTAAGGAGAGAACACGATGCAAATCATTCTGCTGGAAAAAGTCGTCAACCTGGGCAACCTCGGTGACATCGTCAAGGTGAAGGACGGTTACGCCCGTAATTTCCTGATCCCGGGCAAGAAGGCCCGCCGCGCCACGCAAAGCGCGATCGCCGAATTCGAAGTCAAGCGCGCCGAGCTGGAAAAGGCCGCTGCCGAGAAGCTGGCCGCCGCGCAAGCCGAAGGCGAGAAGCTGAACGGCCTGACCGTCCAGATCACCCAGAAGTCGGGTGTGGACGGCCGCCTGTTCGGTTCGGTGACCAATGCCGACATCGCTGAAGCCCTGGCTGGCCAAGGCTACAAGCTGGAAAAGGGGCAGGTTCGCCTGCCGAACGGTCCGCTGAAGACGGTTGGCGACCACCCGGTCAGCGTTGCGCTGCACACCGACGTCGTGGTCGACGTGACCGTGTCGGTGGTGGGCGAGAGCGTCTAAGGACGCGCCGCCCCGGCCGGCGCGCCGCGCCGGCCGAAGCCGCAAGCTGCATTGCAAAAAGGCAGGAGCCCGGGCTCCTGCCTTTTTTGTTGCCCGCCTGCCTTGGACCGTGCTGTCGCCAAATGTCCGGCGAAGTGTGTCCGCTCGCCGTTATAATCCCACCCCATGAACGCGCCCGTCGCCGACCCTCAACTCGATAACCTCAAGGTCCCGCCGCACTCCATCGAAGCCGAGCAATCGGTGCTGGGTGGCCTGCTGCTGGACAATGCCGCCTGGGACCGCATCGCGGACTTTCTTTCCGAGGCGGATTTCTACCGTTTCGACCACCGGATGATCTTCCAGAGCATCGCCCGGTTGATCTCGGCGACGAAGCCGGCCGACGTGATCACGGTCTACGAAATGCTGCAGGTGGCCGGCAAGGCCGAAGAGGTGGGCGGGCTGGCGTACCTGAATTCGCTGGCGCAGAACACCCCCAGCGCGGCCAATATCCGCCGCTATGCGGAGATCGTGCGCGAGCGCTCGGTGCTGCGCAAGCTGGTGACGGTGGCCGACGATATCGCCTCGGCCGCGTTCGCGCCCAAGGGTCGCGAGGTGCGCGAGCTGCTCGACGAGGCCGAATCCAAGGTCTTCGCGATTGCCGAAGAGGGCTCGCGCGGACAGAAGGGCTTCCAGGAAATCCAGCCGCTGCTGACCCAGGTGGTGGAGCGCATCGACGAGCTGTATCACCGCGATTCGACCACCGATGTCACCGGCGTGCCTACCGGCTTCATCGACCTGGACAAGATGACCAGCGGCATGCAGCCGGGCGACCTGGTCATCGTCGCCGGCCGCCCGTCGATGGGCAAGACCGCGTTCTCGCTGAACATCGGCGAGCACGTGGCGGTGGAGCAGGGCCTGCCGGTGGCGGTGTTCTCCATGGAAATGGCGGGCACGCAGCTGGCCATGCGTATGCTGGGCTCGGTCGGCCGGCTCGACCAGCACCGGCTGCGCACCGGGCGCCTGCTCGACGAGGACTGGCCGCGGCTGACGCATGCGATCCAGCGCATGAACGACACCCAGCTGTTCATCGACGAAACCCCGGCGCTGAACCCGATGGAACTGCGCGCGCGCTCGCGGCGCCTGGCGCGCCAGTGCGGGCAGCTGGGCCTGATCATCATCGACTACCTGCAGCTGATGTCGGGCTCCGGCGGCGGCGAGAACCGCGCCACCGAGATTTCAGAAATCTCCCGTTCGCTGAAGGGCCTGGCGAAGGAGCTGAATTGCCCGGTGATCGCGCTGTCGCAGCTGAACCGAAGCCTGGAACAGCGTCCCAACAAGCGCCCGGTGATGTCCGACCTGCGCGAATCGGGCGCTATCGAACAGGATGCCGACGTGATCCTGTTCATCTACCGCGACGAAGTCTATAACGCCGACTCGCAGGACAAGGGCACCGCCGAAATCATCATCGGCAAGCAGCGTAACGGCCCGATCGGCACCGTGCGCCTGACCTTCCTCGGCCAGTTTACGAAGTTCGACAACTTCAGCGGCGGACCGGCCTTCTTCGACAACGACACCTGACGAAGTCAAGCGGGTCGGCCCTCCGCTGTGCCTTGCCGTCTCGTTTGTGCCAAATGCGCGGGCAATGTCCCGCCAACCCTGTAAAATATTGCGCTTTGATGACAGCCGCCATCCGCGGCCGTCATGCTCGCGTCCGCTTAATCCCGCAACACCATCCGCAGCGATACCACGCTGCTACAAGGAACATTCCATGTTCGGCCGATTCATGCCCACCGAGGGCAAGTTCTTCGAATATTTCAACCAGCACGCCGACTGCGCGGTGACCGCCGCCCATGAACTGCAGGCCCTGGTCAACGACCTGCCCAACGCCGAGGCCCATGCCCGGCGCGTCCAGGCCACCGAAAAGAAGGCCGACCGCATCACGCACGACACCATCGACCTGCTGCACAAGACTTTCATCACGCCGCTGGACCGCGACGAGATCCACAAGCTCATCACGACCATGGACGACATCCTGGACCTGATGGAAGACGTGGCCGAGACCATCTCGCTGTATGACGTGACCAACCTGACCGACGAGGCGCTGCGCCTGGCCGCGATCTGCGTGCAGTGCTGCGACCAGGTCAAGATCGCCGTGGGCCTGCTCGAGGACATGGGCAACGCTAGCACCATCCTGAAGACCGCGCAGCAGATCGACCAGCTCGAATCCGAGGCTGACCGCGTGATGCGCTCGGCGATGTCCAAGCTGTTCCGCGACGAGACCGACGTCAAGCGCCTGATCAAGCTGAAGGCGATCTACGAGCAACTCGAGACGATCACCGACAAGTGCGAGGACGTCGCCAACATCATCGAAGGCATCGTCCTGGAAAACGCCTGAGGCGGCAATCGGCATGCAGACCATACAAATGAGCCTGTGGGTGATCGCCTTGCTGGTGGCGCTGGCATTGCTGTTCGACTTCATGAACGGCTTCCACGACGCGGCCAACTCGATCGCGACGGTGGTGTCCACGGGCGTGCTCAAGCCGCACCATGCGGTGGCGATGGCGGCGATGTGCAACGTCGTCGCGATCTTCGTGTTCCACCTGAAGGTGGCGGCCACGGTCGGCACCGGGACCATCCAGGGCGGGGTCGTCGACCACTATGTCATCTTCGGCGCGCTGGTCGGGGCGATCGCGTGGAACGTCATCACCTGGTACTACGGCATTCCGTCGTCGTCGTCGCACGCGCTGATCGGCGGGCTGGTCGGTGCCGCGGTGGCCAAGGCGGGCACCGGCGCGCTGGTGGCCAGCGGCCTGCTGAAGACCGTGGCGTTCATCCTGGTGTCGCCTTTCCTCGGCTTCCTGCTGGGTTCGCTGATGATGGTCATCGTCGGCTGGACCTTCTTCCGCACGCCGCCATCGCGCGTCGACCGCTGGTTCCGGCGCCTGCAGCTGGTATCGGCTTCGCTGTACAGCCTCGGCCATGGCGGCAATGATGCGCAGAAGACCATCGGCATCATCTGGATGCTGCTGATCGCCAGCGGCCACGTGCTGGCCGGCGATCCGCCGCCGACGTGGGTGATCGTTAGCTGCTACGTCGCCATCGGCATGGGCACGCTGTTCGGCGGCTGGCGCATCGTGCGCACCATGGGCCAGAAGATCACCAAGCTCAAGCCCGTGGGCGGCTTCTGCGCCGAGACCGGCGGTGCGCTGACGCTGTTCTTTGCCTCGGCGCTGGGCGTGCCGGTGTCGACCACGCACACGATCACCGGCGCCATCGTCGGGGTCGGCTCGTCGCAGAAGATGTCGGCGGTGCGCTGGGGTGTGGCCGGCAATATCGTCTGGGCCTGGGTGCTGACGATTCCGGCCTCGGCCTTCATGGCGGCGATCGCATGGTGGATCGGGCGCCATATCCTGTAACGCGGCCTTCGGCCGCTCAGGCAAAAAGCCAGGCAAATGCCTGGCTTTTTATTTGCCCGTGCCAGTCGCTCAGTGGTTGGCGAAGGCGGCGATGGGATCGTCGTCGGCGGGCAGCGGGGCAGGTTCGGGCGCGAGCGGCACCGGAGCGGGCGCGGGCACCGGTGTCGCCGGCGCCGGTGGCAGGTTGACCGCGCCGGCGACCACCCGCCGCGCGCCGTTGTAGCGCGAGGCCCAGTAGGGCTTGCCCATGTCCTCCAGCCGCACGGTGCCGCCGGACGAGGGCGCATGGACAAAGCGGTTCTGGCCGACATAGATGCCGACGTGCGAGTTGGCGCGGCCGGTGGTGTTGAAGAACACCAGGTCGCCGGAAGCGACCTCGCTGCGGTCGAGCGAACTGCCGCGCGTGCCCATGGCCTCGGTGGTGCGTGGCAAGTTGACATTGGCCGCGCGCGAGACCACATAGCGCACCAGGCCGCTGCAATCGAAGCCGGCATCCGGCGTGTTGCCGCCATAGCGGTAAGGGGTGCCGACCAGCGACATCGCCTGGATCGAGATTTCCTCCAGCCCGGCGCTGGGATCGACCATGGGCTTGCCGGGCGTACGCGGCAGGTTGCCCTGGCGCGTGGGTGGGGAACTGGCGCACGCCGCCAGCAGCAGCGCGGCGGCACAGAGCAGCGGCAGGCTGGCCCGGGCAAGCGGGCCAGGCACCACAGAAGGACTGGAGGAACTGGAAGAACTAGGGGTACGGCGCAATGGCATCGCTGGGTTCCGGTCGCCGGCCTGCCGGCGCACCGGAAGCCTTGCCGCTACCAGCGTAGCTGGGCGTTGCGCGTACCGGTGCTGACCTTGATCGACTTGGCCTGGCCCTTGTAACTGGCCTCGATATTGTAGCTGCCTTCGGGCGCACGTATCAGGCAGCGGGGGCCGGCGGCGTTGAAGCTTGCGACCTCCTGTTCGTCGCGCACCAGCTTGACCGCGACGTCGGACAGGAACTCGCCAGCGGTGCCCTGCGTAAATAGCACGCCAATATTGAAATCCTTCTCGCGCGCGCTCAGCGCCTGGCGCTCGTCCTCGGCGACGCCGCCGCAGACGTAGCTGACCGGGCCCATGGTGCGGATCACCAGGTCGTCGGCCGCGGCGCGCGCCTGAAGCGGGCCGGCCAGGACCATGGCGGCGCCGATCAGCGCGGCCAGGCGGAGATGCTGTGGGTTCATCGACGCCTCCAGTTGGGGTGCGGGACAACAAGCGGACGTGCGGACATCATAGCCGCATTGCGCTTGCCGATCACGATGGCGGCCCCGGGCGCCCCCTCGCATGGAAGGGTGCCCGGACCCGCGGCCCGCGTCAGAGTACGTCGCCGGCGTGGTCGGCCAGGCGCGAGCGCTCGCCGCGCGCCAGCGTGATATGGCCGCTGTGGCTCCAGCCCTTGAAGCGGTCGACCACGTAGGTCAGTCCCGACGAGCCCTCGGTCAGGTAGGGCGTGTCGATCTGCGCGATATTGCCCAGGCAGATGATCTTGGTGCCGGGGCCGGCGCGCGTCACCAGCGTCTTCATCTGCTTGGGCGTCAGGTTCTGCGCCTCGTCGATGATGACGAACTTGTTGACGAAGGTGCGGCCGCGCATGAAGTTCATGCTCTTGACCTTGATGCGCGAGCGGATCAGCTCCTGGGTCGCGGCGCGGCCCCAGTCGCCGGCGCTGTCGTCACTCTTCTGCAGCACCTCGAGGTTGTCGTCGAACGCGCCCATCCACGGCTGCATCTTTTCTTCCTCGGTGCCGGGCAGGAAGCCGATGTCCTCGCCCACCGGCACGGTCGCGCGCGTGACGATGATCTCGTTGTACAGCTTCTGGTCCAGCACCTGCTCAAGGCCTGCCGCCAGCGCCAGCAGCGTCTTGCCGGTGCCGGCCTGGCCCAGCAGCGTGACGAAGTCGATGTCCGGGTTCATCAGCAGGTTGAGCGCGAAGTTCTGCTCGCGGTTGCGCGCGGTCACGCTCCACACGTTGTTCTTGTGGTGCGTGTAGTCCTTCAGCGTCTGCAGCAGCGCGGTCTTGCCGTTGATCTCCTTGACCTGCGCATAGAGCGGCAGGCTGCCGTCCACGGGCTCGAGGTAGACGAACTGGTTGACCAGGAACGACGGCACCAGCGGGCCGGTGAGCCGGTAGAACATGGCGCCGGACTTGGGATCCTGCCAGCTTTCGACGCCCTTGCCGTGCTTGGCCCAGAAATCGCCGGGCAGTTGCATCACGCCCGCGTAGAGCAGGTCCTTGTCCTCGAGGACCTGGTCGTTGAAGTAGTCCTCGGCCGGCAGGCCCAGGGCGCGCGCCTTGATGCGCATGTTGATGTCTTTCGACACCAGCACGACCTGGCGCTCGGGATACTGCTGCTGCAGCGCGCTGACCACGCCCAGGATCTGGTTGTCGGCTTTGCCCTGCGGCAGGCCTTCGGGCAGCTTGATGTCGTTCAGGCGCGTCTGGAAGAACAGCTTGCCCTGCGCGTCGCGGTTGCCCAGGCTGGCCAGCGACAGGCCCTCGTCGAGCACGCCGTCGGTGCCGCCCACCAGCGAATCGAGCGTGCGGCTGACCATGCGCGCGTTGCGCGCGACTTCGCTCATGCCCTT